>CAYWWC010000183.1:0-8210 GCA_964461615.1 uncultured Anaerolineae bacterium
CTAGTAGTGCCTGGAGAAGAAACCGCATTTCAATCTCCACTGCGTTTTCGTTCGCCATGTACTCCACCAGTATATACAAGAAGCCTAACCATTTCTTGTACGCTGGATCTTTCAGGGTCACAGCCAGTCTCGCTCGTAACCGATCAAGCCGCTCTGGTGTGAATAGCTGGGTTAGGTAGTCGTCCAACTGCTGTATGAGAGCTGCAAACTCTTTTTCTGCTACCTTCAATTGGAGAGGGTCTTGGGTCTCTATTTCTTCGGCAAGGTCAGGCCTGAATGCTGCCCCGAAGATGTCGAAGGCTGTTGCCAGTTCTTCTGGCGAGTAAAGCTCGAGATACAGATCGCCGGTGAATAGAGCGTCAACTCCTTCTTCCCAGGCCTTGTCGGTGTGCTTTTTCATGAATCCAAGCAGCCCAGGCACTTTTTTTAACAGTGAGTCCACTTTCTGTCTCAAAATGCTTGATTGGGCCAGCGCCTCAGGCAGGGCGACTTCACTCTCGTCGAGACCAAGTGTCTCTTCAACTTCCCTGGCCGCTTCCATTAGCTCAAAGCCGATCATCAAACCTCGCATGAAGATAGCTTGCACCAAACCAAGCATGGGCCAGATCCCGCTGCCCATATCTCCGCCCGGCTCGACCGGGCTCGCCGAAGTCAAGAATGATTGCAGCATGGCGGCCTGGGCCACTTTTTCCTGGTGGCCCCCAGACTGTTTCAGGCGTAGCCGCAAGTCATTGAGACCATCAATTATGTCTTGGCGCAGCTCATCAGTCAGGAGCCGCCGTGTGATCTCTTCCCGAATTGTCATCTGAGCATCTTCACGCTCTTCATCTGGGAGCTTGCTCATTGATTCGGGTTCTATGCCCATTTCTTGGACGATTTCGGAGAAAGTGTCCAGGCAGAGCATGGGGTCAACGAATATCTCCTTGAATTCGGGTTCGTCCGCCATGCTATCACTGGCCATCAAGGTAGTCAGGAGTCGTTCAGCAGTAGAGATAGATGGCGTATTAGGGGCGTCAATCTCGGGGAAGAGGGGAAGCATGTCCTCAAATACGCCGTCTATGCCGGGAGCGGGACCTGCCGGCGGAGGCTCCCAGCCCCGCTCTTTTCGCTTGCGCTCCATTGCCTCGCGACGCTGTTGCTTGCGTTGTTTACGAGTGAGTTGCTTTTTCTTTCGAGCCATTTTCCCCTCCGTGTATGATTCGGGCATTTCTCGGCGCAGCCACCAGGTTCCTGGTGGCTGCCCAGATCGTTCCAAAACGTGACATCGCGTTCAGAGCCACGGTTCTAGCTTGAATTCATCTACGGTTTCGTTATCATCTTTGAAGGTGAAGCTTGCTCGTATGCGCTCCCCTGCGAGGACGCGCGGAAGCCAGAAGTAAACATCGTGCCACATGCGTTCAAAAGGAATGTTGTTCATCGCAAACCAGGCAGGAATCATCTCCCTACTCTCCCTTGGAGTGCCCTCCCACTTGGTTGCCAGGAATGCGTACACCACATGACTCCAGTCGGGTTTGGCGGGAAACAGGAACGTCAAATGGGCCACATACTGGAGATCCTTTTCGCAGACCTTGACCCCTGTCTCTTCCTGTAGTTCTCTGGCGGCGGCTCCCGTTACCGTTTCACCTGCTTCGATCTTTCCGCCAAAGCCGACGTATTTCCCTGCGCCGAAGCCGGCCTTCTTCAGCCCCAACAGGATTTCGCTGGGTGGGTTCCCTCGTATCAAATAGCACAGGGTCGCATGTATCATGCTTAGTTCTTGTTGCATCATCCGCCAGTCCCGTCCTCTATTGCCGCGATGCCGGACATCTCTCGGTATAGGAACCACGATCCTTTGCGGTCGTCAATTTTCTTTGGCGCCCGATCGTAGTACAGATCAAAGACCTGGCCGCTATTGGTGCGCACTCGGTAATAATCCCGCCCCACGCCCCATGAGCCACGACGCGAAGCCGTGGCGGCATGGGCAGGGCGCATATTCACGGCCATGCGACCACGACGGCCATAGTCGTGCCATTCGCTCAGTTTCTCGATGACGCGGTAGGTCTTGCCTTGCCAGACAAACTGGTCGGGGCAACCTGGCTTCTTCTCCAGCGTGGGTGGCTGATCGAATTGGGCTTCTATGGGTTCGCCGATGAAGCGCAGGGGTTTGGTGTCCATATTCTAATTCTTCACTCGCTAAAACCGCTACCACGGGGCGTCTCTGCCCTGCCGAAGGTTAGCCTGGCCGCGAAATCGGAACGAGGTTTCGCCGTGAGCCTGTCCTGAGCTTGCCGAAGGGCTCAACCGAACGGACGTCCTTCCGTAGCAGGTTAAAAAATCAAAAGAACTTTTGCTGATCTACTTATACGGCGAGGGCGGCCTTTCCAGAGTCGAAGCGACAGATAGGTGATAGCCTTCTCTCACATCTGTCAGTTCAAAATCAAGTATCGTTCGCGTGTATTCGGAGAAGTGCGTCTTCTTTCGCGCGATTAACACCTTGACGGTTTCTCTCAGCTCTGTTTTCGACTCCTCACAGGTTGCTGGCATTGTTCTTAGAACCTTGTCAACCATGTCTTGTTGCTCCTCTTCAGGAAGCAAGGAGGTGTTCCAGGCCGCGATGGCTAACATCAACAGCTTTCGATGGGCAGCGTCGGCGCCGGCGAATTCGAAGTATGGCTCTACAAAGTCCGTCAGCACCTCGGACATCTTCACTGCCCCGCCCGGCTCAATGATAAATTGATCTTTGCGAAGGGAGCCTTGCTCCAGCCTGCGATTGAGGCTCTCAAGCGGTGTCTGCCTCCGCTTACGCCCGCATCTTCTCCTTCGTTTAGCCTTCTTGGATTTTGATGAACCCATTTATCCTCACTAGTGGTTTAGTAGACAGTTGGCATACAGATTTGCTCTTCCACGTTTCCCGACACGTTCAATCACGCCCATTTTCCGCATGCAATAAGCCATCTTCTGCGCTAACTTCCGCCGACAGTCAGTAGCATCCGCCAAATCTTCCGTCGTAAACGGCTCCCTCAACCCCATCGGGAGAAGGGCACGGACGTCCGCTGGCGTCTCAAACAATCTCCGTTGCACTACCTCCAGCAAGCGGCGCTCCTCCGTCACCCATCCTCGTCGCCGCCACCTGTGCTTTCCCTCGTACCGTCGCACTTCCTCCTCTTGGATCAGCAATACCTCCAGCGAGAAGTTGGGGCTCCGAAGCAGTTCGGGAAAACTGACCAGCTCCCAGAATACATCTTCCACCTTTCCCTGCTTGGGCGATTTCCGACGGTTTGTTGGGCCACTTCCATCCTTCTTGGCCAGCTTAACGATCCACTTCTCCTGGGCGATGGGATATACCAATCGCACAGGGTGAGCGCGCGTCAGCTCTGTCAGCTTCGACTTCAAGGATGCGAAATTGCCCGTCTGGATCTCCACCAAGAGGGCGCCTTGCACTACGTCAATCACGAACCCATCAACCGACACTTCAAGCCGGTCTCCGGGTCGCGCGTACCACTCCTTTAGCGCGGCATGAAGCGGTTTTTCGTTCAGTAAGCCGATGCTGCTTGACATTCCTTGTCATTCCCATTTTTGCCACGAATTACACGAACTCGGAAGTGGAAACGGCTTTCACCGGTTTTTATTCTGGTGGCTTTCTTCCCTGGAACTTGAACTATCTTCACCTATGCAGCTTACACCGAGTGTGCCCGGCCAATTTCTCCAAAAAGCCCAACTTGGTGCCGCACTCCTCGCAGCGGCCCTCGCGCTGCCGTCGCCATCGCGTGCCCTCCCTACGTTCCCGCTCTCTGCGCACTCGTTCTCTGCGCTGCCGCGCTTTATGTGCTCGTTCCTCACGCTCTCGTTTCAACCGTTCCCATTCTTGCCTTTTGACCACTCGGCCCCATAGCCGCACGGTTTTGTCGTTCGACCCCGATGCCAACGTCTTGCCATCGGGGCTGATAGCAACGCAATTCACTGGGCGAGTGTGTTTCTCTATTGTCATTAACTCTATCCCTTGCCCGCCTGAGATGTCCCACATCCGCACAGACTGACTATCCGAAGCGCTGGTAGCCAGTAGCATCCCATCTGGACTGAAGGCGATGTGATTTACTTCATGCCCTACCAGTTCGAATTCGCCTTGCAAACGTTCAGCACCGGGACCCGCGTAAAAAGCCAACACCATCGTTGTGCTGTCCGGGTTGAAAGCGATGCCGCGCAGCCAATCAGAATTGCCCTCTAGCGTTGTACGCTCCCGCCCAGTGGCCACATCCCATAGGTGAATTGTCACACCTTGCAGCAGATCGTGCATTCTTCGTTTTTCTCTTCGTCGTAGTTCTTCTTCAATTCGGCGCTGTTCCTCTTCCGCATCCCGTAGCTCTTCAACTTTTCCTGCGGCGCGCAACTCGTTGCTCCTTCTCAGGAGTTCGCAGGCGCGACGACGCAAATTCAGTCGTTCACGCTGTTCTCTCAGAGCCACACCTATCTCCCTAAGCTCTGCGTCCAAATCACGTTGCTTCTGCCGTACTGTAGACACTGTGGAGTCCGTGCCCACGAGATACCATCTACTGCCTACAACCAGGGTGGTTCCATCTGGACTGAAAGCGAGGGTATGTATATCCGAGTGACCACTCAGCACAAATCGCTCACGACCACCAGCGACATCCCACAGCCGCACTGTTTTGTCAGATGAACCCGAGGCAAGCATCTCTCCATCTGGACTGAATGCGAGAATATGCACTTTGTCAGTATGGCCGCTCAGTACGGCTCGTTCGTGTCCGCTGGGCACGCCCCACAGCCGCACCGTCCCATCCGATGAGCCTGAGGCCAACGTCTCTCCATCTGGGCTGAACGCAATGGTCCGCACGTCGCCTGAGTGCCCTTCCAGTACAGCCCGCACGCGCCCACTGGCGACCTCCCACAACCGCACCGTTTTATCGGAGGAGCAGGAAGCCAATGTCTCTCCGTCTGGACTAAACGCGATGGTGTGTACGTTGCCTGAGTGCCCTTTCAATACAGCCCGTGCATGGCCCTTGACAGCATCGCACAGCTGCACCGTCCCGGCGGGGGAACAAGCAGCCAGCACTGTCCCGTCTGGACTGAAGGCCACAGCGTTCGGTAGCCTGGTGTGGAGTGTCACTTCTCCATACCCTTGTTCTACCATTCCCCTCCAGCGCCCTTCGTATTCGCCAGCCTGTTTCTGGGCTGTGCATGCATCGAAGTAGGTAGGGTCAACTAGATTCTGCTGAATCGCTGCCATTCCGCCGTTCAGTTGCTCTTGGAGAACGTCCGGCATAACGTAATCGCTCATCTTCTTTCGCAGACGGCGTAACAGTTCAGCAGCTTCTGAGCGCACCTCGGCTATCAGCCGCTCCATCAATTCCGTCACCGCCGCCTCAATATTCTCAAAGTCGTCGTCGGCGCGGGCCTTGACGGCATAGTTCCGGTCGGCGCGGATGGCAGTCTCCAGGCTGGGAATAGCGATGGCAGTTTGACCGGCAGCGGCGGCGAATTTGGCGTGGTTGTAGAAGCCCTCGACGAGTTGTGGGTAGTACTCCGTCACCCAGCGCGCGTATTCGATGGCCATGGCATCGTTCCCTTGCAGGTAGCACACAAACCCAGCGTGCAGATAGGCGAGCGCGGCATGGTAGACAGAGCGGGGGATGGCGTACTTGCCGGCCTTCTTGTAATACTCCTGCGCCTTGTCCAAGTCAGCCGGCTGCCGATGATACAGATAGATGTTGCCAATGGCCTGGTGCACGGCGAAGTCCTGGTAGTTCTTTCGCTCTGACTCCAGAAAGTCGGTCAATGCCTCGTCGTACCAGCCGTTGAGGTAGGCGTCTTCGGCTCGCTTACGCAGCTCCTTGGCCTGGGTGTCGAGCGGAGCCTGCAAGGTGGTCAGGATGTCGCGCAGCGTCTCGTGCTGCATCTCCAGTTTCCAGAGTACCCCCGCCATAGCCCAGTTGAAGTCGGCGCGCAGGGCCTCAATGCCTGCCGACACACGTTCCAGTTCGTAGGAGATAGCTCCAAAGCCTATCTCCATGACGTCTATCATCTCCTCCCGGCTGGCGACCAGGGTACCGAAGCCTTGGTCGAGGGCATGGGTCGTTTCCCATGCTGCCTGCTGCCGTGCAGTTGCAATGTCCTGCGTCTGTCGTTCCAATCCATGAACAATGTCGTCCTTGAATCCCCGAAGCTCAAGATACTCTTCCCACTTCATCCCTCGGTGATACATTGTGCTACTCCTCTCAGCATTGAAGTTGCCTAATAAGGTAGTTGACCAGGGCGTCCTGCACGTCGCGCTTTTCGCCGAGGCGGGTCACTTTTATCTCCCAAACAGGATTCCCATCAGTGTTTGCTTAGTGATTCCCAAGTGCTCGGCCACGTCTCTGAGAATAGCACTCAGCGTACCCACTCGGAGCGCTTTGTGATGAGGAATTGTGATGTGGTGCTCTCCTTCCAGCATGGTAGTAAGGCGCATGTGGCTGCCGGTTTGGCGGGTCACTTCATAGCCGCAGCGACTGAGCAAGACGGCCAGTTCTTCACCGCCGAGGTCACGGGGTAGTCTCATGCAGCCATAACCTCCTCGCGCACGATGTGTAGGCGGATCAGGGCTGGCTGTGCTACCTCGTCAAAGTGACATTGAACGGCATCCCTGACAGATTGTTTGAGCTCTTCCCAGGTATCTGCTTCGGTGAAGATAGAAGAGCCCAATGCCTGGGCTGTGTATCCGCCTTCGGGTGCATCTTCCACAAGGAAGATTATTTCTTTTGCCATCGTTTGGCCTCCTCTTTTGGTTATCCTTCAAACTCTATATCCCGTGGCCGCACCTGCCCCGTCATCAACTGGCAATGAGTAGCCGCCTACTCCCGCCGCGACAGCTTGGCCAGCAACATCACCAGCCCCGCCACCGCCCCCGCTACTGCGCCAAAGATGACCGACTCGCGCGGGCCAAAGGCGGCGTTGACGGTTCCTTCCACCTCGTTGGCGAGCAAGAACACCGTGCCGCTATTCTCGGCTCTCACGTTACGGGCGATCATCGTTACCGCTCCGCTCTGGTCCATCGTCACATCGCCGCGAGCCAGCAGCAGTTGCGATCCTGACAGCTCCATCGTCACATCGCCTTCAGAGATAATTGCGCCCGCCTGAGCTGCGGTGAGGTCGGCCGTCTGCGTCTGGGCCAAGACGATGCCTCCCCCCATCATTTCCAAGTGCTCCGTCCGGGCCTGCACCACCCCTCCCTGGCGGATACTCAGGTTGTCCGCGGTGATGGATTGCGCTCCCCCCTGGGTGATGTTCACCGCCTCAGCGGCAACGTCTTCCATGTTGCTCTTCTTCTGTTCTTCCACTTCTTCACCTCCGTGAGTGTTTTTGGTTTCGTTGTCCATTGATTTGCCTCCATAATTATTTGCTTGCTATTCTATCATGATATGAGATCACGGTCAAGCTTCAGGTGGGTGTAATCTGATAGCAATCTGATCTACGAGCATTTTCGTTGCCATCCCTGCCGCCACCAGGAACCCCACGGCCATCAGCCATAGCCCCCAGCCGATGTCAATGGGCTGACCATAAACGCTGTCCAGCGCACTGCGAATGGAGAGGAATTGCCTCATTGGGGGAATTGTTCCCAAGAGGGAGATGACCGTTAGAAGCCCAGCTACTACGGCCTTTGACAGGCGGCGATAGAGCAGCGTCCCCCCAATGATGGCCAAACAGCCCACCGCCATCAGGAATTGTCGGCGAAACTCATCCGAGCTTAGAGCCTGGAGGATGAGGGGGTAGGGGGGCAGGACGACAACCGCCAGCGCGATGGCGACCACCACCATGATCGCCCTGGCCCACAGGGGAAAGCGCCACGCCCGATTGCTACCCAGCAGGGCCAGGCAGAGGGCCGCGGCCAAAGGGGGCAGGTAGAAAAGCTCGCGGATCATAGGCAGGGCGCCGGCTCTCACCTCCGGCAGGAACTTGACGAACTCCGCCATGTCCAACCCGCTCAGCACCAGAGCCACTGTCTTGTGATCTACCCAGGGGCCCCAATAGCCAATCAGGGCCAGGGCGACGCCAGTCAGAAACCAGTTTTTTGAACCCGTCTTGTCCAGAATGTGTGCAATTGCTTTCATCTTCAATACTACCCCCAAGAAGCACCCTTGAGCAAAAACCCTTCGGGTTGAGCCTCAGGACGAAGCCTGGTTTCTATTCACTACCGGACACTTTTTTATTCTGCCACGAATTTCACGAATTAACACGAA
>CAYWWC010000184.1:0-8176 GCA_964461615.1 uncultured Anaerolineae bacterium
AACTCAGATAGCGGTTAGCAAAACCGCCCTACCGAAAAAGTGTCCGGTAGCAAAACGCAGATAAGGAGATGATTCCTATGTCAAGATGCGAAGTTTGGTTTGATACCCCCCGGTTCTTGCGCAAAATTAGGGTGAAAGACTTGGACTGCATCCCTCATCTATGTTCAGTAGAAAGACACTCCATCTTCGACGCGTGGCTGGGCATTCTTCGTACGTTGAGCTCAATAGACCCTCAGATGTGATTCGTGGAGTTGATAGTTCCTCGAATTGTGATACAACATCCTGTGTAACACAGCACAGTTTCCAGGCAATGGGGGAGCGATGGCCCGACGCGCGAACGACGAATGGCTTGCTGTCCTGAGAGGCGATCTAGGGCAGAGAGCTCAGGAAGCTGCATACGAAGATCTGGCGCGGTACCTCTACAAAGTTACTTGTAACTACCTACGCTCGCGTAGCGCCAGCGTTCCGGGACTCTGCAACAAGTCGGACGACCAACTGGCGAAGCTGGGCGAGGACTTCACCCAATCCACTTTGGCGAAGATAGCGCTAGGGCAGCTCTACAACAAGTACCGGGGCGAGGGACGGTTCGTGGCCTACATGGCTGCTGTGGCGATCAACGAGGTCAGGCAAGCGCTACGACGCAAAGAGTGGTGGGTACATATCAGGCCGCTCCCGCCACCCGAACCGGAGTACGAGCCGGAAAGCGGCGACAGCCTGCCACCGTTCGAGTATATAGTTTCCACTGACCTGGGGCCGGAGATCCGGCAAGAACTTCAGGCACTATGGCGCACCATCCACCAATGTGTCCAGCAGCTTCCCGAGCGATGGCGTCGCGCCTTTGTCTGGAACGTCTTTGAGGGCCTGCCCGCGGCCGAGGTCAAGGACCGCCTGAATGCACCTTCTGAGCAGGCAGTCTATAACCTGGTAAACCGAGCCCGAGGCAGACTGAAGAAATGCTTAGATGCGGCTGGTTGGGACCCGGATGATGTTTGGTCGCTCTTTAGTTAGCCAGCACACCTACATCGGAGTAAAGCATCTTCTCAAAAAGCCGGGGGAGGACAAATCCAGCGACGGCCGAGTAGTAGCCCTTCGACAGCTCAGGATAAACTCCGCGACGTATGCTTCGACAAGCTCAGCACGGCGTCGAGGCCAAGCGGGTTGTCGGTAGACCCGCTCGCATCCTGGGTTTCGATACGACCTGAAGGTCTACTCAACCGTCGGATGCTCGCTATGCCCCCTTTCCCCCCAAGATATTGAGAAGATACGGAGTAAAGACCCATGGAAGCCAAGTTCAAGAGAGTAGTTGAATCGATTCTCAGTGCTGAAGACGAACCAGTAACCTGCGAACCGCACTGGCGCTCCATCCCTGCCTATGTGGAGGCTGATCTGAATGGCCGAAACGCTAAGTTGCTGCACCCAGAACTGGCCAAACACCTCGAAAGCTGCTCGAACTGCTATGAGGAGTACACGGATCTAATACGAATCTTCGGTCTGGAACGGCAAGGAAGGCTGGAGGAGCCACCACGGCCTGGCCAGTTCGACCTCTCTTTTCTGGAAGACCTGGCGCCTAAGCCATCACTCTGGGAAGTTACAGAGGCCAACGCACGCCGACTGGCGGCGGGTATCACAGCGCAGTTCGGCGCGAAGCTGGTCGCTCTGGCCAGTTTACCCGAAGAACTGATGCCCTACCGCCGGCTAGCCCCTGCTTCTGTCACGCTCAGGATTAAGGACATACGTGAGCCAAGGCCAGAGGACCTGGCAGAGGTGCTGGAATTACCTGATCCCGATGAAAACATCCGCGTCAAGCTACTCATGGGGCCAGTGCAGAGCGGACGTGGTGTGGTCATGGTACAGGTTGAGGAACTCCAACCGCTGCGTCCGCTATCCCGGGTGCGAGTGACGCTGCGGAATCAGGAGATGCACCTGCTGGAAAGCGCACCTACAGCACTCGATGGAACCGTCACCTTCCAGGAGCTCCACGTCGGACAATATGTGATCGAGGTTCGGCGCAATGAGTCACGATGGGAACTCAAGCTGAACCTGGAGGATCGATCTTAATCAGGAGTTGCGCGGTCAATAGCGAGCCCGTCGGTTGAGTAGCGGCGATGTTTGCATCGTGCGTATCGAAACCAGGGCGAGCAGCGATTGCAAGACCCGTTCTTGGCTTCGATACGTCGCTCGGATGCGTAGCCTCCGCCTGCTCCTACTCAGCCGGCGAACTGCGTAACTCCTGCTTAATGTGTTTGCGCGTTACACGTTGGGAGGTTGGCATCTCACGCACTGAACGTTCAACCTCCAGTGGTATCTTCTCAAAAAGTCGGGGGAGGACAAATCCAGCGACGGCCGAGTAGTAGCCCTTCGACAGCTCAGGATAAACTCCGCGACGTATGCTTCGACAAGCTCAGCACGGCGTCGAGGCCAAGCGGGTTGTCGGTAGACCCGCTCGCATCCTGGGTTTCGATACGACCTGAAGGTCTACTCAACCGGCGGATGCTCACTATGCCCACATGCACTCCTTTCCCCCCATTATATCGAGAAGATGCCTCCAGTGTGCAATGTGCCACGTATGAGAGCTGAATGCTCACCAGCGACGGAGGATCTATGTCTTCTTCTGTCCTATCCATTACCAATGCCGGCCAGGTCTACTTTTTCGAACTGCGACCGGCGGCTGAGCACCAGATGCTGCCGGTCACAGCCGTCCACCCTGTCGCCCCAGAAGCCCGACAAAGTATCAAGACCCAGCTCGATCACACTATCCAACTGCTCTATCACTTCTATCGCGCAGGTGCGCCGCCGGACGAATTGGCAACTCAGCCAGATCAGCTCAAGAGCCTGGGGCGGCTGATTTACGGCGACCTACTGCCAGACGTCATCTGTGACAGCCTCAAACAACTGCCCCTTGATCAACCCCTCATTCTGTCTACCAACGACGCTGAGTTCCCCTGGGAATTGGCCTTCGACGGCCAACAGTACCTGGGCACGCGCTGGCCCGTGGGACGCGAGCTCAAACCGCTGTCCGGACAGCAGCCGCGCCAGAATACCCCGCCGCCGCGCCACTCGTGGAAGGCATTGTTCATCGGAAACCCTACTGGAGACCTGCCTGCCACTTCCGACGAGGTGGAAGCACTGAGAGATCTGGTGGAGCACCACCTTCCCCAGGCTGAAGTGTATTTGCTGGGCGGCCCAGGCGCCACCAAACAGAAAGTGCGGATGGAGCTGGCGAGTGGCGAGTATCGGGTGATACACTATTCAGGTCACGCAGCCCTTAACAGAGTTAAGGACGCAGCCTTCGAGAAGGACGATCCGGCCCACAGCGGGTTGGTGCTGGCGGATGGTGAGATCCTGACTGCACGCGAAATCCAGGAGTGCCTGGATGGCCAACCCTGGGTGTTCTTGAATGCTTGTGCTTCAGTGCAGGAGCTCCTGGCTGAGTCTGGGCATCGTCCTGAGCCTTGTCCTGAGCGTCGCTCCGCTTACGGTCGAAGGGTTGTCGAAGGGCAGCCGGTCTACACCGGCGTTGAAGCGCACGGACTGGCATCTGCGTTTATCCTGGGCGGCGCCCGGGCCGTGATCGGCACTTTGTGGCCGGTACCTGACCAAGGCGCTTATGCCTTTGCTTCAGCGGTGTACGACGACCTCCTGGCAGGGGTATCTGCTGGCGAGGCGCTTCGGCGTGCTCGTCACACCTCCTGGCGTGAGCGACCGCTTGATCCGATCTGGGCAGCATACGTTCTGTACGGCCCGCCAGACCTGTCTCTGGTGGAGGCCAAGCGGCCGGAACGGCATCTGGCGACGATCTTAACGGCGCGCCTGCGGGGGTTGGAAGTGCTTCAGGAACGTCTTCCTCTGGAGCGAGTCGCAGAGGTAGCCGACCAGGTGATTACCAGCCTGGCTCAGCAGGTGGAGCGCTATGGAGGCGAGGTCATCCGAGCTGAGCAGGACAGGTTGACGGCCGCCTTTGGGCTTCGGCTTACCAGGTTGGTCGCTGCCGAGGTTCCGTCGGACGATCCAGCAGAGCGGGCGCTTCACGCCGCCCTGGCCTTACAGCGAACCGCCCGGCAAGTTCTGCAGACGATTCCAGGTCTCACCGGCACTTCGGCTACACTCAGTACAAGCCTACCCCTGGACGTCGCTCTCGGCCTGGGGACTGGGACGATTGTCCTCAGCCGTGCCAGCGGCAGCCTACTCGGTCCAGCCGCTGAAGGAGCCGCCTGGCTGGCGGAGCAGGCCGAACCAGGTCAGATCCTGGCCGCTGAGACGGTACTGCGAGCAGCCCGGGATTTGTTCGTCTCCGCACCGTGGTCCAACCAGGCCCTTGCCACTCTACCAGCCTACCTGGAGCTCCAGGCAGTCCAGGAGGTCTTAGGCCCAAGAACTGAGTTCTTTGAAGGATTTCTCGGCCCGCTGATCGGCCGTGAGCAGGAGTTGCAGCAACTCACCGACGCTTGGCGTGAGGCTCAACAAGGGCGTGGACGGATTATCAGTGTGATAGGCGAGGCAGGTATTGGCAAGTCGCGCCTGGTACATGAGTTCAGCCAGAGACTGGCCTCCGAGCGGTGTCCCTTCGATAAACTCAGGACATCGCCTGAGCGTCGCTCCGCTTACGGTCGAAGGGTTGTCGAAGGGGCGGCTCAGTGGGTCATGGTGCGCTGTCCGTCCCGTGAGCGAGCGGGCACCTACGCGCTTGTGGCAGCACTGTTGCAAAGAGTTCTTGAATTGGAAACCGATGGTGATCCCACGACGGTACGGCAGGCCATCCAGAGGGGATTGGACGGACGCCCCGCTGCCGACGCTGGGGACGTGAGCACATCAACGGCCGTGCTCTGCGCGGCTCTGGGGTTGCTGCCTGCCGAAGGTGATCCCCCCTTGCCCTCGGACCCGCTGGCCCGGCGCGGGCAACTGGTCCGATCACTGCGCCAATTGCTGGCGGGAATGATGGCCCAGAGACCGCTGGTTCTTATCCTGGAAGACCTGCATAAGGTTGATGAGTTGAGCGCGCAGGTATTAGGGCGGCTGGCCGAAGGCATTGATCAGCAACCGCTGCTATTGCTGGCCGTCTATCGGCCCGATTGGCAGCCCCCGTGGTCTGGCCGTAGGTATGCGACCTCCATGGTGCTCGGCCAGCTTAGCCGGGATGAGAGCGCCACCCTGGTCAGTAGTCATTTCCAGAACCTGTTGCCGTCCGAGATCGCCGAGGCCATTGCCGACTGGGCTGGCGGCAATCCTCTGTTCGTAGCTGAAGTGCTGCGAACGCTTCGGGAAGGCGGCGTGCTCATCCGCCGTGATGGCGCCTGGCTCTTGACCCGCCCTCTGGCCGAGATACAGATCCCCCCTAGCATACAAGGTGTCATCCAGGATCGCGTTGCCCGGTTGTCTCGCAGCACGCGCCAGATGATCCAGGCGGCGGCCACGTTGGGCGTAGAGTTCTCCAGTGACCTGCTGGCCAGAATGTTGAAAGGGGTACAGGCCCCGGCCGTTATTGAGGACAACCTGCAGAACCTGGAACGGCGCGACTTCCTTCTATACGACTGGGCCAGAGCCGAGTTGCGCTTCACCCACGATCTGGTACAAGCGGCCGTCTATGCCGATATGACTCCGGAGGAACAACGTGTTTATCACCACCGAGCAGCTCAAGCCTGGCCAGGCATGAGCCCCGAGAAAAAAGAAGAAGCAGAGGAAGCGCCCCCGCTTGAGTCGTTGGCCTATCACCTGTATCGCAGCGTCACCAAAGCAAGCGATGGCGTCCGCCGGGTGCTGGTAGGTGAGGTCAGTCAAACGACTCTGGAACGTGCGGCGACGTCCCTCGTAGCGGCCGGCGACCACACCCGCGCCAGTTGTGCAAACCTTATGGCACGAACCTATTACGAACAGGCGCAGACGATCATCCGGGCCCTGGGGCAGGGTCTGGATCGCCGTTGGGTAGGCTGTTTTGAAGGGTTGGGCGAGGCAGCCAGCCGGTTGGGCGATTTCCCCGTGGCATCGGACAGCCTGGAGTACGCCTTTGGGATGTTGCGTCGGGGGCGGATGATGCCAGAGCATCGCCGCCACGCTGCCGACCTGGCCCGCCGCATCGGGCGCATCCACGCTACCCAGGCCAATACCGAAGAGGCCCTGGGCTGGATGGAGGAAGGGCTCCGTACACTGGGCGTGACGCCCGGCGGGCCGGAGACGCTGCCTGATCCGCTGGACCGTGCCTGCGCCGCTTTGCTGCACATCCACACCGGATCAACCCACTATCTCCAGGGCGACTTCCAGGCTGCCCGGGACGCTTGCCATCGTGGTTTGGCGCTGGCCGAAGAAGCCCCCCTAACTCCCCCCAAGGTTGGGGGGGCGGGGGGGGCAAAAACAGCCATCGCTGAGGGCTGCAACCTGCTGGGCGCCATCCTCGACGCGCAGGGACAGGGTCAGCGCGCGCTGGAGTACTACCGGCGGAGCTACGCCCTGTACGAAGCCATGAACGACAGGTACCAACTGGCCCGGGTGGGTGACAACATCGGCACGGCGTTGTTCTACCTGGGAGAGTGGGATGAGGCCTTCCAGTGGGATCAAAAGGGGCTGACCTTCTGGCGCGACATTGATGATCGGGACAACACGGCCTTCGCCGCCATCAACATCGGCATGATCTATTTGTACCGGGGACAGTGGGACCAAGCAGAAGAGCACTTCCGAGAGGGACGCCAGTTGAGCGAGGAGGTGAAGAACTACCGCATCCTGGCTCTGTCGCACACCAATCTGGGGCTACTGAGTCTGGCCCAGGGGGAATTTGAGCAGGGGAGCAGGGGAGCAAGGGAGCGGGGGAGCAGGATTGATGAGGGGCGGGAGCACCTGGAGCGTAGCCTGGCTCTGCTGATGGAACACGATATTGAGGACTACCTGGCGGAGACTTACTGCGGGCTAGCAGAGACGGCAGTGCTGGCCGGGGATGGGACACAGGCACTGGAGAAAGGGCGCATGGCGCTGGAGGCAGCCCGTGAGCTGGAGTTACCCTCTGAGGAGAGCATCGCCTTGCGCTTGCTGGGCCAAGCCTGCCAGTTGGCTGGTAAGTTAGAGGAGGCCGAAGCCCATCTGAAACAGAGCCTTGGGGTGGCAAAGGGATCCGAGATCGCCTTCGAGGTGGGGAGGACGCTGGTGGAGCTGGCAAGACTATGCGGCGAGACAGGCCGGGAAGCGGATGGACTGGCCCACCTGGATCGGGCGGTAGAGATTCTCGAGCGCCTGTGCGCTGCGCCGATGTTGGCGCGGGCAAGAGAGTTGAGGACAAATCTGGCTCTTTAGGATTTCACAGGGTCAAGCTGAGAAACTCGCCACGAATTGCACGAATTAACACGAAAAATAGAAATTGGTGAAAGCCGTATCCACTTCCGAGTTCGTGTCATTCGTGGCAAAGAATTGACCACCGTAAGCAAAGCGGCGCAAAGCAACCATGCAAACTACCAGAGAGCCACAAATCTGAAAGGAGGCAAAGAGACATGAAGAAGGTAACATTGCTAATTGCGACCATGATTGTGCTGGCAGCTTTGCTCAGCACGGGGGTAAAGATAGCAGATAGCCAAGACACCACCACCCTCGGGCCTGGCGAAAGGATTCAAAGCTCCCGCATTGACCCGGCGGAGGGTTGGGGCACGCGTATCCAGATCCCCCGCATTGACAAGGAGGAGGGCTGGGACACACGTATCCAGGCCCAGAACGTAGGCGGCGCTGCTGGCGGCGCGGTTGTCTTCTTCTGGGATGAGTACAGTGAGCAGTGCCCACCCGCTCCCTCCGGGCCAGCGGATCACGCTTGTATGCAGTTGTCTGCGGGCGGTGTCGGGACTCTGCACGACCAGATTCCAGCCAGCGCCAAGTCGGCCATCCTCTATTCTGTCTCGAGTGATCTCTATCAGGCTGCATGCGAGGCCGCAGGCAGTATTGATAGCCATGAGGCATGGATGAGCTGGGCGGATACCTATGCATACAGCGGCGAGCCTCTGGCAGCCACCGTTAGTCGGACGGCATCCAACGGGAGCTCGGCTTCGGGCATGTATAATGGTCTCTCTGAAACTGTGATGACAGGCCCCCCTTACAAGTACTTCGCGGCCAACATCATGCACGGTTATGACAACTTCGACACCACCATCACTATCCAGAACTCGGGCAATTATTGCACCTCCATCTGGCTCTATTACAAGGAGGAGGA
>CAYWWC010000185.1:0-8061 GCA_964461615.1 uncultured Anaerolineae bacterium
AAGCGGTATGGATAGTAATGTGGCTGAGAAGAGAAGTTTGACACGTTTAAGGTTGCGCCGCCAATACTTCATGTTTCTACCTCCGGAGAAATCGCAGTATCTCCACCTATGCAATCAGCTCTCTTAAGGAACAAAGCCGCTTTAGTTTATGGAAGTCTCCCCTTGCACTTGCTGGAATCATGAAGAAGAGCAATCCGATATCGAGAGTGAAAGTTGGTCCTCCGATTAGTCGGTAATGTCCATGCCATCCTCGCCAAGGAGGTGTCGAGCATATACATAACACCAGCCTCAGGGCACGCAAGGGCGCGGCTTGGCAGCAACGGATGACAAGCGAATAAGCGGATAGGGGCCCTCGCCAGCCCATCCGTTTATTCGCTGGCCATCCGTTGCCTCACAGCAGCCCCAGCCTGGTCACGCGGGGGTCAATGATCACCTCATCCGCCTCGAAGTTGCACTCCCCCATACCAAAAAACGCCAGCCTCAGGGCACGCAAGAGTGCAGCCGTGGCTGGCGTCGGGGTTGGGAATTGGGTTAGCTACTTCGGCTTGACACTACCCTTGTGCTCTATCTCGGCCAAGTCCCTGGATTCAGCCTGCAGAATCGAACGGGACTTCTACTGTACATTGTATCAGATTTAGATGCAGATGTCAATAGTACTTTCGTACCCAATCGGCTGCAAACGGATGATTGCCAGGGAGTCGGACATGTTAGCCAAGCCATCGCCGTCCTCGCTCACGCTGGAGAGGGTGGGCAGGCTGGCTTTGAACTCGGGGGGGGAGGATGGCCGCGGTTTTCAAGACGGTGTCCTAAGTCTGTCGAGGGGAGGACGCGGATGGGTCAAGCCCGCACTCCGCACTTTTCTGCTGATCCGTGGTTTTCTTGTGCGGAACCACCATGCCCATGATCAAAAGTGCGACCGCAAGTCTTTGCAGGCTCTCTGGTAGTTTGCAGGGTTGCTTTGCCAAGTGGTCAATTCCTTGCCACGAATTACACGAATTTTCACTAATTTCTATTTTTCGTGTTAATTCGTGCAATTCGTGGCAAATTTCTCAGCTTGACCCTGCGAAATCCTAAAGAGCCTCTTTGCATTGGATGTTACAGCGTCTTACCTTCTACTTTGAGTTAGCAGCTCACAAGGGACAAAAAACACCAGCTCAGGGCATACAAGGGCGCGGCCGTGGCTGGCGTCGGGTTTGAGAACGATGTGGGCTGTGTTGGCTTGGCGCCGCCATAGGTGCACCCTCACGCTCTGTCTCAGTCAAATCTTTGGATTGAGCTTGTCGAAATCACCAGGCATCTACATCGGAGTTACCTGCGCTGTTACCTACACATATTATACCATACTCTGGATGAAACGGCAATAGGCAAAAGCTTGAATTTGGTCCCCCAAAACCTGGGTCTTTGGGAGTTTGCAGGGTTGGTTCAGCAAATGTTTAATTCTTTGCCACGAATTACACGAATCTTCACTAATTTTTGCTTTTTTGTGTTAATTCGTGCAATTCGTGGCAGCTTTCTCAGCTTGACCCTGCGAAATCCTAAAGAGCCCAAAACCTTTAACCACTTGTGCGGCTTCTCATAACCATCTGCCGCTCAAAGCCTTTTGAGACGCAGTTCCACCATCGCCGCCATCGGTAGCGTCGTCCTCAGCCCGCCTCGTCAACAACCCTTTCCAGTAGGTCGGTCACACCCAGCCCAACAGCCATGCGGCGCAGATAATGCCCATCGAGCCGATCACCCTGTACTTTGAGCACGCCCAACACGTCGCTCCATTGGCGGTCGGAGACCTCGCCACCCATGCGATACCACTCCAGCTTGGAAAGGATGATGTCCTCGGCGCTGGTGACGTAAGCGCGGCGTTCGGGGTGCTCGCTCAACAGGTGCAACTGGCGGCGAGCCAACTGGGAACGGTCGAAAGGGCGCGACTTGGCCACGAAGACATCCACCTTGAATACCGTATCCATGTGAATCAAGTTGAAAGAACCACGTCGGCGAATCGCGTCGTGCATCATCTCTGCGTCGGCGTAGAAGGCATCGCCCAACGCCTGGGTCAGCGGATCTACATGCTCCGGGCGCAGGTCGGCCACCAGGTCGGCGTCCATCGTGGCGCGCATCACGCCATACAGCGCGCTGGCAAACGAGCCGCCAATGGCATAGGGCACGCCAAGAGCGTCCAGCGCATCAACTACCGCCAGCATCACCGTGATTTGCTCTGTCAACATTTATCTTCCTCCGGCAAGGGGCCGTAGACGCGGGCAGCCAGCTCTGGGCCTAGCACCAGATCGGCCATGCGGCGCCGACGTAGGTCGGGGGTATCATCGGGGTAGCGTTGGCGCAGTCCGGCCAAGGCCAACGTGCGCACCGTTTGGCTCATCTCCGCCATCAGTGCCATTTTGCGCCAGGTAGGCATCTGGCGCAGTCGCTCGATCTGCATGTTCTCGATGTCAGGTGAAGTATCCCCGGAAAACACCGCCACCATTATGCCTCCTCGTAAACCCATCTACTATTTCGCCAAACATAGTATACTAGTACATCGCGGCGGAAATCCTTCGGTGGTTACAGGACAAGCGCCGGTTGAGTAACTTCGTAGCGCCAGCGGAGAAGTGTATCGAAACCAAGCGTTTTCTGTCCAAAACAGTGCTTTTCACAAGCCGCTTGGTTTCGATACGTCGCTCTGCTCCTACTCAACCGGCGCTCTCGCCCAACGCCTAACTGGGGAAGGACTTACGCCCACTTGTACTAGGTTTCGATTTCTTTGGCAATCAAAAATCCACCTGCGCGGTCAGCGCATGTGGCCTTCATAAATGATCGGGTTAAGTGCACACCTTCTATGCAGCATCAAACAGCCTTCCAGTACTTCCGCTTCATGCCGTCTTCTGGTCCCTCAAAACGCGACCACCAATGGAAGCCCTCTGAAACCAAAAAGCGATGGCGATCATTGTCCCGATCATCATTGCCGGGGCAGAGAATGACCATTCCACCAGGCTTGGTCACTCGCGCCATCTCTTGGTATTCTTGCTCAAGGTGATCGCCAAAGACGTGGCCGCCCATGGTCACATCTGCAAATTGGTCTGGGAACGGGATGTCGGTGATGAGGCCGTCCACTGGATAGACGTTGGCCAGCCCCCTTCGCTGGGCTTTCGCTTTGAGATAGTAGCGCAGATTTCACTACCGGACACTTTTTTATTCTGCCACGAATTTCACGAATTAACACGAAGGTGGAGACAAAAAATTAGTGAAATTCGTGCAATTCGTGGCGAAAAACTCAGATAGCGGTTAGCAAAACCGCCCTACCGAAAAAGTGTCCGGTAGCAAAGCGCAGATTGGCGACAGGCTCAACGGCGAAAATCGCGTCGGCTTTTTCGGCGGCAAGCAAGGCCAGTCTCCCCGTTCCCGCTCCAACGTCTATGACTGTTTTGCCGGTGAAATCCACCAAAGACGTTAGCTCGTTGGAATCCCAGCCCAGAAATGGTTGAGCGTCATAGACGGCGGGATCAACAGCATAGACCAGCAGATCGGTGATGGCTTCCAGGACAGCGACTTCAGCCTGGCGTATCTCTGCTACGTTTGTCAAGGGGCTATCAGGCAACCCCGCCATCATTATTCGATCCAGCCATTGGTTCAACTGTGGGCACTTGTGCCGCAGATACCATTCCACCACTGGATTCGCTCTGAGGGCGATGGCCAAGTCGGTCTCTGGCGCCCAGCCTGGGAACCAACCAAGCTGCACCCGTTCCAGCAGCAGGAGAGTGTTGAACGAGAGGGATGTGACGTCCATCCAATTGACAGACATGGGGGATTCCTGTGGGACGCAGATTAACGCAGATAAACGCTGATCTTTTGACCTTAACTAAATGCGCAGCTCCACCACGTCGCCCTCGTGGAGGACGTAGTCGCGCTGCACCTTCTGGCCGTCGAACGCCGAACTGCCCCACACCCGCGCCGATTTCAGCTTCTCGAAGAAGTCTTTGTGCACCTTTCGGGCAAACTCTGCTACGGTACTACCTTTTTCCAATACGAAGGGAGAGGTGGGATCGTGTTCTTTGCCGGGGGGTTTGGAGTAAACGCGCATGATTTCCAGCCGCTCGAACACGGCCTGCTTCATGCGGTCGAGGTTGCGACCGGTGGCCGCAGAGACAGGGAGCAGCGGCCAGTCATCCTCAAGCAATTCGAGAAGGATCTCGAAATCCTCGTCAGAATCCTCATCATCGCTCTTATTGGCCAGCACCAGCAGCGGCTTGAAGGTCAGACGCCGTTGTTCCGTGTAACGATCTTTCAGGCGGAGGGGCACGATGCGGTGTTCCTGCAGAAAGGCGATGGTGCTCTCAAGCTGCCCAATCGGATCCGTCTGCAGATCCACCACCAGCAGAATGAGGTCTGATCTTCGGATAAGATTGATCAGTTCCGGCTCGACAAAGCCTCTGTTCAGCGGCGGCGTATCCACCAACTGGATCTGGACATTGTCGGCGAGCATCATGCCAGGGGTGGGTTTCCAGGTGGTGAAAGGAGACGCGGACACTTCGGGATCGGCGTTGGTCAGGGTTGCCACCAAAGCCGACTTCCCCACATTGGCAAGCCCGACGAGCACTACTTGCCCCGCGCCTTCTTTATCTATGCTGAAGGCAGAATCGCGCCTGCCGACGCCTTTTTTGGTCTGGGACGAAGCCTTCAGCTTAGAGAGCCGCTTGCGCAGAGCGGCCCTCAGTTTGTCCGTGCCCTTGTGCTTGGGAATGGCGCTTATATATTCTTCGAGACAGGCGATTTTCTCCGCCACCGACTTGGCGGCGCGATATCGCTTTTCGGCATCAAGTGCTTCTGGAGGAAGGTTTGTTGGCATGGCTATCCAATCGCTCGCGCTTTGTTCTGAGCATAGTATACTCGATTTTGACTCCCTTGGCAACAACAAGAAAGGCCGCCCGCGCGTTTGACGCCGGCGGCTTTTTAGAATATACTATTTGGAGACTAGAGATTGGAGAGGTGACATGTCATGTATGTCTTACCAGAAGATGTGATCAAGCTGCTGTTAGCAGTACTCGTCGGCGGACTCGTCGGCGCTGAGCGCGAGTTCCGCGACAAGGCGGCGGGCTTCCGGACGATCATCCTCATCTGCGTCGGCGCGACCCTGTTCACCATGTTCTCCCTCAAGCTCGGCGGCGATGTGGACCCGGTGCGCATCGCCGCCAATATCGTCAGCGGCGTCGGCTTCCTGGGCGCTGGTGCGATCATGCGCGCCGGCGGTCGGGTTCTGGGCATAACGACGGCCGCCACCATCTGGCTCGCCGCAGCACTGGGCATGGGCATCGGTGGCGGGTATTACCTGCTTTCTGGGGCGGCGGCTGGCTTCATCTTGCTCGTCCTCTGGGTCTTTCCCTACCTCGAACAGCGGATAGGCAAAGTTCGAGAGCGACAATGGCGAACCTATGAGGTCATCTGCCCGATCAGCCACGAGAAGTTCTTGCAGTTGGAAGCCATGTTCCATCAGTGCGGCCTTCGCGTGGAAAGCGGCAAACGAATAAAGCGCGGGGACGAGATGGTCTGCACGTGGGTGGCTTTCGGGTCACCCAAGAACCACGACCAACTTATGGGGATACTCTTCGACGACGCCGACGTGAAGGAGTTCCGATTCTAGCGTTATGGACATCAGCTTCTTTCTCAAAGGACTTGCCATCGGCTTCTCAATTGCCGCGCCTGTGGGGCCCATCGGCGTGTTGTGCATTCGCCGCACACTGGCCAATGGGCGCGCATCGGGCCTGGCCTCTGGACTGGGGGCTGCCACCGCTGATGCAGTCTATGGCTGCGTTGCGGCATTCGGGCTGACCTTTATCTCGAACACGTTGATCAGCCAACAACTGTGGTTTCGCCTTGTTGGCGGCTTGTTTCTCTGCTACCTGGGCCTCAAGACGCTTCTGGCCAGACCCGCCGAAGGCGCAGCCCCAGTCGGCGCCAATAGCCTCATCGGGGCCTATACTTCAACATTCTTGTTGACGCTCACCAATCCCATGACCATTCTCTTTTTTGCCGCCATATTCGCCGGATGGGGGATAGCAAGCGAAAACTATGTCGCCGCGACCGTACTGGTGCTGGGCGTGTTCATCGGCTCGGCTCTGTGGTGGCTTACCTTGAGCACCGGCGTCAGCCTGTTTCGGACAAAGTTCACCCCGCACGGACTGCGATGGGTGAACAGAATCTCAGGCCTGATCATCGCCGCGTTCGGCCTGCTGGCCTTGCTCAGTGTGATATGACACATCCAATGGTTCTCTCGCACATCCAAACACAACCCTTCCTGCAAGCTCGAGAGGCCGGCCAACATCGCGTTGAGTTCTCGCCAGACCTGGGGCTCACGACGGTTGAGGCCATGATCAAGCCAGCAGGGGTGCGTTTTCTCAAAGGCCCGTCGCTGAGCTGGGATGCCATCGAGAAGATCAGCGCGTCTGAGAACAACTGCTTTGTCATCGAAGATGGTGCACCACGTAAGATCCAGCTCTTTTCGGAGCTCACCAATCTGCTCTACAGTCTGATGCCCACGCGCGCCGCGCCCACCATGCTGATCTCCGGCATACCGATGCACCGCATCAAGGGGACCGATCCGTACCACGATACCCTGGAAAAGATCAAAACAGTCAAGCCCGTCGTCGGGCGCGTCCTGGATACGGCCACCGGCCTGGGCTACACCGCCATCGAAGCGGCCAAAACCGCCGACCACGTGGTCACCATCGAGCTGGACCCGACCGCGCTGGAAATCGCCCGGCTCAACCCCTGGTCACGAGCCCTGTTCGACAACCCCAAAATCACCCAGCGCATCGGCGATAGCTACGACGTGATCGAAGAATTCGACGATCAAACATTCACCCGCATCATCCACGACCCGCCGGCCTTCAGCCTGGCCGGCGATCTCTACTCTGGCGAATTCTACGTTGAGCTGCACCGCGTGCTGCGGCGCGGCGGCCGCCTGTTTCACTACGTTGGCAATCCGGAGAGCAAGTCCGGCAGCCGCGTCACCCGCGGCGTGATGCGGCGTCTCCAGGAAGCCGGCTTCTCACGCATCGCCCGCCGGCCTCGCGCCTTTGGCGTGCTGGCGTTTAGGTGAGGGGGGAGCGACGAAGCAGAGCTCGGTCAACACCATCCCCAAGACCATCACCGCCCCGCCCGGCCTGCGAACGATGATGGAGCTGCCGGTACCGCATGCGTTCGGCTGAGACCCCAGCAACAAAAAAGCCACCCTAGACAGAATCGGGTGGCTTTACTTTTGCCATGCCGTACGGGAACTACCAAGCTGAACAGCTAGGATGTGCGGGGCTTTTCGATTGTGATGCAGAGTAGCGGTGGGCCAAATCGCCTACGAGCTAGCGGTCAAGTAATTCTACCGCCTCGTCCTGCATTAGCACCCAGATACTGTAAACCCCCACAATAGTTCCGAACGGGATGTTTATCAGCTTGAGAACGCTGAGTATCAGTACCAGAATTCTCGACCAGGATTGCCGCTTCACTAGCGCGATACCACCGATAATATCAGGCACGGAGGTGATGAGGAAGAATCCACCCACAATGACTGCGATGAAGGTCAGGATGGGCAACGCATCCGGATCCCCCGAGAGAAGCCCGATTCCAGCCAAAACCACAAAGGCGATGATCCCCAGCACAAGCCCCAGGGCGCCAAGTCCGATGTTGAGCGCCGCCACAACGGTGAGATGCTGCTTCGTGTCCATGTTCTTACTCTCCTTTCATGATTAAGTTGATGTTCAGCGCCCTCGGCCAATCCGAGGGGCTTTTCAAGACAACCGTATTATACCATGAAACCCGGCCTTTGTCTAGAAGGAGTTGCAATGCGCAGACGCATCCTCCTTTTTCGATCCGCCAAGCCATGGATATGGCCGCAGGCGGCCAGATACGTAGCGCTAAGACCATCATCGCGCTACAGTATCTAGCGTTGCTCAAGGCTGGGAACCTCTGAATGCGCCACACGAAACATAAAGCCCCTCGGCGAAATGATAACCGAGGGGCTTTCACTATTGGCTCTCTGGTAGTTTGCATGGTTGCTTTGCCAAGTGGTCAATTCTTTGCCAC
>CAYWWC010000186.1:0-4828 GCA_964461615.1 uncultured Anaerolineae bacterium
CGTGCAATTCGTGGCAAATTTCTCAGCTTGACCCTGCGAAATCCTAAAGAGCCTACCCAATCTACTGCACCCGCCCGTATTCTTTCCCCACGATGGACTGCCCCGTTGGGCTGAGGACGAAATCAATGAAGCCCCTGATCTCGCCCGTTGGCTCCTGGCGCGTTACCAGGAAGAGAGGGCGCAGCAAATGGTAGGCTCCCTCGCGGAC
Source organism: uncultured Anaerolineae bacterium (assembly GCA_964461615.1). Taxonomy (GTDB): domain Bacteria; phylum Chloroflexota; class Anaerolineae; order VGOG01; family VGOG01; genus CAZVCJ01. The sequence goes on from CAYWWC010000186.1 coordinate 209, forward strand.
GCTCTCGGGGGTCGGCGCCATCTCCTCGATCTCCAGGATTTTGACCTCTTCGGAGACATGCCCCATGGACACGTAGCCGATGGCGGCCATCGAAACGTAGCCGATGGCTTCGGGATGATCCGCCACGTACTCCACCACGGCCCGGCTGTTGGGCATGACCACCGCCGTCGGGGTGACTCGCTTATCCTGCATCACCAGTTCCTCGAAAACCGCCCGCGCCCCCGAACCATCCTCACGGCTGACCACCACGATCTCCCCCGCCGACCCTCGCGCGTCCCGCCAGTCCCAAATCCGTCCGAAGAAGACATCCTTGAGCTGGAGCATGGTCAGCCCTTTCACGCGGTTCTGGGGGTGAACAACGATGGCGATGCCATCCAGGGCAATGGGCGTTGACCAGAGCCTGGAAGTGGAAACGGCCGACGTGTCTTCCGGCTCTTTCCACGAGGCCATGCCTATGTCCGCCTCTCCCTGGCGGACCAATTCGATTCCCAGCAGCGAGCCCCTGCCCTCCACCGTGATGGTCACCTGCTTGTGGCGTTCGGCATAAGCCTGGGCTAATTCCTCGACCAAAGGCTGCATCGAGGTGGAGCCAGTCACCTGGAGGTGGACAGGCCCTGAAGGCTCTACCGCGCCTCTGCTGCAGCCAGCAAAGAGCAATAGACACACCAGAGAGAGGATTATGCCGATGCCTTTCCTTGCCAATGATTGCTTACCCCCTCCACCTTGCAGGGGGAGGGCTGGGGTGGGGGTGGGACTTCGCAGGTCAGAATGGATCGATTCCACGGAGAATCTTGCCCGTTTGTGAGAATCTACCCTCCCCCTGCCCCTCCCTGAGAGGGAGGGGTGAATGCTTATCCTCGCCAATGTCAACCTAACCTTTCATTCCTACCTATCTTGTTTATCTCACTAAGAATATGATCAGAGACACGCCCCCCGCCAGCCAGCAGTAGGCGGCGAAAACGTAGAGCCTGCCCCGCTGAAGATACGCCAGCAGGAATCTGATACACACGTAGCCGCTGATCGCTGCCGCCAGGAAGCCAACAATGAGAGACAGCCAGTTGGCTCCAGCGGCTCCAGCCTGAAAAAGTTCAATCAGCTGCAGGATCCCGGCCCCAAAAATGATCGGCGTGGACAGGAGGAAGCTGTAGCGGGCCGCCGCTTCCCGTTTGACCCCACGCAGCAATCCCATGGCGATGGTCGCCCCTGAGCGGGAGATGCCGGGGGCGATGGCCAGGCCCTGAGCCAGGCCGATGAGCACGGAGTCGAGCCAGCCTAGATCGCCCATCGAGCGTTGTCGCTTGCCCAGCCGCTCGCTGAGAGCCAGGATGCCCCCCGTGACCAGCAGGAGAGCGGCCACCCGGCCGGGTGAACTGAACAGGCTTTCGAAGAAGTCCTGGCAAAGGAAGCCCATCAAGGCGGCGGGCAGGGTGCCCACGATGATCAGCCAAGCCAGGCGGGCCTCTGTCTGGGCCAGGTTGCGCTCCATAAGGCTCCCCGCCCAGGCCCTCGCCAGGGCAACGATGTCGCGCCAGAAGACGGCCAGGATAGCCAGCAGGGTGCCCCAGTGGACAATGGTGTCGAAGACCAGTCCCGGCTCCGGCCAGTTGAGAAGCCAGGGCGCCAGCACCAGGTGTCCTGAGCTGGAGATGGGTATGAACTCTGTGGCGCCTTGCACGATGCCCAGAATGAGGGCTTGAATGATGTTCACTCCTACCTACCTCCTATCCCCTGCTTCTTGCTTCCCTGTTTCGCTGCCGCGCTTCGTGGGGGACGATCTCGTAGTTGGCCAGGAAATCCTTTTTGAGAGTGGAGAAGGTGCCGGCCCGGATCGCTTCCCTGATCTCCCGCATCAGGTTCAACATGAAGTGCAGGTTGTGCAGAGTGGCCAGGCGTAGGCCCAGGATCTCTTTGGCCATAACCAAGTGGCGCAGGTAGGCGCGGGAGAAATGGCGGCAGGCGTAGCAGTCGCACCCTTCTTCGATGGGCGCGGCGTCGTCAGCATATCGGGCGTTCCGGATGTTGAGGCGGCCAGTGCGAGTGAAGACCGCTCCGTTGCGGGCGATGCGGGTGGGCAAGACGCAATCGAAGATGTCCATGCCGCGGGCCACGCCCTCGAAGAAGTCCTCCGGCGAGCCGATGCCCAGCAGGTGGCGGGGCTTGTCCGGGGGCAGGAGGGGCACGGTCACTTCTAGCATCTCGTGCATCAACTCCTTTGGCTCTCCCACCGACAGGCCGCCGATGGAGTAGCCGGGAAAATTCAGGGCGGTGACAAACTCCGCGCTTTGGCGGCGCAGATCGGCGAAGACGCCCCCCTGCACGATGCCAAACAGGGCCTGGTCGCGGCGAATGTGAGCGGCCCGGCAGCGCTCGGCCCAATTATGGGTGCGCTCCAGAGCCTGGACGTTGTAATCGTAGTCCAGCGGTTCCGGACACTCATCGAGGCACAAGATGATGTCCGCCCCCAGTTTCTCCTGGATCTCGATGACCCTCTCTGGAGTAAAGAGGTGTTCGGAGCCATCGAGGTGGGAGCGAAAGGTCACTCCCATCATGTCCACCACCCGCAGGTTGGCCAGGCTGAAGACCTGGAAACCGCCCGAGTCGGTCATGATCGGGCCATCCCAGCCCATGAAGCCATGCAGCCCTCCCAGGTCAGCTACAATGTCGGGCCCAGGGCGCAGGTAGAGATGGTAGGTGTTGGCCAGGATGAGTGAGGCGCCCAGCTCGTGGAGTTCCCGTGGCGAGACAGCTTTAACCGTAGCCTGGGTGCCCACCGGGGCAAAGACTGGGGTTGGAATTGGGCCGTGCGGAGTATGGATCACGCCCGCGCGAGCCCGGCTGTGGGGGTCTTTCTTTAGCAACTCAAAACCAAAGGCCATGCCCTCTACCCTTCTCCTATGAATAAACCCCCGTCAACATCCGTAGCGACGGGGGCTTCCCGACTCGCCAACATCCAAGTTGGTATCAATTACTACCCTGGGCATAGATGTATGTTCGGGCGAGCTCGACTTCAGCATCAACTTCCTCTTCGGTGATAGGATAGCGTTCAACGCGGGCCCACACCCTAGCCAACAGTTCCTCAAGACGCTGATTCCAGAGTGGTGGCTCAATCGTCCGTCGAATGATTTCTCGGTCCTCAGGTTTCAGTTGACGGACAATGGCCAAAACTTGATCAAGGGTCAAGTCGAGCTCAACCTGTTGCGCAATCACTTTAGGCATGAATATCACCAGAACAATCTGCTCAGCACACGTCTCCAAGTTGTCATTGGCCTCGCTCTTCTTTTGGTTCGCAAGGCCCGCTACTGGCGTGTCACAGAGACACTGGTTTTCTGATCGATCCCCCGTGGGAGTTCAATAAAAAGGTAGCCCGGGTATTCGCCGGTTGCACATCCCTTTTGCTGTCTTTCCTCAAAGATGGCATGAGCATCTTCGTTTGCCAGGACAACAATGATGTCGAAAGGCTGTCCCACGTCGCTGTCCCCACCGAGGCTAATGCCGCCCTCCCAAAGACCATCACGCTGCTTCGTACTGGTCCCTCGACAGGCGTTAGTAGATTGGGGATAGTACCGGCCATCGGGCGCATAGACCAGCACCCAGATGTGGTCAGTCACATCATTGGTATAAGTACCATCCACTGTCAATCTCTGAGGAGAGATGTCGCCACTGTTGATACCTTCCAGGGTAACCTGGCCTGGCAACTTGACGTTGGAAATGTCAAGAGATCGCGGCCACTTTCCACTTCCCCGCCTGACAGTGATACGCTGATATTCTGTGAGGCCATCAGGTAGTTCACTTCGAGGAATACCAGGAGAGTCATTTTGCTGGCACCAAGTCTGCAACTTCTGAGAGATGAAACGGCCTGCTTCATCGTCGGCCGTTGTCACGATAATCTCAAAGAGTCTCCCAATATCGTCAGAGCCACCAAAACTAACGCCCACCTCCCATAGACGTAGACGGTTGCTCTTGGCCACGCTTTCACCCTCACAGGCATTTGGCGACTGAGGCCAGAGATTCTCGTCAAGGGTACCACCCACCAGAATCCAGATGTCGTCTGTAACCTGTGACGTGTACCCACCCCGGAGCATGAGCGTTTGGGAAACGATATCCCTGCTTTTGACATTTAACGCATACACTGGCAGGGTGGACACGCAGTATTCCATAGCATACGCTGCCTCCCATTTTAATACAATGCGGCTGACAACTTGAGATTCAGGTAGAGTAATCTCCAGCCACTGTGGATCAAACCAATAGCTAGCCCAACGGGTGGTCATATCGCCGTCTATTGCCTTGCTGGCAAAACACTCCCAGCAGTTCTCATCATTCTGCTCTGTCGAAGGAGTAGCAGCCGTTTCGCCTGTGATCAGGTTGATGTTGCCTGTGTCAGGCCCATAGGCTTCCACTTCGTACAGTGAATATCCAAAGTCTGTTGCTCTTTTCATCATATCAATGCGAATCTGAACAACAGTACGTGGCGGTTCTACTGAGATGGTTTCAGTGCCGCCGCTCCCATTGTCTGTACAGTAGACAATAGGCACCGGGGCAGGCGTGGGCGTTGGGGATGGCGCTTCAGTAGGTGTGGGAGTTGGAGAGGGCATCTTAGTAGGTGTGGGAGTTGGAGAGGGC
>CAYWWC010000186.1:4928-7807 GCA_964461615.1 uncultured Anaerolineae bacterium
AGTAGGTGTGGGAGTTGGAGAGGGCATCTTAGTAGGTGTGGGAGTTGGAGAGGGCGTCTCAGTAAGTGTGGGGGTTGGGGATTGTGTCGGCGTGGCGGTTGGCGTTGGAGTGGGGGTAGGTAGCTCGACAACCTCGAAGGTCTTACTTTGAATAGTGGTGCCACCTTTGCTCGTCACTTCAACCGTCACTGTGTCGGGGCCAGGTGAATCGGGAGCTGTATAGAGGACGGATGGTGCTGTAGAAGACGATAAGCTCCCTCTGGACGCTGTCCATTTGAACTGCAGGTCGGTCCCTGAGGCTTTGATCGTCAAACTCGCCGTCTCGCCCACCGGGATAGTGGTACTCGGTTCAACATTGATCTCTCCTGCCAGGGGTGGCTCCGGTTTCGGGCCACACGCTCCAAGCAGCCCACCCAGGAAGGCCAAACTCACCAGCAAACCTATGACTTGGTAACGCGGAAACATCTTGCACCTCCTTCTCTAAACTAACAGCGAATATTAGGGTCACGGTTCGACTTGCTCGACCTTGATGTGCAAGCCCGCAAATGCTTGCCATGTCTTGCACCGCGATTGAGCCAGAACACTCAAAGCATCTCGATTGACCTCGAATGGGGGACTATATATCGTCGCGCATCCTTTTGCAGGAATCTGCGTGCCCTTCACGGCAAACCAGTCGCATAACACGTCAGCCTGGTCTGAAACCACGGCTTCCACCAGCGTTTGCGTGTCTGCCGGAAGTTCAATGAGGTCCCCTGCAGCGAAGGTCTCGGTGTGACTGTCAGCGTAGTGAACGAGGAAGTTCTGGATGATAGGAGGAGACTCGTGGATAGGGAATGGGGAGAACGGACTTGGGCCGATGAGTCCAACAGCCAAAGAGAGGACAATGGCTAACACCCATAGCGCTAGGTCGGATAATATCCACAGATGCAGGGCGTCGGCCAGTGAGGTGAGTAGAATGATTGGAACAGCGATCGGGCCCACTTCGACCGAGCCGCTGACCTCTCTGATCGCCGGACCGAGATAGCGCCAGGCTAATTGGAACAGCAGCAGCAGAATGACGGCCAGGCTCGGCGCGCTGGCTAGAGGAGACACACAAGGCAATGAGACTGAAACTGGGGGGGCCAGAATAAGGGCTAGCACGATCACGACCACAAGGTTGAAAAGCAGCATCGCAGACAAGGGCGGCTTGACTATTGGAGTCTTTCTCAGTGTATCCAGTTTGGCATCCATGTATTGCAACTGGGTGGTCACACCCTGCAATGCTGCAGGTGGTTCGCCAATCACCCATGTCCGTAATTCATCATACTCTCGCTGGTAGCGGGCTGCTGACTCACGCTGTCGCTTAATCTCGCGCCGGTATCTGGCTCGACGGGACAAGTCATCCTCGTAGCGCAGCGCATCTTCGTTCTCTTTGAGCTGGGCCAGGTCTTGGGCGATGTGGTCAGCCAAATCGCGTAAACGCTGTTGCCAGATGGCGTGCAGGCCCGGATCAACCACATCTGGGGTTGTTAGCACGGACTCCTCCCACGCCAACCCGCACAACTCGTTAAAGCTCACCCTCACCGTCTCCAGAGCCAGCCGGTTCAGCGCGTCCACAATCCGCGCCCGTTCAGCGCGATGGATTTCCGTATCACCATACTGTCGTGCTTGGCCAGTGTTCTCCAAGAGACGCGACTGGAGCGTCAGCGCATCGGCATAACGCGGGTGATCGCTGCCCAGACGTTCCACCAAGCGAGTCAGGCCAGTTTCGTATGGAGTAAAGATGTCAGCCATTGTGTTCTATCCTCGTTAATAGTTCCGCATAGAGCTGTGTCGCTTCTTTCAGGTTAGCGACAGCTTCGTCAAAACGCAGGTGTCTTCCTCATTAGTGGATAACGGCAGTGAAAGCTCGCGTCACCATCTGAATACCTCCTGAAACCAATTATACCTCAGTTTACTATTCATGGCAAGAGAGGGCTTCTGAGGTTTGAACTCAGGGCACCGCTATTTGCCAACTCGCTCCAGATTTGCTATACTTCAGTGCGAACCACGTAAATCCCAGGGGAAGGCAGGATCAACAATTGGAAGCTGAAGACACCACGCACGAACGCCTGGAGGAGGCCTGGCGAGTCAGGCAGGCCAACTTCCCCCCAGAAATCGAATTCGTCTATCCCCTCGACACCGCCCTCATTAGCCTTACGGGGCAACACTGCGACCTGGATTGCGCCCACTGCGGCGGGTATTACCTTCAACACATAGCCCCCGTCTGGCGAGCAGAGGTGCGGGGAGCCACCAGTTGCCTCATCTCCGGTGGGTGCGATGCCTCAGGGCGCGTGCCCGTGACACAGCATCTTGGAGAGATAAAGGCCATCCGCCAGGGACGCAAGATGAACTGGCACGTGGGCCTAATCAAGGAGGCGGACCTCCGCGTCATCGCCCCCTACACCGACGTCGTTTCCTTCGACTTCGTGGGCGACGACGAGACCATCCACGAGGTCTATGGCCTGGATTGCACGGTCGCCGACTATGTGGAAACCTATGTGATGCTCCGCCGGCACACCAGAGTGATGCCTCACATCACCATCGGCCTGCGCGGGGGCGCCATCGGCCACGAGTACCCGGCCATGGAAAAGCTCCAGGAGCTGGGGATGGAGGGCATGGTGTTCCTCGTTCTTATACCGACACCTGGCACCCGCTACGCCGACCGCCAGCCGCCGCCCATCGAGGCCGTGGTCAGCATCCTGGTCGAGGCCCGGCTGCGTTTCCCCGATACGCCCCTTCTCCTGGGTTGTATGCGGCCTCATGGCAAGTATCGAGCCAGGTTGGACCCCCTGGCCGTGGGGGGGGGGGGGGGGGCGCCGGGGGGCCCCGGCCCCCCGGCGCGGGGGCCGGGGGGGGGG
>CAYWWC010000186.1:7817-8023 GCA_964461615.1 uncultured Anaerolineae bacterium
GTTGTAGGCGGCCTCTTGGAATGTTCCGCGCCTGGTTGGACCCCCTGGCCGTGCGGGCGGGCGTCAACACGTCCCGGGGCCCGGCCCGCGAGGCGGTGCAACTGGTTGAGGAGTTGGGTCTGAGCGTCGCGCAAAGCCGGGAATGCTGCGTGTTTTAGCGTGCTTTGTTGACATTTTGAGAAAGCTGCCGTATAATCACAGTAGAG
>CAYWWC010000187.1:0-7962 GCA_964461615.1 uncultured Anaerolineae bacterium
ATTATAGTCGGGCGGGCGCGACAGAGCCTGGAGCCGGTCGTGGCCACGGAATACGAGGCCGAATTGTTGGGGGTACAGCCAGGGGCTCCCCTGATGTTGGAGCGGCGGCTAGGTCTGGACCAAGACGATCAACCGGTCGAGTACGGTAGAGATCTCTATCGTGGCGACCGGTTTCGCTTTGTCACTGAAATCGCTCCCTTAGAACTATAGACGTTCAGCCTCGAAGCAGGCGTGTCGTCAACGATTTCGCCTGATGGCAAGCTGCTGGTCATCTTGGCTGTGGTCGAGCTTTCTGGCAGAGGGACGGCCGATCTGTCAGTTGACTCGGTGGAGAAGGAGGTGATGCCACGGGAATATCTGAAAGTCTGAATCTATTCACCATACACCTATACCAAAATTAAAGAAGGAGGAAGAGAATCATGAAACGCTGTATGCAGTTTATGGGCCTGTTGGTCGTCGTGGCCTTGGTCCTGGCCGCCTGTGCGTCTCCCACGCCGGAGATCATCGAAAAGGAGGTTGTCATCGAGAAGAAGGTGGTGGAGACGGTCGTGGTGGAGACGGAGGTGATCGTCGAGAAGAAGGTGGTGGAGACAGTCGAGGTCGAGAAGGAGGTCGTCGTTGAGAAGGAGGTCGTCGTCGAGAAGATTGTGGAGGCCACGCCCGCCCCTGCCGGCCCGGAGGGAACTCTGGTGCGAGCCGTCTCGACCTTCCCCAACTCCCTCGACCTGCCACAAGCAGCGGAGAGGCAGGCATCTACGACTTGCTGGCAGTTGTACGATTCGCTGGTTTGGTTCAACGATGAGGGCTTCATAGAGCCCGCGCTAGCCGAGAGCTGGGAGGTTTCCGAGGACGCCACCGAGTACACCTTCCACCTGCGCCAGGACGTCACTTTCCACAACGGCGAGCCGTTCAACGCCGATGCGGTCGTCTTTTCCTGGGAGCGTGCCAGCACCGCCGAGTTTGAATACAGCTATCACTGGCAGACGGCCAGTTCGGTGGAGAAGATCGACGACTATACTGTCAAGGCCACGTTGGAAGGGCCCGACGCGCTCTTTCTGTCCACGATAGCCGATAACTGGGCCATGATACCCCCTGGCTACTTCGAAGAGGTAGGTCAAGAGGGCTTTGACCAGCACCCCATGGGCACTGGCCCCTACGTGTTCGTCGAGTGGGTCAAGGGCGACCACATCACCTTCGAGGCCAACCCGAACTACTGGCGAGAAGGGGCGCCCAAGATCGAGACGGTGATCTTCCGGCCCATCCCCGAGTCCGCCACCCGAGTGGCCGCCATCCAGACCGGCGAGGTAGACATCGTCACCCGCCTGAGTTCGGAAGAGGCCACGACCCTGCTGGGCGCGGAGAGTGTCAAGGTCATCAAGTACCCGGTTACCCGCATCTACTACATCGCCTTTAACAACCTGACCACCGGCCTTGACCAGCCAACGATGGATCCCAAGGTCCGGCAGGCCATGAACTACGCCGTTGACGTGGACGCCATCATTTATGCCCTGTTCGACGGCTTTGCCAAGGCAGCTACCGGCTACGTGGCGACGAGCGAGTTGGGCTATGACAACGCCGGGCCCTTTGGCTACGACCCGGACAAGGCCAAGGCACTCCTGGCCGACGCCGGTTACGCGGATGGGTTCTCGATAGACATGGCCTGCCCGGCCGGCGCTTACACCCACTTTGAGGAGGTGTGTGAGGCCATTACGGGCTATCTGGGCGATGTGGGCATTGATGTCAGCCTCGAGATCATGGAATCCGGCCACTACTGGGACTTGGAGTCTGCCAAAGAACTGCCGCCGCTCTTCGGCGACAGTTGGTCCGCAGTGGGAGGCGAAGCTTACCGGCGACTGACAGGCGCGCTGGGAGGGATGGATGCCAGTTACTCCGCCTGGTCCGATCCAGAAATCGATCGCTTGCTGGGCGAGATCAAGCTGACGGCAGACCAGGAGGCGCGGGGGGCGTTATACGGAGAGTTGCAGGTATACATGCGCGAGGACCCGCCCTTCATCTACCTCTATGAACCGGTTCAATTCGAGGCGATCAACACCCGGGTGCAAGGGTACAAGCCGCGCTCGGCCGAAACCTACTTCTTGTACGATACATTCATCGTCGAGTAGTAGCGGCGAACCCACGTGTTCGCCCAAAACTCAGTACACTGAGTTAGGCTTTGGCGTGAGCGTTCGACTGGTTGGCCTCGGCGTGAGCCTGCCCTGAGGACGCTTTGCTTACAAGCCGAAAGGCTCAACCGAACGTTCGACAGGCTCACCATATAGCTCACGCCGAAAGCTCAATCGAACGACAGTGGGAGGGCGCCTGGGGCGCCCTCCCACTGTCAGCCTCTTTGAAAGCCCAGGTTTCTGTAGAGACCGGGTTTCTGAGATCTAGAAGGAGGTGCTATGCAACGCTATTTCCTGTCCAAAGTGGGCCAGTCAGTCGTACTCCTGTTCGGGGTTCTGCTGCTGGTCTTTGTCATGGTCCGCCTCACAGGAGACCCGGCAGCCTTAATGATGTCGCGCCAAGCCTCGCCAGAGGACATCGAAGCCTTCCGGGAGAGGATGGGCTTCAACCGCCCCGTCTCCGCCCAGTTTATGGACTTCCTCTCCGGGGCGATCGTGGGTGACTTTGGCAATTCCTTGCACTTTAAGTCGCCAGCGATGCCGTTGGTGCTGCAGAGGGTGCCGGCCACGGTGCAGCTCGCTCTCGCAGCACTGATCATGGCAGTGGTGGTGGGCATCCCGCTGGGCTTGCTGGGGGGCTTCAACCCAGGCAGCTTCGTGGATTCGGCGGGGCGCTTCCTGGCTCTTCTGGGACAGAGCATCCCCAACTTCTGGCTGGCCTTGATCTTCATTCTATATTTTGCGGTCAGACTTCGTTGGTTCCCCTCCTTTGGCCGGGATGAACTGAAATCGGTGGTCTTGCCGTCCATTGTGCTCGGCTTGCCAGTCATGGGCCAGATCGTGCGGTTGACGCGCTCGGCTGTGCTGGAAATCCGAGGCGAGGACTTCATCCGCACCGCCCGCGCCAAGGGTTTGGAGCCCAGAACGATCTACACCAAGCACGTGCTCAGGAACGTCGCCATTCCCCTGGTGAGCGTCATCGGCGTCCAGTTCGGCTATATGCTGGGCGGATCCATCTACATTGAGACGATCTATTCCTGGCCCGGCATGGGGCAGCTTCTTGAGCAATCTATTGGCTGGCGCGATTTTCCCCTGGTACAGGCCATCGCTGTTTTCACCAGCGTGGTTGTATTGGGGCTTAACCTGCTGACCGACATGGCCTATGCAGTGATAGATCCGAGGATTCGCTATGGCAAGTAAAGAAGTGACTCGAACAGCAGATAGTTTGCTAGACGTTGAACGCACGTTCAGGGATCGTCTGGCCTACTACGGACGGTTCCTCTGGCGCGACCGGAGCGGCGTCATCGGGCTGCTACTGTTCTCCATCGTGGTCCTTGCAGCGGTATTTGCTCCCGTGTTTTCGCCGTTCGATCCACTTGATCAGAACCTGCGTGAGAGCAAGCTGCCTCCCGCCTGGAGCGAGGAGGGCTCTTGGGAGCACCCCTTGGGCACCGACAACCTTGGTCGAGACATCATGAGCCGCCTCATCTACGGGACACGGGTGTCGCTGACTGTGGGCTTTTTCGGCGTGCTCATTGCGGCCAGCCTGGGCCTGGTCATCGGCGCCATCGCTGGCTATGTCGGTGGGCGGGTGGACGCTGCCATCATGGGCGTGATTAACCTGATCCTGTCTTTGCCGTACCTCCTGTTCGTGGTGTTCATCGCCGCCATCCTGGGTCGGAGCCTGCTGAACGTCATCCTGATCTTCGGCATCACCGACTCGCCGGTTTTCGCCCGCGTCACCCGTGGTGAGGTGTTACGCATCCGCAAATCGGGCTACGTGGAATCGGCCGTCAGCGTCGGGGCGCGCTGGGTGCGCATCGTCTTTGACCACATCGTGCCCAACCTCATTGGCCCGCTCATCACCCTGGCTACGTTCGAGATGTCGGCCATGATCTTCTACGAGGCCGGCCTGGGCTTTCTGGGCCTCAGCGTGCCGCCTACTGTGCCAAGTTGGGGCAACATGCTGGCCGCCGGTCGCAAGTACCTGACCAGCTACCCCTGGATCGCCACTCTCCCCGGTCTGGCTATCATGTTCACCTCGCTGGGCATGAACCTGGTGGGTGATTGGCTGCGCGACGTGCTCGACCCGCGCCTGCGACGCTCAAGGAAGTGAGTTGATCAGTGGAGGGGCAGACCCACGTGTCTGCCCCAGGAAGAGGTAAAAAATGGCGAAACTGTTGGAAGTGAAAGACCTCGTCACCAAGTTCTACACTCTGGACGGTGTCGTTAACGCCGTGAACGGCGTTAGCTTTGACCTTGAGGAAGGCGAGACGCTGGCTATCGTGGGCGAAAGCGGCAGCGGCAAGAGCGTGACCATGATGTCTATCCTGGGTCTCATCCCGTCGCCGCCGGGCAAGATAGAAGGGGGGCAGGCGCTGTTCTATGGCCCCGGGGGTCAGCGCGATCTGCTTCAACTATCAGAAGAGGAACTGAGCGACGTGCGGGGGGGCGACATCGGGATCGTCAGCAGAGCTGAGCCTCGCGATTTGCTTCAGATGTCAGGAGAGGGCCTGCGCGACGTGCGAGGAGGGCAGATAGGGTTCGTTTTCCAGGATCCGATATCCACGCTGAACCCGATTCTGACCATTGGCGAGCAAATCTCCGAGACCCTGACCCGGCACATGAACATGACCAAGGAGCAGGCCCGCGAGCGCACGCTCAGGTTGCTGGCCCAGGTGGGCATCCCCGACCCAGAGTTGCGCATCAAGAACTACCCGTTCGAATTCTCCGGCGGCATGCGCCAGCGGGTGGTGATTGCCATCGCCATCGCCTGCACGCCCCAGATCGTCATCGCCGACGAGCCAACCACGGCCCTGGACGTGACTGTCCAGGCGCAGATTGTGGAGCTCTTCAAGCGGTTGCGAGAAGAACTCGGCGTGGCGGTGGTCTGGATCACCCACGATCTGGGCGTCGTGGCTGGGGTAGCCGACCGGGTGCTGGTCATGTACGGCGGGCGGGTGGCTGAAATCGCGCTGGTGGACGATCTGTACGAACGCCCCCAGCATCCCTACACCATTGGCCTGCTCGGCGCTCTGCCCCGCCTGGATTCCAGGGAATCTAAGCGATTGGTGAGCATCAGGGGCGCCCCGCCCGACTTGCTGATACCGCTGAAAAACTGCCCCTTTGCGTGGCGCTGTGACTATGCCTTTGATGACTGCTGGAGTGGAATCCCGCCCCTGACTACGGTAGGCGTGCGGCACCAGGTAGCTTGTTACTATGACATGGAAAGAGGGAGGCCGCGAGATGTCCGCGAATGACGTATTGCTACGGGTAGTGAATCTCAGAAAGCACTTTCTGATCTTCGGAGGCCTGCTGGGTCGCCAGGTGGGTGCGGTGAAGGCGGTGGACGACATTTCATTTGATATCAGGCAGGGCGAAACCTTGGGCCTGGTAGGCGAGAGTGGCTGCGGCAAATCTACTGCCGGGCGAGCCATCCTCCAGTTGCATGAGCCCACGTCGGGGCAGGTGTTCTTCGAGGATGAAGACTTGACGCAGATAGGCGCCGAAGAGTTGCGCCAGTTGCGCCCCAAAATGCAGATGATCTTCCAGGACCCCTACGCCACGCTCAACCCGCGTCATTCGGTGGGAAAGATCGTTGGCGAACCTCTCATCATCCACAGCGTGATGAAGAAGGGCAGCCAGGAGTTGAAGGAGCGGGTGGCGGAACTGTTGGAACTGGTGGGTATGGACCCGGCCTACGTGCGCCGCTACCCGCATGAGTTCTCCGGCGGCCAAAGGCAGCGCATCGGCATCGCGCGGGCCCTGGCTCTGAACCCTGACTTCATCGTGTGCGACGAGCCTATCTCCGCGCTGGACGTGTCTATCCAGGCCCAGGTGGTGAACTTGATGGAAGACCTGCAGAACCAATTAGGCCTGGCGTACCTCTTTATCGCCCACGACCTGAGCATGGTGAAGCACATCTCTCACCGGATTGCCGTCATGTACCTGGGCAAGATCATGGAGCTGGCCCAGCGGAACGACCTGTTCGACCGCCCTCTGCACCCCTATACCCAATCGCTGAATTCGGCGGTGCCGGTGCCGAACCCCAAGCTCGAACGGAGACGGCGGCGCTTCATCCTACAAGGTGATCCACCCAGTCCAGCCAAACCGCCCCCAGGTTGTGTGTTCCATACCCGCTGTCCTCTGACGACCGACGAATGTCGGACCGTGGTGCCAGATTTCCGGGAGATGCGCCCCGGACACTTTGTGGCCTGCCATCTGGCCGACGAAGAGGGCAGCAGCAAGATACCTGAGGGCACCATACTGGCGTCGGTAATGGAATGAACGAGCTCACGCCGGGGCCATCACACCCGGCTCGACTGCGTCTCCATGAGGCCTGCCGACTCAGAGGGCGCTAAGGCACATTCGATGAGACAGAAGACAAGAGCGCTGATCTGGCGCCTCGATCTGAAGTCCGCGCTGCGGGACTGTCTGCTTCTGACCATCGGCGGACTCCTGCTGGCGGTCAACCTCAATCTTTTCTTGGCTCCCTCAAATATCGCTCCGGGCGGAGTTTCCGGCACGGCCATCATTATCAACGAGTTCACCGGCTGGCCGCTGGGGTTAACTATGCTGCTCCTGAACGTCCCCCTGGTGATACTGGGCTTTCGGTACCTGGGGCGTTTCCGCTTTCTGATTCGCACCGTCTATGTGATGCTCCTATACAACCTGGGGGCGGATCTCCTGGCCCGCTGGATTCCGTCTGGCGGGATCACCGACGACCTGCTGCTCAACGCCCTGTACGGCGGCGTGGTGGCGGGGATCGGAGTGGGCCTGGTATACCGAGGGGGAGGCACAACCGCCGGGACCGGCATCCTGGCCCGCGTCTTGCAGATGAGGACCGGCGTCCCCGTCAGCCAGCTCTACATCGTCACCGACGGGGGCGTGATCCTGGTCGCTGGCCTGGTGTTCGGCTGGGAGAGGGGCCTGTACGCCCTGATGACCCTGTTCGTGTGGGGGCTGGCCGCAGACTACGTTCTGGAAGGCCCCAGCGTTGTGCGCACGGCCTTCATTGTCACCGACTGGCCAGAGGCGGTGGCCCACGCGATGCTGAGCAACTTGCAGCTTGGCGTCACCGCCTGGCCCGCCCAAGGCATGTTCACCGAAAGCGAGCACACCGTCCTGTTTTGCACGGTGAGCCGGCCCTACGAAGGAGCCCTCAGGTCGGTGGTGGCCGAGGTGGACCCGCAAGCTTTCGTGGTGATCGGCCACGGCCATCAAGCCAGCGGCGGCGTGCTCGGGCAGACCAGGCGCGAAGCAGGCGAGTCTGAGGCCAAGTAAGGAAAGTCGGATCACATGCTGCGACGTCCGAGACCCGCGAAGCCGTCCGAATACGTAGTCAGGAGGAGAGGCAACTGTAGTATTGCCCTCCAACATTTGTGTTGTTCGCGAGAATCATGCCGTCTGGGGGTGTGGATGCAGGGCGGTCATTGAGACGAGCAAGGATGTCACGGTTCCTGTAGAGAGTGTTGAAAAATCGCTCTAACACCCGTCCCCGGGTGCTCAATCGGCCCGAGGACGGGCCTCTGAGCGGGTTTTTTGATAGTCTCTGTATCAGATTGAACCTGGCGTAGCGTTTGCCGTCTTTGATGTGGCTGCGGCACCAGTCGTCCAACTCCTGGACGGCCTTGCATTTTAGTTGTGCCTGGGCCAATGCCTTCAGATAACGTAGACTGGACCGAGTTTAATACCAATTGCCGCATGAAGTACCATGAATAAGCGAGTGCCCGCCGGTTGAGTAGGCCGAAGGCCGTATCGAAACCAAGGGCACGAAGCGGGCAAGGACGCTTGGTTTCGATGACTTTGTTGAAGAACAAGCGACTTTACAAACGGGCGA
>CAYWWC010000188.1:0-7930 GCA_964461615.1 uncultured Anaerolineae bacterium
CAGGAGAACTGTACCCTGGACGATCGGGAAGTCCTTCCAGAGAATGGCATCAACCACCAGCCGACCCAACCCTTGGCGAGAGAAGATTGTCTCGGTGATCACTGTACCGCCCAGCAAGTAGCCAAACTGCAAGCCCATGATGGTGATGACCGGAATGAAGGCGTTCTTGAGGGCGTGGCGGTACACCACAACACGCTTGCTGAGGCCCTTAGCCCGGGCGACGGTGATGTATTCTTGGCTCAACACCTCCAGCATGGAAGATCGCACCAATCGAGCAATTGCTCCCGAAGAGGCTAATCCCAGCACGATGGCGGGCATGATCAGGTGCCTTAGGCTGCCCTGCCCCGTAGCGGGCAGCCAGTGCAGCAGCGAACTGAATAGCAAGATGAGCAGGACTCCCGACCAGAAGATGGGCATGGAGGTCCCAGCCACCGCAATGGTCATGCATACGCTATCCACCCAGGTGTTTCGATTCAGAGCAGCAGCAATGCCCAGGGCCGTGCCAATGATGACGGCCACCATCATCGCTGCCACCGCCAGTTGGACCGTGTGGGGCAACTGCTCCAGAATACTCCGCGTGACGAGGCGATTGGTGAAAATGGAACGTCCCAAATCTCCCCGCAGGGCGTTCGCCAGGAAGCGACTGTATTGAACGTGGGTAGGATCATCGAGACCCAGTTGATGGCGTAGTTGGGCGATGGACTGGGAGGAGCCTCCGGATTCAGCCAACATCAACTCGGCAGGGTCGCCTGGCAAGAGGTGCATCATGAGGAACACCAAAGTAGCTACACCCCATAGGACGGGGATTGAGGTTATCAAGCGCCTTCCGATGTACTGGGGCATCGCGGTTGCCTTCAAAGAAGCAAAGGAACTTCGACTACCTGCTACTTGCTCTCTGCTAAGTAGACGTCATACAGCCAGGGGAACCAGCCGCGCGAGTCGTAGCGCAGCCCCTTCACCTGAGCGCTGGCAGCGTTTATGTTGACGTAGTCACGGATGGGAATGATCAAGGCTTCGGCCATGATGATTTGTTGGGCCTCGGCGTATATCTCTTTGCGCTTCTCAGGGTCGAGGGTGCGAGCCCCTTCCTCCAGCAGTGCGTCCAGCCTGGGGGCTCGTACTTTAGCCCAGTTGAAACCACCTTCGGAGTGGAAGAAAGTGCGCAGGATGTCCGGATCGCTGCTGGAGAGGGCGAAAGGGATGAGATTGTGTTTCCCTTCGCGGGCCGCCTCCAGTGCGGCAGGGTAGGCGACCACCTGGCTTTGCATCTCGACTCCCACGGCTTTGAACTGAGCCTGCACCAGTTGAGCCACCTCAGGCATGAATCCCCAGCCCATGAGGTAGGCTTCCACCCGGAGTGGCTGACTGTCCTTCTCAAGAACGCCGTCGCCATCCACGTCCACCCAACCAGCCTCTTTCAAAAGGTCCTTCGCCAGTTCGGGGTTGTAGTTGTAAAGCCCGGCCACTTCTTCGTCATACGGCATGGTCTTCGCTGCCGCGCCTATCGTCACCGCGTTCAAGGGGCTATGGGCCACTGGCGAAAGGTTCTTGAAAATGGCCATCACAATGGCTTCTCTATCGGTAGCGTAGACCAGGGCCTGGCGGACGCTGAGGTCGTCGGTGGGAGGTCGTTCCGTGTTTAAGAATATCTGGAGAGGTGTGCCGGGCAAGGCCGCCGGAATCAACTGGAAGCCGGGGTCGTCGGACAAACGCTGGGCATCCTGAGGCGGCATCTCGCCCATGATGTGAGCTTCACCTGCCTCCAGGGCCAGGACACGGGTGGCCGGCTCCACGAAGAAGCGAAACTCGACTTCCTGCAGATAAGCTGCCCCCTGGTGGCCGAAGACAGCGGGGGGCCAGTTGTAATCGGGATTGCGCGTCAGGGTCAAGTGATCCTTGGGGACATACTCCTTGAACATGAAAGGCCCAGTCCCCACCTGGTGCATTTGGTAGTCCAGGCCCCACTTCTCTATCGCAGCAGGGGAGGCCATCCCCAGATAAACCTGGCTGAGAGAATCCAAAAGCGGCGCGAAGGGTTCCTTGAGATAAACCTTGACTGTATAATCGTCCACCACTTCGGCGTGGTCGTAAGGCCCCAGCATGAACACAGCCTTCTGCGATTTGGTCTGGGGGTCAACGATGCGGTCTAGATTTGACTTTACCGCCTGGGAGTTGAAGGGGGCGCCGTCGTGGAACTTAACGTCCTGGCGCAGGTGAAAGGTGTAGGTCAAACCGTCCTCTGAGACCTCCCAGGACTCGGCCAAGCCTGGGACGAATTTGCCGTCCAGGTCTTGCCAGACCAGAGTATCGTAGACGCTGGTCAAAGGAATGCCCAGCTCCGAGGAAACATTGACGTGAGGGTCAATGCCCGAGGGGGTCAGGGTCAAGCCGTAGACCAGTTTCCTTCCGCCAGGGCCACCGGCAGGAGACTGACAGCCGGTCGCAAGGGAGAGCAGCAGTGTGATGAGCGTGAGGGTGAGAAGCAGCTTTTTGGCGGACACAGATTTTCCTCCTAAACTCACATTGTCACGCAAGCTTCCCTTATTGCGAGAGCAGTTTCGCTAATTCCTGAGCGCGTTTACTTCGATTGAGGGACGGGAAGAACTTTCCATCGCTTCGGATGCTCCCACTGATCGCCCGAAGCGCCCAAAAAAGCTGTGACCCGACTTCTAACAGAGATGACCTCTTCCTGACTGAGGTAAAGAAACTCAATGGTGGACATGGCTAATCACTCCTCTCTTCTCGAATTCAGGAAGGACTCCTTCGCGACCACGAAAAAAGCGGGCCAGATGGCCCGCCCATCTTCACGAGTAAGCCAGATTCAGCAGATCGGCAAAGCTCACCCGCCGCCCAAGCCGATGACAGCAGAACCCACGCCGCCGAACCTGTACCGCAGAGAGAGAAACCAGCGAAATCAGCCTTGTTTGTGGACAGTCGAGCAGAGCTGGGGTTGGGCGGTGCAACCAACCCATGAGCAGGCAATCGCTACCCGACTGGCAGACGACGCAACGCTAAACGGCCTCCGGCTCCGGCTGACGAACAAAGCCCTTATGCGCCTCAGCATAGATGCGAAGGGCAGCAATTATGCGTTGTTCACTTTCGCTACCTTGTGCCTGAAACCAGGCAAGCAAATCGAGGTCTACAGGCACGGCAATGGTCGCTTGCCCCTCTGGCATTCGCCAGGTAGCTCTGGCAAAAAACGACTCGTCTAACGGCGGGAGCTCTGACCGATCAATCTCCTCGTCCGTTAGCGAATCAATCATTGCCTAATCGGTCTCTGAGGAGTTGTTCACATTCAACTCGAAACTCCGAGCCCGAAACTCCAAACCATCTACATTTCCGCTTTGTATGGATCCAACGCATCCCGCAGGCCATCACCAACAAAGTTGATGGCTATGACGGCGACAAAGATCATCAGTCCAGGAAAGATGGCCGTCCACGGGGCGCGGGTCATCTGGTCCTGGGCATTCTTGAGCATGTTGCCCCAGGTGGGCGTGGGCGGCTGCACGCCGAAGCCCAGATAGCTCAGGCCAGATTCGGTGATGATGGAAGTGGCTACGCGGAAGGTAGCGGCCACAATGATAGGACTCATGGCATTGGGCAGCAGGTGGCGAACCATGATGCGCCGGTTGGGTACGCCAGAGCTGCGCGCCGCCTCGATGAATTCCTTTTCCTTGAGCGAGAGGAACGAGGCCCGAACCAGCCGGGCCACTCTCATCCAGGCCAGCACTGCGATGACCAACACGATAGAGAAAACGCTGGCAAAGGCCGTCCCCCGCAGCGCTTCAATAGGAATGTCCCGCAGTGCCAGGGCCAGAATGATCAGGATAAAAGTCGAAGGGATGGCCAGCATCGTGTCGGTGAAGCGCATCAGTACATTGTCCACCCAGCCGCCATAGAAACCGGCCACGCCGCCGACGACAGCGCCCACGATCACCGCCAACGTCATGGCCATGACGCCTATGCTCAAAGAAACCCGGCCGCCGTAGAGAATGCGGGTCAGCAAGTCACGGCCCAGTTCGTCCGTTCCCATTATGTGCTGGGCCGATGGCGGTTGCAGCATGGCATCCAGGTTGGTTTTCACCGGGTCCCAGGGTGAAATGTAGGGCGCGAAGATGGCAGTCAGGGCAAATATGAGGATAATGATCGTGCCGATCATGGCCGGCTTGTGGCGACGATAGGAACGCCATACCAACTGCGTCATGGTCTGCTGTTCACGATACTTTGGCGCCAGGTCCAATAGCGGCTTTTCCTGAGGCTGCGCAGTTTCAGAGTCGGACATGAACAATCTCCTCAATAATAGTCCCGTGGTTGCTTCACCCGTATCGGACGCGAGGATCGAGGAAGGCGTAGACAACGTCGGCTACCAGGTTGAAGGCCACGATGAGTGTGGCGTTGATCATGACGATGCCCATCAGGACGGCGTAGTCCACCCGCATCGCCGAGCGGAAGAACAGCTTGCCTATCCCCGGCCAAGTGAAGATGGTCTCGGTAAACAACGCACCGCCAAAGAGAATGGGCAGGTCCATAGCCAGGATGGTCACCACTGGAATGGCGGCGTTCTTGAGGGCATGGCTGTAAAGAACGGTCCGTTCCCTGAGCCCCTTGCCTCGCGCGGTGCGGATGTAGTCCTGGTGAATGACCTCCAACATGCTGGCCCGCATGTAGCGGATGTAGCTCGCCGCGCCAAAGACACTCAACATCGCCACAGGCAGGACAAGGTGACGTAGATAATCCCACAAAGGCGTGGAGCCCAGTTCACGCTCCAGGCGGACGTCGTACATGCCGGCCCCCGGAAACAGCGGCTTACCGGCCCAGCTCTCACCCACCCACGAAGGCCAGTCGAGACCAGCGTGAAAGACAATGATCAGAATGAGTCCAAACCAAAAGATGGGAATCGAGCGTCCTGCATAGGCCAGAATGGTAAAAAAGTGATCGAAAAGTGAATACTGCTTGACGGCCGAGATGATGCCAATAGGAATGGCAATCAATAACTGGCCCACAAAGGATACGATCATCAGATAGAAGGTGGCTGGGAAGCGTTCCAGGATCATATCCAGCGCCGGGCGCTTTTCCACGTTGGAGCGGCCGAAGTCCCCCTGCACTATCGCAAAGAGCCACTTGAAGTACCGGCTGTCCAAAGGATTCACACGGATGGACATGTTGTCGCGCTGCGTCCAGCCGGTGACTCGCTCCTCCACGTGAAGCACTTTGACCCAGGAGCCAGCCTCGTTCTTCTTGCCATCCACGATGGCCACCTTCGTGCCGCTGGACAGTTCGCCGGTCTTGCGTGGCTCCGTGCCGCCTGACGCACTCGGTTTATTGTAGAGATCTGTCTGGGCCGCCTTAACCGTGCCTGAACTCCCCCGGAAGTTCAGGAAAGCGGGCTGCTGCAGGCCCAGGCGGTATTCCAGCATGGCCATGTCTTCCGGACTGATGTCCGGGTTGTCTTCATAGATGGCCATCGGGCTTACCGGACTGATGATGATCAGCCCGTACACAATCAGACTGATAAAGAAGAGGACGGGAATGGCTTGCAAAACCCGACGGATCAGATAGCGAGTCATAGGCGATCCCTTCACATATAAGGGTTGGCGGGCGGTCAGTGACCGCCCGCCAATGCCCCCCCTCATTCCCCCTCAAAAAAGTTGGGGGAGAGAAAGGGGGGGAGTGGACTACTTCTTCAGCCACAACGAGTCGAAGTTCCAACTCTCGAATGGCCAGATGTTGGACTCCCAACCCATGACGTTATCCCTGAGCAGGTCAATGTCTGCTCGGTTGTAGAGGTAGATCTGGGGGCGGCCCTCAGCGATGCGCTCACCCGCCTTCTGGTAGGCATCAGCGCGAACCTCAATGTCGGGACTGCTGCCACCGATGGTCACCCACTTGTCGAATTCCTCGTCAATCCACCGCGCGTAGTTCCAACCACTGCCCGAGTTGTCGTCGGAGGGGATGTTGTCCGAGTGGTAGTAGCCGTTCAACTGGCTATGCGGGTCAACGCCGGCGGACGAGGTGTACATGAGGATGTCGAACTGACCATGCTTGCGGAAGGCATTGTTGGCGTAGCTGCCAAACAGCTCAGAGCTGGGCACGTTCTCGATGTAGAGCTGGATGCCGACCTCGGCCAGCATCTCCATGAGCACCTGCTGGCACTGCTCGCGCAGCGAGTTGCCAGAGGTGGTCTGGATCTTGAGCTTCAGCTCCTTGCCCTCGTCGGCGTAGGGGCAGCCGTGGCACTCGCGGATGCCGTTGCCGTCGGTGTCTGTCCAGCCTGCCTCCTCCAGAAGGGCCATGGCCTTGTCTGGGTTGTACTCGCTCTCCGGGATGGTAGGCGCGCCCCAGCCCAGGTTGATCTCGGCGGTGCCGATCT
Organism: uncultured Anaerolineae bacterium; assembly: GCA_964461615.1. GTDB lineage: Bacteria > Chloroflexota > Anaerolineae > VGOG01 > VGOG01 > CAZVCJ01. The sequence continues at coordinate 6,371 of CAYWWC010000188.1, forward strand.
CGGCATAGCCATAGAGCAGCTTGTCATTGATGGTGTTCTTGTCAATACCCAGCTCTATCGCCTCGCGGACCAGGGGGTCGCCCAGAGCCCAGTGCCAGGAAGGATTCTCCAATAGGTACTCTTTGGTAGGCGCATCCAGTTCCGGATCGCGCAGGTTGAGCAACAAACGCTCGGTGCCAGTGCTGGGTGGGTTTGTGATGACTACCCCTTCCCACTTCGCAGCCTCTGGCAAGTCGGCCTCGATCAGGTCCCACAGATGGTCCAGCTCGCCGGTCTGGATGAGCTGCTTGCCCACCTCGCGGCTATCGATCCAGCGCAGGATGAGGGCATCCAGGTAGGGCTTGCCCTCCGTCTCCCACTTCTCATACCTCTCGTTGCGCACGACGGTCATATGGTCGCCAGACACCCACTCTTCCAAGACAAAGGGACCTATGGAGGGGGTGGCTGTGCGGTTGTACTCCCACTCCTGCATCTTGGCCGGGTCGAGGCCGATATGACTGGGCAGCATCTCTTCGAACATGGTCAGGTAAGGCGCGTAGAGCTTCTCATACTTGACCACCACTTTGTATTTGCCGTCGCAGGTGACTGACTCCATGTCCTTGTAGCCAGTAGTAGACGCTGCGCCGCTCTCAGGATGCATGACCGTTTCAAAAGTGAAAGCGACGTCGTCGCAGTCAAAGGGATCGCCGTCTGACCAGACGAGGTTCTCCTTGAGGTTGTAGATAACGGTCAGGCCGTCCTCTGAAACGCCGCCGTTCTGCACGGTGGGCACTTCTTTGGCCAGGCCGGGTGCAAAGGAGGCATCGGGCATAACTTGCAGCAGCCCACGCTGAAAGAGCGTCCAGGCAATGCCCGCCACTGTCTGGGTGCCGATGAAGGGGTTCAGCAACTCCGGCTCCTGGTAATAGCCCATTACCAGCGTACCGCCCTGTTTGTCAAAGCCCGGCGGCAGAGGCGTAGCCGTGACCACCTTCTCGACCACCACCTCCTTCTCCACCTCGACGGTCTTGATGACCTCCTTCTCGACCACCACTTCCTTCTCCACCACCACAGTGACCGGAACCTCTTTCTCAACGATCACTTCCTCCTTGACCACCTCGGGGGCGGGCGGGGAGCACGCGGCCACAACCACGGCCAACAGCACTAGAACAACTAAAAGCTTGCTTCTCATTTCTCAATCTCCTCCATAGTTTTTTGGTATTTTCCAAGTGGCCCAAGGAAGCCCAATCCTGCAAGCCAGCTCAGATGGGTTGGTCGCATCATGCTTATAGGCTTTCATCACCTCCTCTTTTTCTTGAATTATGACAACCGATGGAGAAAACGGGCAATATCTCTTGTCCCGAGCGAACAAGAAGGCGAAGACGTCCTAGAGGCAGCAACAAAACGCCGATGACAGTTATTAGTGGCATCAGGTCTGATACCTTTCCTGAGGGGTGGTGGGCAATTTGCTATCCTGCTTCTTTCCCACCTTCGGGAATCAGCACCAACATTAGTGAGGACAAACAACTCTCGGTTCGCTTAAAAATTTGACCAAATCCAAGATTGGGAAGTATAATCATG
>CAYWWC010000189.1:0-7893 GCA_964461615.1 uncultured Anaerolineae bacterium
ACTGATACAGGAGGGGAATAATATGGGCAGCATAGACCGAAAAATCATCCTCGGTTGGGGGTTGACCCTGGCGATAGTCATCTTCGTGGCGGTCTACTGGTTGAACGAGCCGCACCGCATAGCCGCGGCCAGTGAGGAGTTCCGGCTGGAGGCCGTGGAGCGGGGCGCGGAGCTATACGCCGACCATTGTGCCTCCTGCCACGGAGACGAAGGCCAGGGAGTAGCCAATGTTGGCTTGACCTTGAACTCCAGAAACTTCCTGGAATCGTACGATGACGAAACCATCCGCGTTGCGACTTACGACGGTCGGCCCAGCACGGCAATGCTTGCTTTTGCCCAGGAGAAGGGCGGCCCTCTGCGCGACAACCAGATCGAAGACCTGGTGGCTTTTATCCGGAATTGGGAGCGGACATTGCTGGCCGAATCCGACATCAGTGCCGAGTCACAGATTTGTGTTGATTGCCACACGAACGTAACGCCCAAGATGGTGGAGGCCTGGGAAAAGTCAGAGCACGCGATCTGGGGTGTGGATTGTCTGGCATGCCACGAGGCGCAGGATGGGGATTGGGACTACACCGAACACCAAGACACAGTCGTTGCTGCACACCCAACGGCCGGCGACTGCGCAAGCTGCCATGAGACGGAGTACGAAGAATTCAGCCAGAGCAAGCACTCGGCCCTGGCGATGATCTTCTTCTCCAGTTCGTTCGACCGGAACGTCTTTGAGCCTACCATCGCCACCAAGCATGGATGCCAGGAGTGCCACAACATCGGCCACTTCTGGCCCGACCAGAGTGTGGGCGAGTGCGATGCTTGCCACCCCAAGCACTCCTTTGACGTGGCCGTGGCGCGCAACCCCTACACCTGTGGCGAGTGCCACATCGGCCCGGACCATCCCCACATCGAGATCTGGGAGGAATCCAAGCACGGTAACGTCTTCCTGACCAGGCAGCACAACTGGGATGACCTGGGATACGAGGCCGCAAAAGGCGAACCACCGCCCTTCGACGCGCCGACCTGCACCACCTGCCACATGGACGCGACCGTCAACCTGCCGGCGACGCACGACGTCGGCTCCCGGTTGGCCTGGGAGACCCAATCTCCCTGGACGATCCGCACTACCGAAGCCTGGGGCGGTGGGCTGAGTTGGGAGGAGAAGCGGGAGAATATGGTGTCGGCTTGTCTCCAATGCCACGCGCAGCCTTTCGTGGATCGCTACTTGCTAGAAGGCGATTTGGCCGCAATTCAGTACAACGAAGTGTTCCGTGAGGCCAAACGGTGGCTGGACAGCATGAACGAGGCCGGCATTATCCTGACGCCCGGTTTCGAGGGCCTGGCGCCCTTTGGCGTGGCTGGCTATGACGAGGTTCCCGAGGAAGCTTCTTACCACATCTGGCATCACGAGGGCCGGCGCTACCGTCACGGGGCGCTGATGATGGGTGCCGACTACACCCAGTGGCATGGTATCTGGGACGTGCAGAAGAGCCTGGTGGAGATCATCCGCTACGGGGCTGAGCATGGTCTGCCCGAAGCTGAGGCCTGGATGGCCTCGGACGACCCGGCCAAGTTCTGGCTCTATCCGTTCTACGACGTCCCCGGCTCGGTCTGGGGCATTGACACCATCGCCTACCGCCTGGGCCAGGAAGAAGGTGAATGGACGACCAAGATCTGGATGAACCGGAACGGCCAGGAAGGTCTCGACGCCTACTGGGAGGCTGCCTACGCCAACGTCCAGGTAGCCTACGAGGTGGGCCTTTTATCTGACGATCAGTGGGCGCTTCATCAGCAACTCTACGAGAACCGTGAGGTCGAGAACGGTAACACCTTCCCGCTGCCGGACCTCATGCAGGTGCACCTGGATGGGAAAGCCGCCGACGGCGCGGCAGCCAGTGAGTATGGGGCGGGTCTCGAACTGCCCCAGGGGGGCGGTTGGAGCTACACGCCAGAAGAATAGCCCCTTGACAAGAAGCAAATAGCGTCGTTATAGAAGCGCGTGACCAACACGCTGGTCACGTGCTTCTCGTTTGTCGCAACGGCAACGGCGTGGCATCTCCTCTCATCGCCGAGTGCCCGGTCAATATCGAATGTTGGTTGATCCAATCCCTGGAGTTGAGTTCGCACACTCTTGGGCAACGAATACTGGAGCCTGAGTGAGCCTTTGGCCACCGCCGGGTTCACCATGCTGAGCAGGGAATGAGCGAAGCATGACTCAGAGAGCGGCCTCAAGATTCGCTGCCGCCAGCGAAGGCGGATCGTCGTGGTGGATCGAGAGGGACTGGAGCGGGGGGAGCGCAGCGGGTAGGGGTAGGGGAAAGTGACTTTTGTCATAGACAGACGGCTGCTTTGATGGTACAATTAAGGAGTGGCCGTTTCTGATGCAGGATAATGTCTGCCAGAGTCAGAAAGAAGCTGATTATAAGCATTGAGCTCGTAGCCTCTTGATGAGAAGGATGTAGAAAAATGACGAAACAGATTACTCTGCCAGTCCAGGGCATGACCTGCGCCTCGTGTGTGGTGCACGTGGAAGGGGCTTTGCAGGGTGTTGAAGGGGTGAGTGAGGCCAACGTCAACCTGGCCACCGAAACTGCCAGCGTGGAATGCGTTTCTGAGGACGCGGCAGTGGATGATCTGATCGCGGCCGTGCGCGATGTTGGCTACGACGTGGCTACCGAGAAGGTGAGCTTACCCATCGGCGGGATGACTTGTGCCGGTTGTGTGGCTCACGTCGAGGGGGCGTTGTCCAAGACGCCGGGCGTGGTTAGCGCCAACGTCAACCTGGCCACCGAAAAGGTCAGCGTGGAGTACATCCCCACTGTGACCGGACTGCCCGATTTCCGCCGCGCCGTGGCCGAGGTGGGCTACGAGGTGTTGCCCACTGCGGAGGAGCAGGCGGAAGAGGAGCTCTCCCGCGAAGTGCGCAAAATGCAGGACGCCCGCCGGCGGATGCTCCTGGCCTGGGCCTTCACCGGTCCCATCATCCTGTGGATGCTGCCGGAGATGGTGGCAGGCCTGGCCTGGCCCAGCGAGACGGTTTTCAAACTGGGGATGCTGCTGCTGGCCGCGCCCGTGCTCTTCTGGGTCGGGCAGCGTACCTACGTGGCGGCCTGGCGCTCGACGACGCACGGCGCGCCCAACATGGATGCCCTGATTGCCATGGGCACCGGGGCCTCTTTCCTCACCGGCATCGCCTCTTTCTTCGCCCCCATCCCCTCCTACGCCGGGGTGTCGGCTATGATCATGGCCTTCCATCTGACCGGTCGCTACGTGGAGGCCAGCGCCAAGGGCCGCGCCTCGCAGGCCATCCGCAAGCTGTTGGAACTAGGGGCCAAGACCGCCCGCATCCTGGTGGACGGCGAGGAGCGAGAGGTTCACATTGACGAAGTGCAGCCAGGTGATGTGATGGTCATCCGCCCCGGCGAGAAGATCCCGACCGATGGCATCGTGGTCGAAGGCGAGAGCGCGGTAGACGAATCCATGGCCACCGGCGAATCCATGCCGGTCAACAAGCGCGCCGGCGCCGAGGTGATCGGTGCTACCGTCAACCAGGACGGGATGCTCAAGGTTCGGGCCACTCGCGTGGGCAAGGATACGTTCCTGGCCCAGGTGGTGCGCCTGGTCGAGCAGGCCCAGGGCACCAAGGTTCCCATCCAGGCCTTCGCCGACCGGGTGACGGCCGTCTTTGTGCCCATCGTCATCGTCGTCGCCGTGCTCACTTTTCTGGCTTGGTTCGCGTTCCCCGGCGTGCTGCGACCCATAGCTGAATGGGCTGCCGACTTTTTGCCCTGGGTGGATCCTAGCCTGAACAACTTCACCCTGGCCTTGATCACCACCGTCTCGGTGCTGGTCATCGCCTGCCCCTGCGCCCTGGGGCTGGCCACGCCCACCGCCTTGATGGTCGGCAGCGGCATCGGGGCCGAAAACGGCATCCTCATCCGCTCTGGCGAGGCCATTCAGGCCATGCGGGACGTGCGAGTGGTGGTCTTCGACAAGACGGGGACGCTGACCAGGGGGAAGCCGGAAGTGACGGACCGAATATCTAATATCCAGTATCAAGCGTCAAACGTGAAACGTGAAACGTCAATTCACAGTTTGCTGTACTGGGCGGCGTCAGTTGAGGTGGGAAGTGAGCACCCGCTGGGCAAGGCAATTGTGCGCGGAGCCGCCGAGCAAGGGCTGGGTCTAGGCGAGTTGACCGACTTTAAGGCGTTGCGTGGCAAGGGCGTGCGGGGCGTGGTAGACGGCAAGAGCGTGCTGGTGGGCCGTCGGGCGTTGATGGAGGAAAACGGCGTGGCTGTGGCAGAGATGGAAGACAAGATGCGCTGCCTGGAGGACGAGGCGAAAACGGCGATGTTGGTTGCCGTGGACGGGGAGTTGCTGGGCCTGCTGGCCGTGGCCGACACCCTCAAGGATGACGCCGTGGCCGCCGTCCGCGAGCTTCGGGATATGGGCTTGCAGACCGCCATGCTCACTGGCGACAACCAGCGCACAGCACAGGCCATCGCCCGTCAAGTGGGCGTAGACCACGTGCTGGCCGAGGTGCTGCCGGAGGATAAGCTGGTCGAGGTACAGCGGTTGCAGGCGGAAACCGATGGGCTGGTGGCTATGGTCGGCGACGGCATCAACGACGCGCCGGCCCTGACTCAGGCCGATGTTGGCATAGCAATCGGCACCGGAACGGATATCGCCATCGAAGCCGCCGACGTCACCCTGGTGCGCGGCAATCTCTCCGGCGTGGTCACGGCGGTGAAGCTCTCCCGGGCCACCTTCAGCAAAGTGATACAAGGACTATTTTGGGCTTTCTTCTACAACGTGGTCATGATCCCCCTGGCTATTCTGGGGATGATGCACCCCGTGCTGGCCGAGATCGCCATGGCCATCAGTTCGATCACCGTGATCACCAACGCTAACCTGCTGCGGCGGGTGGATATTCGGGCTGACTATGAGATGACCTAGGTTTCTCGACCTGCTCTGAAAAGGATACCAATGCCAACTAAAACATTCACTGTTGAGGGGTTGACCTGCCTGGATTGCGCTGCTAGAGTTCGAGCGACCGTAAGCCGGGTGGACGGCGTAGGCGATTGCCAGGTTGATCACGCGGCTGGCACGCTAACGGTCTCGTCAACAATGCCGGATCTGGCCCTGGAGCCGATTGTCAGGGCTGTGAGCTCAGCGGGCTACACACTGGTCACCGAGAGAGCGCGTTCTTTCCGCCGGGGGGGTAGCTCGATTTCAGGCTTTGTGCGGTTTGTCTTTTCAATGCGGGAGACAATGATGACCGCCGTGGCTGGTGTGCTGACGCTGCTGGGGCTGGCCGTGACGGTGGCCGGTGCGCCGCCCTGGAGCCGGACGACTCTCTTCGCAGTGGCTATCGTCGTGGGGGGAATGCCGGTGGCGCGTCACGCCTTTCAGGAGGTGTGGCTCTCTCGAAGCCTGGGGATCAATACGCTGATGGTGATCGCCGTCATCGGCGCGGCCTTCATTGGGGAATGGGCTGAGGCGGCCATTGTGGTGGTGCTCTTTTCACTGGGGGAGGCGCTAGAGGGATACGCTACAGAACAGGCGCGCGGCGCGCTCGACGGGCTGCTCGACCTGGCCCCTCCGGTGGCCCTGAAGCTCCTGCCTGCTGGCGATACCCAGGAGATGGCAGTGGAGCAACTGGCCATCGGAGATCGGGTGCTGGTGCGTCCAGGAGACCGGGTCAGCGTGGATGGCGTGGTGCGGGCTGGGGAGAGCGCGGTGGATCAGGCCTCCATCACCGGGGAGAGCGTGCCGGTGGAGAAGAAGCTGGGCGACGAAGTTTTTGCCGGGACCATCAACACCACCGGCGCACTGGAAGTGGAGGTAACCCGCCTGGCGGCCGACAATACCCTGAGCCGCATGGTGACGCTGGTGCGGGAGGCGCAGTCGCGACAAGCGCCGGTTCAGCGCTTCATTGACCGCTTTGCCCGAGTCTACACACCTGCGGTGGCAGGAGCGGCTGCACTGGTGGCCTTCATCCCGCCGCTGATTTTCGGGCAGCCCTTCTGGGGAAGCCACGGCTGGCTGATGCGGGCGCTGCAGATGTTGGTGATCGCTTGCCCTTGTGCTCTGGTCATCAGCACGCCGGTCAGCCTGGTGAGCGCCATGACCAATGCCGCTTCGCGCGGGGTGCTGATCAAGGGCGGGCGTTCCCTGGAGGCGTTGAGCCGAGTGAGAGCCTTCGCTCTTGACAAAACAGGCACCCTGACTGAGGGGCGTCCCGTCGTGACAGAGGTCGTGGAAGTCTGTACCTGTGGGGAGTGCCCAGAGGATTGCGGGCTGCGGCATGCTGCCTCGCTAGAGGTGCAGTCATCTCACCCGCTGGCTCGCGCTTTGCTGGCAGAGGCCGCCGCGAGGGGGCTGACAGTGCCCAGTGCCCAGGATGTCACCATGCTGAGTGGGCGCGGGGTGGAAGGCATTGTGGACGGCGAGCAGGTCACGGTTGCCAGCCATGCCCACTTTGACCAGTACATCCCACACCAGGAATCAGTGTGCCAATTGGCCGACGAACTGGCTGCCCAGGGCAAGACCGTGATTCTGGTCCGGCACGGCGACGAGGTGTGCGCCCTGTTTGGCGTGGCGGATACGCCTCGTGCCAACGCGCGCCAAGCGGTGGCCGATCTGAAAGCCCATGATGACGTCCATATTGTCATGCTGACCGGCGATAATCCAACTGTGGCGGCGGAGATTGGCCGTCAGGTCGGGGTAGACGAGGTGCGCGCCGGGCTTCTGCCGGAGGAAAAGGTATCTGCCATCGCTGCGCTGGCAGATGAGTACCAGGCTGTGGCTATGGTCGGCGATGGCGTGAACGACGCCCCGGCGCTGGCCCAGGCGGACGTGGGTATCGCCATGGGCGGCGCGGGCTCGGCCCAGGCAATGGAGACGGCCGACGTGGTGCTGATGGGCGATGATCTGGCTCAACTGCCCTTCATCGTGTGGCTCAGCCGCAAGACGAGAGGGATTGTGACGGCCAACATCGTGTTTGCTCTAGCAGTCAAGGCGATCATATTTGCCCTGGCGACGGTGGGCCTGGCCACGTTGTGGATGGCGGTTGTGGCCGATGTCGGGGCATCGGTGGCGGTGATCCTGAACGGCATGCGATTGCGCAGGATGGGAACTTGACCTATCCAGCTATTCGGAGACTGTGAGAAATTAGAGCCAAGCAGAGTGAGACGGAGGTGTGGAATGTCCAAAGAGCCCCTGAATTGGTGGAAGTGTTCGGAGTGCGGGTACATGTTCCAGGCGGCGCTGCCGCCAGAAAAGTGCCCCAGTTGTAAAGAGAAGTGCGTTTTCGTGAACGCGACGTGCTATACGCCTGAGTGCGGTGGCCCCGAGTCGGGCAATCCAGACCCAAGGATCGGTGCAAAATGAACGTGAGAAGAATATACGGATACGCACTGCAGCGCGAGCGCGAGGGCAGGGACTTTTTTCAGCGTAACGCCGAGCGTATGAGCCATGGCGCGGCGGTCGAGATTTTCCGCAAGTTGGCCGCTGAAGAGCAAAAGCATATCGAGTTCATCCAGCGGCTACTCCAGGCACTGGAAAGCGGCCAATCCGCTCTTGCGACAGACATTGAGCTGAAGCAGGAGGGCTTCTTCTCGCAACGGGCCGAATTGGAGCAGTTGGATCAGGCGACCATCGAGTCAATGGTTCCCGACCTTACGATCCTGCGCATGGCCTATCTCATTGAGCGCGATTTTGCAGAGTTCTACGATACGGCAGCGCAGAAGGTCGAGGGCGACGCCAGCGAAGCGCTGGAAATGCTCGCTCGCTGGGAGCGCGGCCACGAACGACTATTCAAAGACATCCACGACAAGCTGTTGGAAGAGTACATGAACATGCCCTGGGGTGGATAGATTAGGGAAGAGGTGTTGA
>CAYWWC010000190.1:0-7886 GCA_964461615.1 uncultured Anaerolineae bacterium
TTACTGAGCTCATAGTTTTCTTTCCACAGGAACCAGGCCCCCAGGGACATCATGGGCGCGAAGACAACGAGATGTAGCACCACCCCGTAGCTCAGAGCCAGGCTCCGGTCAACGGAGAACAGCGACAAAGACAGCACGCAAATATAGTGGAAGATCCCTACCTGCCCTGGTGATGAAGGCACCGCCACTCCCAGGTAGAGGGCCGCCAGGAGAAAGAGGGCCGCCAGGAAGGGTAGCTTAATCCCCAGGGCCAGAAGGGTGACGTAGTTGGTCAGGGCAGCCATGGCCCACACGAAGACCGACCAGCCGGCTAGCGGCAGGGCGACCTCGCGCCGATGTAAGGTGGACAAGCCCACTGTAATGGCACGCAGTCTCCGCTCCAGGTCGAAGCGGTGGATGCCCGGTATCCAACTCAGGAAGCGATAGAGTGCAGAGGCTGTGCCTTTGCTCGGCTCGACGGGAGGGTGTCCCGCGCTCGCCGAAGTTCGATAGGCTGCTAGAATCACTAACAACAACACCGCGGTCAAAAGGCCGCTCACCAGGACTCCCGATCGCCCCAGCCAGCCTGGCAAGGGCATGAACGCAAAGATGACCGCAATCAGGAGGAGAAGCATTAGAGCGTCCAATGCTTTCTCCACGATCACCGTGGACAGGGCCAGGGCCTTGTCCCCCCCCTCGATCTCCCCGATGAGGTAAGCTCGGGCGATCTCCCCCAGCCTGGCCGGGAGAAGAGCGTTTACTGTCTGGCCGATGAGGAGCACGGAGAAGAGCTTGCTCAACCGCGGTCGGCCGTACTCTTGTGGGAACAATAGCCGCCAGCGGGCAGCCTTGGCCAGGGTGGTCAGAAGAACCGTGCCTACGGCTAGGGCCAGGAGCGGATAGCTGACCTCGGCCAAAGCACTCCCCACTTGAGGCCAGTTGACTCCCCGAATGGCCAGGGCCAGCAGGAGGAGGCCAACCACCGCGCCCAGAATCAGGCGCAGCCCATGCCCCGCGATTCCCGCCTGAAAACCCTCAAAAAGGCCTCGGACGACGGTAAGATAAGACTTCGTTCTCATTGGAGGGAACACTCCCCTCGCTCACGGATCAGGAAGCGCAGCAAGAACCCACCCCGTCGGGCGAGGAGACGGAAGGGACGTGTGACATAGTACCAGTAGAGCTTTCTCGAAGTCCAAGACACGCCATGGGCCTGGGCTATGGCCGATGGCGCGGGAAAGAGAATCTGCCGCAGAACTCGCAACTTGTTGAATACACCTTGCGCCGATAGCAGACGCACTAATCTATGTGGGACTTTGGTGGAACCGAGGCGTCGCTTCAGAACACGCTCTTCGAGACTCGCCAGCCACCTCGGATCGAGGTCCGTCGGCTGCAAGGCCTCCAAAACATCGTGGGGAACGTCGGCCTGTAGCATCCGCCGTGCGAGGCGCAAGGTTACATACAAACATCTGGTCACGTCGTAATGTCGGGCACGGACGATTAGTTGATCCCAATCCATGGGGTAGACCCGTATCGTTTCAGCGATGTCGCACAGGTGTCTAAGATCAATGTCCTGTCCCCAAAGCAAGTCGGGCGAGGGGACAGCATGCACGCTCAGGTGGAGAAGCAGGTCCGCAGGGCCCAAAGCCCAGGTCTCGCTACCGCCGATGCGCAGGGGCTGTGCCCGGGGCCACAGCTCAGAGACGGGCAGGCAGAAAGGATTGGGCTGGGATACGATGACCCAATGCACTTCCAGCTTGATTCTCCCCGCATCTTTCAGATAAGGCAGGTGACGGTGGCACTGCCCAAACCATTCATTCGGCAGACCAGGGCCCGGAACGGTGTAGCCCAAGCCCAACAACACCTCCTCAGCTCGCAGCAGGTCTTCTTCTCTCACCAGCACATCTATGTCCCCGCACTGTCTCAAAGCAGCTACGGGATAGACCTGCGTCGCCAGGGCCATACCTTTCAAGACGATGGCCTCGATGCCGATCTCTTTGAAGGCCCCTAACACTTCTTCAAGGGCACGGCTAAAGCGCAGATAACGCAGCGCGTTGGCGTAGTACATCTGCTCCATTCTGGCCAGCACGCCAGGCGGCGCCCCCTCAGCTCCGATGGCCTTGAGGCTGTAGTAGAGCAACTGGGGGATAGCGTGCCGGATGGCCGCTGTGAGCAGGTAGGCCCAATCCAGCTCACCATGGAGGAGCTCCCAGACCTTCTTGATCGTGCCCTCATCCACCTCCGTCCTGGCGCAACACAGCAGCAGCCGGTCTTCTGGGGATCGCCCTTCAGCTCTCTCGACCTCCGCCACTTTGCCCAGAACCTGCCCCCTGCCGATGGGAGGATCCGACAGAGAACGATTGTCGCCCCTGGTGACAAAGAGCGGTTTCGGCCCATCACCTATCACCCGTACCACACGGTGGACGACGAAGCCTGGGGACTGTCCTGAGCATAGTCGAAGGGATTGTCCTGCTGGTTTAGGGTACAGAATGACATCTCCGACCTCAATATCCGCCGTGCTATGCTCTACGACCACACCGTCACCATCCTGGATGAACGGGCTCATACTGTCACCGATCATCCGGAAACGGCGCCGTTTGCCAGTCCCTTCCCAGGCTGTCATCGCTGCCTGTAAAAGGGACCGAGATGAGGTTGAGCGTTCGAGACCTTTCGTAGACATTTGCATCACTGGTTAAGAGAAGTCTCCTCAAAGATCAGCGGCAGATAGATCTTGTTCAAAGGGCTGCCGCTGCCCAGAGCCAATTCCAAAGCCGGGTCACCAAATAGCACAAAGGTCTCGACCATCTCTCCCAGACTGCTACTCTGGGCATAGGCGGAGATTTTGGCGGCTGTGGTGGCTGGGCCAAGGAGGCGATTGTCGTCCTTGAAGATGGAGGTGAAGAGTTCCCCAAAGAGCAACCTGTGCTGTGATGGAAAGCCCAAACCCGTAGGACTCCAGGCGGCGATGGCTCCCTTCCCCTCCACACGGAGGAACTCCTCGGCCAGGGAGTAGTCCTCCAGCGGATGGGAGAAGAAGCCGTTCAGGCAGGTGGCCGTGGTCAAAAACGGGAGCTTGCTGCCATTATTCAAAGAAGCGATATCAGAACGGTCGAAGATGCGGCCGCCCGACCAGGCGCCCCAGCGGTCGGTGAAGCCGTGGCCGACGTAGTTGACCAGAAAAGCGCCGCCGTTGATGTGCTGCACGATGTCAGCGGTGGGATCGGCCGGTGCCTGATACTCCCGCGCATAGACCCGCTGGGTGCGATACCCCTCAGGGAGCAGAGCGATCAAATGCTGAGAGGTGGTCTCAAAGTCGGTCTGGTCATCGTCAGCCACGAAAAGGGCACTCCGATTCCAATCGCCAGGAGTTGGGTTCTGTTCATAGTTGATGATCTTCTCCACGACGGCCTCCACGTCTTGGGGCCTCTGAGCGGAGATGCGGCCGATGAACATGTCGGGCAGGATGTCGTCACCACTCACGCACGCAAACCAGTTGTCGTTGGGCGTCTCCCCGACGGGCCAGGTCTCGAAGATGTGGGTAGGCACGTAGTTGAGCTTGCCGGTACCGAAGTTGTCTTTGAAATCCATGTTGGCGTCGCCTACCAGCAAAACGTAGAGAGGTGTCACAGCCCAATTATGGTAGGCGTGGCTGAGGAAATCGCGGATGGCCTGGGGATCGAAGATGCCGTAGTTGAACTCATCGTAGATGTTCGTGACCCTGACCGTTTTGACGAGCAAGCCCTTGCCCTGGCGATGGCTCGCCAGGGGCAGCACGCTGTCGTAGAATTCGTCGTGGGTGATGATAATGTAGTCGGCGGCGTTGGTCGGCGATTCCAGGCTTGAGGGATGATCCACGATCATGGCTGCGGGAGTCTTCCTTTGCGCCGAGGTCAGGACGAGGTAGCGGGCCTGTTCTTCAATGGTATCCTGAAACTTCACTGTGTAGGCGCCCCCGCCCGCTTCGATCTCCGGATTGACCACACGCGCCACATTGGCCGGATCAGTGATGGCGAAAACGGAGACGCCGTTGTCGCTAAAGTCGGTTACCACGAACTGGTAGGTTCCACTTCCCTCCTGCCAGAATTCGAGGTGGTCGTCCTCAGCCACGAAGGTATCCCAGTAGTCCACCTCGAACCAATTGAGGTAGACGCTATCCACCCCACCCCCCGTATCGCCCACAGACTCAACGGTGAGGGTGTTGATGCCCTCAGCGAGAACCGACGCGCCAAACTCCGTTTGGCCTGGCACCGTCGCCTGGTGCTGATACTCGATCTGTCCATCCCACAGGGCGTCACTGATCTCCACACCGTTCAAGGTAACCCTGGTGTGATGGTCAGGATCAGTCCCGTAGTCGTCCGTTTTCCCCCTCAGTCCGACCCGCACGGTAGCGTCTTTCCCCTCCTCAATCGCTAGATGGCGGAGATCAAAGGTGAGTGTGGTCTCCGTTGGCGCTTCCAAGGGCCCCCGCCAGAACCAATGGTCTTGCCCCGCCCCATTGGGGATGTTTTGCCAATAGACGTGGTCCTCCTCCGCGTGCAGGGTGGCGTAGAACGAGGACGGTGTGGGATGAACGCCTGCCAGGCTCCCGTCTCTCGCAGCCATGCGTAGGCCATCGGCCCCGCCGGTGGTCAGCCAGTAGACGTTGCGAGCCGTGAAGGGGCCGGTCATGGCCAGGCCGTAGAACTCAACGTAGTCCTCGACATCGAAAACCCCGCAGCGAGGGTTCCCGCCCTCCTCTCCGTGCACATAGATAGGCATCTCGCGGTCTCGAAGGGTGATCTTGATCGTCCGGGGATCCACCTCCAGCAGGTCGAGCCCTGCGTCTTGGAGTCGGGCATCAGTAAGACGATAGAGGCCGTCTTCCTCGACAGCTATCTTCAGCATAGGCTGGTCACCGGCCCGTAAGCGTTCAGCGAGCAGCGTGTTGCCTCTCCCTGGGAGGGAGGGGCTAGGGGAGGGTGGGCCTTCCGTCGGGAAATTGACCCCACTCCCTCCCAGCCTCCCCCTGCGAGGGGGAGGAGTCTGAGTTCCCCTCCCTCGGAGGGAGGGGCTAGGGGAGGGTGGGCCTTCCGTCGGGAAATCGACCCCACTCCCTCCCAGCCTCCCCCCTTCGGCAAGCTCAGGACAGGCTCTGGGAGGGGGAGGAGTTTCGTTGCCCCCCTGAACGGTTACCCCTCGTTCAAGACTTTCGTAGTTGAACAGGACACTGGCCAGAAAGCGTTCGAAAACAGAGGAAGTATTGCTTTCCCTTCCGTCCTTTCCTCCCACTGAGCCAAACGACACCTCAACACGGAGCTTCGAATAGCATCTCAGCTCCCGCGTGACGGGGTTGTACTGAAAGGGATAGAACTGCAACTGGACGACGCGCTGATCCCGCAGATAACCCGAAAATCCGATCTCGGCCAAAGGGCCAGGATAGAAGGCGTTTTGTCCATAAACCACCCGATCGAGAGCAAACTCGTGATCGAGAACCGGTGATCCCCCCGCTTCTTGGACGATGGGCCGGGGGCTGGGGTAGAGCATCAATCCCCTGCGCGTCTGGTAGGCTGATTCCAGCACCGACGTGCCAAACTCCGTTTGGCCTAGCACCTGGCCTGAGGACGGCACGCCCAACAGGATGCCCTTGAAGGGCACTTGCGGCTGGCCGGGCTCCCAGGTCTGTTCCAGGTCGGGGACGACGATGGCCTGGTAGGTCGTGCCCCCATGCTCTCTCGAAATCACCTGGAAATCGGGGATGGTTAGCTCCACAACGATGCGCTGGCTATCGGACCTGAGCAGCTTCACCGTTGGGATCCTCGGCCTGGCTTCGACGCCGCTGACCCCAAGCAACAGGATGAGCAACACCAGCGCGATCCGCTTCACTTCAATCTTAGTCACCCTCAACGACCTGATAGACCAGATCCGCCATCTCCCTCAACTGGCCCACGAACAAGCGATAGCAGGCCATCTTCGCCACCACCTCGCTCAGGGCCAGGTAGAGGCGAGTCGCGCTGCCCTGGAATTCGTGCCTCAAGAGGGCCGACCGCGCACCGCCGCGCAGCCTTCTCAGCAGCTCGAGGGCCGCTTCCGCTTTGGGAAGCGATTCGAGATGCGGCTGTGCGTCAAAGCCGGGGGGACGCTCCCCTCCCTTGGCGACGTCGAAAATCAACGTCTGATGGCGGGCGCAGATGTCCTCAATGGCAGGCTCGACGAAGGCGCGTTTCGGCGACGATAGCCTGATGACGGGCAGCCTCTGCCCGCCGGTCACGCGCAATCGTGGAACGATTGCGGCCACGTTGCTTATCCCAGGGATCGCGCTCAGCTCCGCCAGCAGAGGCTCGTTGACCCGATCCACCGTGACGTAGAGCCCCTCCCCGACTTGCTCCGTCTCTCCCCGCGAGCTAGTCAAAACGACGAGATACCGTGGCGGGCAGGGTTCCCCCAACTGATGCGGGTAGAGGGCCTCGATGTCCACCAACTGCCTGCCCACCGTCCCCTGGGGGAGTCTACCAGCCTCCGGGCGGTGTCCTGATGGTTCACTTCGACCGGGCTCAGTACAAGCGACAGGCTCACCACGAAGGTTTATCGAAGGAATGAGCTGGCGTGTGCCCGGCCAGATCCCCAGGCTCTTGGGAAAGGGATAGAGGCGGTGGTCAGCGCAGGCGATGGCGGCTATGTCATCCGACAGGAAGCGGAATCCGCGGCGGACCAGTTCCAGGGCCAGGGTCGTCTTGCCGCAGCCGGAGTGGCCTGCCAGGATGATGCCCGCCCCGTCAGCAGATAAGGCTGCCCCGTGGATCAGGAAATGGGTGCGGATTTGGGCCAGGGCGGCGTTGAGGATGCTGGTGTGGGCGTAGTCGAACAGTGTGTCGGGATCGTTGATCAGATGGGTCTGGCCATTGAGAACCAGCGCTGGTCCTCCGAAAGGACGATCACCAGCCAGCACGTGGCACGCCATTCGCGAAGTGAATGGTAGGCCAAACGGAGTTTGGCACATCGGCCCGCGCGGAACGGGGGCCCTCACGCGAAATCGTCTGTAGATGAGATCGAACCGCGCCAGGATTTCGCTGCTATCCGACCGGATCACGACCTCGGTATCGAAAAAGCGGTAGGCGGCTTGGTGGGCAGCCAGGGCGTCCAGCGCGGGGTTCACGGATGGCTTTCCCTGAGCAAGAGGAACAAGTACATCGAGTCTGGGCCTCAACTGTGGGGGTGGGTTCGGTGCAGGCGCTTCAGTGTCCAAGAGAGCACTATTGGGGTTAAGTCGCTTCTATTGGCCTTGCCATAGCTGTTAGTTCTTCACGAATCACGCGGCGCAGGGTAGTTTCCAGATCATGTTCACGAATATTCTCTTTCAGCGTTTCGTTAATGAGTGTTTGATAATCACGTCTGCCAGCTTGAGCCTTGAAATAGGCCACGATAGCGGCATCCAAGGACATCGTGACGCGCACCCTGCCTCTGGGAACTGGCTGCCCACCGACACGCAACACAGCCTGTGCCATCTGCTCTTCTGTGACTTCAGGAATGTCGGTCAGGTCAATATCCTCGTCTTGTAGGGCGTTAATATATGCCCAGTCAGTTTGTGAAGCTTTGGAAGTAGAGTTTTTGCTCATGTTTGGTCGCCTTTCGCATTGAAATAATCCGTACTGTCTCATTCCGTTCAGTGTGAGCGATGACCACAACCACGTCCTTCAACATCCCCAGCGTGATGAACCTCTCTTCCCCATAATCAAAGCGGTCATCCTCAAACGTGAAAGCTATCCCGGCAAACACTGCTGGGGCATCAGCAAAATCCAGCCTGTGTTTGACAAGATTGGATCGTCGTTTCGCTTCGTTCCATGTGAACTTCATGCTTCAGTATAACACCTATTTACGCATATCTATACTTTCGCGGTTTTTGTTGACATATGTCGGGATTTGACAAATACTGC
>CAYWWC010000191.1:0-7873 GCA_964461615.1 uncultured Anaerolineae bacterium
TAGTGAAAATAACGTAAGGAAGGAGAACCCATGTCAACACAGCTAGCCACCGCATCGGTCACCTCGCGGCTCTCCGGCCAGCCCGGCCGAGCCATCGTCGCCGCGCGGGGTCATCACTTTATTGTGGATTCCCCACCGTCCTTGGGTGGGCCCAACGAAGAGATCAACCCCATTGACGTGTTGCTATCGGCGCTGGCGACTTGCGGTACCTTTGTGTGCGAAACGGCCGCCCGCGAGATGGACATCCCTCTGGACGCCATTGTCGTCACCGCTGCGGGCGACTTTGACCCACGCGGCGTCTGCGGCGAGCCGGTGGACCCAAGGTTCCAGAAGTTTCGGGTACGGCTAGCCGTGTCCGGCCCGAGCGAGGCGCAAGCGGAGGCGCTGGCCAATGCTTTTCGGACGCGCTGTCCGGCGTACACTACGCTGTCGCGGGCGGTGCCTACCAAGTTGGAAGTGGTGGTGGAACCCCCATCGCCAAAATAGAGAACCGACATACGTAAAGAGGCCACCGCTCATTGATGAGGGTGGCCTCTTTGTTCACATTTGGATGCTGGCTACTCTTTCTCTTCTTCTTCGATGACACGATACGGAGCCTCAATGTACCCGGAGGGCGCTGGCTCCTGAGACGGCTCCTCATCGTCCACCACCCGATAGGAGCCGGACACTGAGCTCATCTCCCGCAGGTGGTGGCGCACGATCTCCTGAGGAGAAAGCTCGATGAAGAGCTTCAAACCCAGCAAGATGACACCGATGTCATCCAACTGGCCCAAGCCAAGTATAGGATCGGGTATGAAGTCAATGGGAAACAGCAGATAGAGCAACGTGGCCGGCGGTATCAGCTTCAGCGAAGACGGGACGTCTGAATCCCGAAGCAGTCGCCACACCAGTCTGGCATTCTTGATGATCGAAGCCAAAACGCCGGCGGTCTCGCCAACATTGGAAGGCTTCCCTTGCTTGACCATGACTCCCCCTTTCACAACACTCCAGGATATTATAGTCCCTATCCCTCTTTTTAGCAACTCTCCGCTGGCGCTGCAAGAGCTTGATGTGGTGGGATGATACGTTCCACCGCTATGTAGGGTACAGACGTTCGTCCGCCCCTCTTGAGGATTATGCTAGGTGTTGGACGTCACCGAGCTAGAACCTCAACATATGGTAGTTGGCCATAGAAGGGGACAAACCTGTGTGCCCGGTGCATAGCGGACAAACCTATCATCCCACTACAAGCTTGATTGGCACAAATGGACGAAAGATAGTATAATTACCTGCGGAGGAAAACCATGAGACGTTCGCGAAGCAAAAGACGGCAGATCATCTTCAGTGTACTGGGTTTGGTGGTAGTCGTAAGTATGATCTTGGGCCTAGTCCTGACAGTGATCCCCCAACCAAAACTTCCTACGCCCACACCCACTCCACGGCCGAGGATAACGCTGATTCCGACGCCCATCCCGATTCCCACAGCGACGCCCAGTAGCTAATAGTCGTCTTGCGGTCATCAAAAGATATTTCAGCCTACCACGGCGACTGTGGCCGCGGCCACAGTCGCTGCGTCTTGTCTATGCAGGATGATCAGATACCGTGCGTGCTACGCCCTCACCTGATAACGAAGATCCAAAACCCCAACGCTCCAAGAACTAAAATCGCCAGCATCATTAACCCTACTGCCAATAGCCCGATCCGAGATGATGAGATACCGTACTGTGTACGGTAGGGATCAGTGCCAGGTGGCAGAAGGGCATCTCTGGTACGAGCACTACGCGGGCGTTTGAAACGTACTCGGCCGTCGTCGAATTTCTCTAGCATCACCCAACCAACTCGGGCTTCCTCTTCGAGCAACTTCTTTAGAACCTCTGGCTTGCGAAAGGCAGCAGCGTCTGATCGAACGATCTTGAACTCCCAGTCATTGTTCAGATCATCCTGCGTGTATCTGGTCATGTCTTCCTCCTCCTCGGCAAACATCATCTGCCGACGTTTTGCGGCGGCAGCGGCAGCCGCCGCGGTGGCCCCACCAGCGGCAGCAACATAAGCCATCTTAACACCTCCTACTACTTTATCAACCCTCGCGCCAGTACAAACCACCAAGCGAACAGAAGACCTACCTTAATCTCAGCTTGACCACTACCATCACGATCCCAAGCAATATGATGATTATAGGTATTACCGACATAACAGTCCACCCGACTGGCGCACTGATACCACCCCCCTTCAAGAAAACAAGCACTCCAAGACCCAAGGCCACCAGCCCCAAGAGCACGGTTGCCAACACTGCGTATTGAGCGGAGGGAGCGCCGTATCGTGTGCGGTAGGGATCAACATCTGGCGGTAGAAGGGCGTCTCTGTTACGAGCGCTACGCGGGCGCTTGAAACGTATCCTCCTATCATCAAACTTCTCCAGCATTACCCAGCCAGCCCGGGCCTCTTCTTCGAGCAGTTCCTTTACCACCTCCGGCTTGCGGAAGGCGCCGGACTCAGATCGCACGATCTTGAACTCCCAATCATTGCCCAGGTCGTCTTGCGTGTACCTGGCCAGGTCTTCTTCCTCCTCAGCGAGCCTCCTCATTTCCCGACGTTTTTTCGCGGCGGCAGCAGCCGCAGCACCACTAAAAGCCATCTCAATACCTCCTACTCTTTCATCAACCCCTCTCGCCAGGCGTAGACCGCCGCCTGGGTGCGGTCGGAGAGGTGCAGTTTCTCCAGTACATTGTTCTTGAGTTTGTCGACCAATCTTCAACAGAAACCAAGTCTGAGTGCGCGGCTGACGCTGGCCTACCTATTTGGAAGGTAGCGAGCAGTTACCCGAAGGCGGTTTGAATCAGTATGCCGAAAGCGATAGACACAATTCCAACTACACCCATTAGAGCCAAGAAGCCATAGCTCTGGCCCGTGTCTTTCAGCTCTCGCCT
The DNA here is from genome assembly GCA_964461615.1 of uncultured Anaerolineae bacterium. Classification (GTDB taxonomy): domain Bacteria; phylum Chloroflexota; class Anaerolineae; order VGOG01; family VGOG01; genus CAZVCJ01. The sequence goes on from CAYWWC010000191.1 coordinate 2,907, forward strand.
TGTGCGTTCTCGCGTGTCATCTACCCCTGCCGACGCAGCATGCTGATAGACAAAACTTCTGGTCAGGCCCCAGCCACCAGCCAGGCTAAAGACACCGGCAACCATGGCTGCCACACCGGCCAACATTAGGCCATTGCCATATTGGTGGGCTGTGCGCCAGCCGCCGAACCAGCATATCAGGCCGACCCCAGCAAAGATACCCAGGTTGATGAGCACAACGGTCCTCAAGAAACGCAAAATGCCTGTAAGAACCCCTTGTTTTTCCATTATTTCCTCCTGACTCTGAACTGATAGACTGATAGCAGAAGAGGCTGTCTACTCTTTCATCAGCCCCTCTCGCCAGGCGTAGACCGCCGCCTGGGTGCGGTCGGAGAGGTGCAGCTTCCCCAGCAGGTTGCTGACGTGGGCCTTCACCGTGCGCTCGGTGATGACCAGTTCGGCAGCGATCGCGGCGTTGGTGAAGCCCTGGGCGATAAGCCGGAGTACCTCCATCTCACGCGCCGTGAGACTGGCGGACGGGTCGCGGCCCCGCGCGGGCGCGGTGACTTCGTCCATCAGCCGCTGGGCGATGCGGGGGTGCAAGCTGGCCTCACCCCGACTGGCAGCGTGAATGGCATCCAGCACCGTCTCCCCATCGGCGTCCTTGAGCAGGTACGAGAGGGCACCGGCCTTGATGGCGGAGAAGATCAGCTCGTCATGGGCGAAGCTGGTCAGCACCACCACCTGGGTGTGGGGGCTGATCTGGCGGATGAGACGGGTGGCCTGCACGCCCCCTTGATCCACGGGATCTGTCCCTGGCCGCAAGGGCAGCACCAGGTCCATCAGCACCACGTCGGGCACGTGCTCGGCCACCCCTTGCACGGCGCTCTGGGCGTCACCCGCCTCGCCCACGATGGCTATTTCCGGGTGCGCGCTCAGGAAGTAGCGCAGTCCCTTGCGCACCACGTCGTGGTCATCCACCACGAAGACGGTGATGCGTTCAGTGTTTGAATCAGTCTGTGACATCGGCCTACCTCTGCGTTTCACGTTTCACGTTTTACGCTTCACGTTTTACGTTCACTTCTCAGACTGACTCACTGAGACCGGCAGGCTTCCCAGCAAGAGGGTCGGGCTGATGCCTTCCTCGGTGATGACGATCTTGGCATTGTCGCGCAACGCCGTCTCGGTCATCTCCATCTGCTTCAACACCTGGGCGTTACCCCGGAAGTACTGCTCGGCGGCCTCGTTGACCAACTTGATCGCCTGTGCCTTACCCTCAGCCACTTTGATCGCCGCCTCCCGCTCGCCCTCGGCAATCTGGATGATGGCCAGCTTCTGCTGCTCGGCGGCCTCGAACTCGCCGGTGGCCAGTAATCGCATGGCCCGCCGCTCCTGCTCAGCCGTCTTCTGCTTGTGCATGGCGTGCTTGATGTCGGCGGGCGGGTCAATGAGCATGATCTCCACCTTGCTCACCTTCAATCCCCATTCCTCGGCGAAGATGTTGAGAGCGGACTCCAGATTGTGAGCGATCCTCTCGCGCGCCACCAGGCTGTCGTCCAGTGTCAGGTCGCCGAACTCCTGGCGCAGGTTGGTCATGGCCAATCGGATCACCGCCTGCTTCCAGTCGTCAATGTTGTAGAAAGTCTTCTTGATGGACTCTTCGTCGGAAGCAGGGCGCACCCACATCACGCCATCCACCTCGATCTCGACGTTGTCCTTGGTGATCACCGCCTGGGGGGGGATGTCCATGGTGTGCTCGCGGATGTCGCGGATGCGGGTGAGGTGGATAATGGGGATCTGAAACCCCAACCCAGGCATAACAAACGCCGTATACTTGCCCAGGCTTTCTTTGATGCCCCGTTCATAAGGCTTCAGTGTGTAAATGACTCCTCTAGCATATCTCATTGTTCTCTCCTTCCTTTCTTTTTTATGTGAACTATCTCTTTCTGTACCAAACAGTGACTGATGAAACATACTCGTCGCCTGACTCAGCAATGCTGACGACGTCTTCCTCATTGATCCCGCTGTTGGCGATGAACTCCTCGACCTGCTCTCTGAGCTTCTCCCGCTTTTGCAGCGTCGTTCGTCCAGCAAAGCTCATTGAGCGGGTGTCGGAAAAGGTCTTATGAACTATCACTTTTCCCCTCCTGCTCTTCAACTGTTTTCGCTGAGGCTGCGGGCGAAGATACCTCATCCACGATGCGCATGGTCACCATCACCAGCAGGGGCAGCGGCAGCGGGCGGTGCAACTCAATCTGGATCGAATCGCCGCTCACAGCCGTGAGCAGCTCGTCGCCGACCTCGTCTGCGAGAACGCAGCGGCCCGGCTGGCCCTTGACGTAGGACAGACGATAGCCTCGCCCGTCGTAGACGATCTCGCTCCAGGCGTTCAGCAATCGGCCCTGGTACTGCATCGCCGCCAGGGGCTGTCCGTTGCGAGTCATCACCATCCTACCGCTCAGGCCACGGATGCGGCGCAGCGCCCACGATGCGCCGTTGTTGGACTCCCATTCGTATCCCGACCTGCTGGGGTGCACCCGGGCCAAAGATGTGCGACGCTGGCCCAACTGGAAGACATAGTCTCTCCTGAAACCCAGGAAGCCGGCATCTCTCCTGACCATCAGCGATTCCCCACCAGGCTCCACCAGCGGCCGGCGCAGGCGCACCCGGTCGGCGGGGAGCCAGGGCCAGGTTTGCCCCACCGGGATGACCAACCTCTGACCCAGCCAGGCCCAGTTCTCGATCGTCGGACTGGGGCGACTTATGTCTACGCCCGTGATCTCCCCAAAATCCAGCGTGCCCAGAGGGTGGGGCAGCGCGACTTCGGCCAGCACCGTGGTGCCGGCTCCAGTTTGACTGACGACCGTTACCACCCCGCCGACGGTCATCATGCGCTCCTCCATGTTCGCCAGTCCCAATCCCCGACGAGGCTGGCTGGCGTCGAACCCGATGCCGTTGTCGCGGATGGTCAGCGCCACCAGTTCTGGAATACAACGCAGATGCACATCCACCCGGGTCGCCCGAGCGTGCCGAGCCACGTTGTGCATGCTCTCCTGAGTCACACGGTAGAGCGCCTCAGACACCGATGGAGGCAAGAGCGCGTCGTTGCCCTGCACCTCCAGGTAGATCAGCACGTGCTCCCGCGCGCCAAAAACCAGGGTGAAATCGTTGAGCGCCATCGCTAGCCCCTGCTCCTGGAGCGAGCCTGGCCGCAAGTCCTTGATCAGGCGGGTCATTTCGCGCTGGGCGGCCTGGGCCGTCGTCTCGACCTCGCGCACCATCTCAGCCAGCTCATCCGGCACGTCGTGCAGCGCGTCGAAGCGAGCGCGGATGGCGCCGGCTGTCATCGTCAGGCTGAAGAGATGCTGTTTGACACTGTCGTGCAGCTCGCGGGCCAAGCGATTTCGCTCCTCGACCACCGCCAGCGCGCGCACCTGATCGGTGAGGCGCGTGTTGCGCTCCCGCAGTTCGTCCAGGTCTTGCTCGTCCTGTTCAAGATGTTCAGCCAAGAGATCGAGCTGGCTGGCCAGCAGCCCCACGTCATCATTGACGGGATCTGCGATGCGCAGCGAGAGATTGCCGCGCAGCCAGGCCTGGCTGACTTCGAGGATGCGCCCCACGCGGCGGACAACGGAGCGGCTGGCCCACGCCCCCAGCAGCAACCCAGGCACCGCAGCGCAAACGATCACTAACGCCAAGTGAAAGCTCGGGTTGGGCTGCCGCCCGATCCAGGCAACCACTCTCAGGACTATCGCCTCGGCGATGATGATCGCTACTAAAGTCACTACCACGTGGGCGAAAATCAACTCATACTGCAACTTCATTCTTGGGGTACGGGTATTACTCCGCATTAGAGACTCCTGTATGCCTTTACACCCAAGGGGTGCTAATTTTTCTCCAGTGCTTGCCGAATAGCCCGGACTTCAGCCAGAATCGCGCTCAAGGCATCGGTCGAAGCGACTGCCGGTTGGCCCTCCACATCAGCAGCCGTCGGGGCCATGCCTCCCCGGAAACGCCGCAGTTCTGTGGCCACGAGCTCATAAACCTCTTGAACATTGGTCAACCCCACTAGCCTCTCCTCAGCGCCGGTCTGACCGCTCATGCCGGCCGTCTGGATGTTCAGCGTACCCAGGCCAAGCCAGCGATCCAGGATGTCCCGCTTGACCGTCAGGTTAGTCACCGTACGATAGGGCACGTGCTTGACCGACTTGGTCAAGATGCCCGCCCGTACGATCACCTCGTCGTCCTGAATCTCGTAACTCAGGCTGCGATAGTAGGGTCCGGTCAGGAGCATCGCCGGCACCCACCAGACGACGTCAATGATGGCGGTGACGATGACCATAATCCTGAAACCACTTGCGCCTATCTCCCGGTCAAAGCTCATCAGCCAACCCAGCAAAACGCCGCCAGCCAGGATCAACAAGGCCACAATGGTGATGCTCAGACGTGACTTGCTCAGATATTTGGAGCTGGGTTTGAAAGTTTGCGTTCGCATTTTCTGCCTCCCTCCTCTTTTGTCTACATTGTACCACAGTTTGCGCTGTTTGTCATCGGGCTTGCGGATGAAATTCATCTTGTACTTGAGTACAGTGTTGAGAGGGTCTCTGGGCCGCACCGGCCTGAAGAGCCGGTGCTACGCATGTTCGCGACTTCTAGTAGTCTCCCCCCTTCAGCGTCACTGGCTGACCGTGCCCCAATATGACATCGAACCCTTCGACAAGCTCAGGACAAGTTTTGAGAATTCACCGACAGGAGTTACGCAGTTCGCCGGCTGAGTAGGAGCAGAGCGACGTATCGAAGCCAAGAACGGGTCTTGCAATCGCCGCTCGCCCTGGTTTCGATACGCTGGCGCTACTCAACCGACGGGCTCGCTATTGACCGCGTAACTCCTGCACCGAATCTGGCGTCGTGAATTCGGTGAATCCCTTGAATTCGTTGTCATATCTGCAAAACAGCCATTTCACTGCGGCGCAGATCCTACTCAACCA
>CAYWWC010000192.1:0-7839 GCA_964461615.1 uncultured Anaerolineae bacterium
ACTGGTCATCCAGTCTGGATGGAGGTGCATATAGCGTCGGGTCTGCGTGATGTCTGAATGGCCCATTAGCTCCTGCAACTTTACGATGTCGATCCCTTTCTGGGCGAGGCGGCTCGCAAAGGAGTGGCGAAGGGTGGGAGGAGTGATGTTGGAGGCAAGGCCCGCTTGCGTGACATAGTGCTTGATGATAAGCCAAAGGCCCTGGCGGGTCAACCGCCTGCCCCGAGGGTTTAAGAAGAGAGCCTTCTCCTCTGTGTCTTTAAGGAATTGGAGCCGCCCTCTGCGCAGATAGGTCTCGATAGCCTTGACGGCGCGGGCATGTATGGGAATGATCCTTTCCTTGTCGCCTTTGCCGATGACCCGCACACAAGTCGAAGGCAGATTCACGTCGTCTATGTCCAGTTCCACTAACTCGGTGGCCCGCATGCCGGTGGCGTACATGAGTTCGAGCATGGCTCTGTCTCGCAGGGCCTTGGGAGTCGAGCGTTTGGCAGGCTCGGCCAGCAATAGCTCCACGTCCTCGGCAGAGATGGCCTTGGGCAATTGCTTCTTCACCCTGGGCGAATCCAGGGTAGCCGTGGGGTCATCCTTGATCAACTCCTCTATAACCAGAAAGTGAAAGAAGGATTTGGCAGCTGCCACCTTACGGGCCACGGTAGAAGTAGCGTATTCCCTCTCTTTGAGATATAGTATATAGGCGATGATCATGTCTTTGTCCACTTCATCCCAGGACTTGACCTCGAATGCATCCCGCTCGTGTAGGAATCTTTTGAACTGGGTCAAGTCGTTCCGGTAAGCAATCAAGGTATTTGGCGGAGAGCCTTTTTCCAGAGACAAGAAATTCAGAAAGTCCTCAATCTTTTCTAGCATGGTCAGCTCCTTTCCAATAAATAGTACAGCAGGGAAACTGTCGAGTATATTATATCACAGGTTTGCATAAAATCAAATCGGGGTTGCAGCTTGATTCCGATGAAGTCTATTATATCGCAGAGAGCTGGATTTGCCAAATCCCCACTCACAGTATCAGCATCGTGTCGCCGAAGCTGTAGAAGCGATACTCCCTCTGGATAGCTTCTCGATACGCTTTGTCAATCAGCTCCTTGCCAGTGAAAGCCGCCACCAGCATCAAAAGGGTCGAGCGCGGCAGGTGGAAGTTGGTGATCAGGGCATCTACGGCGCGGAACTGGTAGCCGGGGTAGATGAAGAGACTGGCCCAACCGGTAAACGGTTTCAAGACTTCGACGCGCTCAGTCGAACCGTTCCAGGCTTCGCCGTGAGCGCTCAGCCGAACGGTTTCAGGTTCCAGGCCACGAACGGCTGTCTCCAACACCCTGACCGAGGTCGTTCCCACGGCTATGATGCGCCCGCCCTCGGCCTTAGCGCGGTTTATTTGCTCTGCTGCCTCCAGGCTAAGCTGGCAGTACTCGCTGTGCATGGGGTGGGCCTCGACGTTCTCCGTCCTCACCGGGCGGAAGGTGTCCAGGCCAATGTGGAGGGTGACGAAGGCAAACTCCCCCCCCTTCGTCTCCAGGTCTCTCATCAACTGCGGCGTAAAGTGCAAGCCAGCGGTGGGAGCGGCCACCGAACCCTTGACCCTGGCGTAGACGGTCTGATAGCGTTCCGGTTCTCCTAGAGGCTCGTGGATGTAGGGAGGTAGAGGCACAACGCCCAGTTCGTCCAGCAGCGGATCGACGGGCACTTCGAACTCGATCAACCTCGCCCCTTCCGCCGCTTGCCCGACCACCTCACCGATTAGCCCCTCTCCTCCATCCCGATCCAACTCTATCCGCGTTCCCACCCTCACCTTCCGCCCCTTGGTCAGTGCCTCCCAAATCTTCTCCCCTCTCTTAGCTATCAACAGCAGCTCAACCTTGCCGCCGGTAGGCGCCTTGCGCCCAAACAGGCGGGCTGGGACTACCTGGCTCTCATTGCAAACCAGGACATCGCCCGCTGTCAGGTAGTCGGCCAAGTCGCTAAAGACTCGGTGCTCGATGGCCCCCGTCTTGCGATCCAGCACCATCATCCGTGAGGCGTCACGGGGTTCGATGGGGGTTTGGGCGATGAGCTCTTGGGGGAGATAGTAGTCGAAATCGTTGGTCTTCACGGTCTCACCTGTTCAACATTGGGTAACGGGTGAACAAGTAACGAGTTGACGAGACGCGCGTCAACGGGGCACTCATTGCTTCATTACTTGTTGCCTCTATGCGCCTCATTGTACCGCTCCCACTCGCTGTAGATGCAGCCGCAGTACTGCTGGCGATAGAGATTGTGCTCGTGGGTGAGCCGCCCCCGCTCCGACCAGCCACGGCGGAAGTTCTCAAAATAGAACTCCAAAGCGCCAGCCCCCCACTCCTCGGCCACCTCCTCGCCGATCTGGCGGATCATAGCCTGATCTTGGTGGGGGCTGATGAGGAGGGTGCTGGTGAAGGCATCGAAGCCACCCGCAGCGGCCACCCGCGCCGTCTTCTCCAGCCGCATCCGGTAGCAGATGCGGCAACGTTCCCTGAACTTCTCGTGCCCCACCACCGCTCGCAAATAGAGCGGCATCTCATACTTCTCGTGCCAGATCACGGGCAGGCCAACGCCGCTACGTACATGTGATGAAGCGGCATCGGCGTACTTCTGCACACTCTCCCGCCTCCGCTGGTGCTCCTGCCAGGGATGGATGTTAGGATTGTACCAGAAGCCCGTGGCCTGGAATCCCTCCTCCTGCAGCCGGTCGATGGGGTAGGCGCCGCACGGCCCGCAGCAGATATGGAGCAAGATGCGCTTCCCCTCGCCGACCCTTTCCTTTTCGATCTCCTTGGGCCTCGGCGGCAACTCCACGCTGTAGGGGAGCTGGATGGTGAGGGGTTTCTCGCTGACAAGCGCGGCTTTGCCCAGAGCGATGAGCTTCCGCGCTTTCTCAGCAGTGGTGGGCGAGAGCTGCTGGCCATTGGCATCGAGGACGAAATAGGTTTGTTGACTGAGCATTGCCGTTTGCCACACTAGGCGAACTCGAACACAGGAACTTGAATTACACGCTTGGGTTCCCTTTGTGCCCAAATCACTTGTTGTAAACGCTCTACCGTGTCGGGTGAGAAGAACTGCTCACCTGTTTCCAAATTCATCCGTGCGGGTACATTCTCAATGACGATGAGTTTACCGTTCACCTCAAGGGTGTAAGTGACTTCCCGCGCTACCAGCATTTCTTGCCACCGATTGTTTCTCATTAGACTCTCCTCACTCTGAAATCAGTCCAACGAGTTGGGTCTGGTTCGTACAGAGTAATTATTTTCACCAAGGGGCGAGAAGGATAGCTGCATTGAACATGCAGTGGTCTACCTGCTCGCGTAAAGCCAAGTATTAAGCAACTCGGACCGTATTTATCGTCTGGATAGTCTTCGATAACTTCACCATTTGCAATGGCCTCGCGCAATTCCTGTACACTGACACGGCGAAGGATACTCTGATCAACGGCGTGTTTTGATAACTCAAACTACCTTGCTCGAATCTTGGCGCGTATTTGCTCAATCATTAGTCTACCCTGCTGTGTTGAATGCGGTCAAACGTATCAGAACAACGCCTGCTGCCCAGGCTTCTCCTCGACGGGGATGCCCAGGTGCTCGTAGGCCCGGCGGGTGGCCACTCGGCCACGGGGGGTGCGGTTCAAGAAGCCCAACTGCAAGAGATACGGCTCGACGACGTCCATGATGGTGTCGGACTCCTCGGAGAGGGCGGCGGCGATGGTGTCCAGGCCCACGGGGCCGCCATCGAACTTTTCGATGATGGTCGAAAGCACCCGGCGGTCTATATCGTCCAGGCCCAGCTCGTCCACCTCCAGCATGGCCAGGGCTTTCCTGGCCACGATCTCTGTGATGTGACCATCGGCTCGCACCTGGGCGTAGTCGCGCACCCGCTTGAGCAACCGATTGGACACGCGAGGCGTACCTCTGGCACGGCGGGCGATCTCCCTCACCCCGCCCTCGTCTATCCCCACCTCCAGGATCCTGGCCGAACGACGCACGATCGCTTCCATGGCCGACTGGTCGTAAAAGTCCACTCTATACACCACGCCGAAGCGCGCTCTGAGGGGCGAGGTCATGAGGGCAAGCCTGGTGGTGGCCCCGATAATGGTGATGTGAGGCAGCTTAAGGCGGAGGCTGCGGGCACTGGGCCCCTTGCCGATGATGATGTCCAGGGCGAAATCTTCCATAGCCGGATACAGCGTCTCTTCGATAGCCCGGCCCAGACGATGCACTTCGTCAATGAAGAGCACATCGCCTTTGCGCAGGTTGGTGAGGATGGCCGCCAGGTCCCCAGCGCGCTCAATGGCTGGGCCGGCAGTGATCTTGATGTTGACGTTCATCTCGGTGGCCACGCAATGCGCCAGCGTGGTTTTACCCAGGCCCGGGGGGCCATAGAAGAGGACGTGATCCAGGGCCTCGCCCCGCCCCCTGGCCGCCTCAATGACGATCTTGAGGTTCTCTTTGATCCTATCCTGGCCGATGAACTCCGCCAGCCGCCTGGGGCGCAAGGACACATCCAAAGCAACCTCTTCCTCTTTTAACTTCGGCGAAATCATGCGCTCTTCAGTCATAGTTTCCTCGCTTGGGGATGAGACTCGTCTCACAAGAGCGATTATACCAGAAAGGGCGGAAAATGTGAAATCCTTCTTTGACAAAGACGCCCATTAGTGATAAAATAGTGGTCGGCAATTAGCTGGACGCTAATTGCCTATTGCTGAGACAAGGAGGTTAAAGCGTGAGTAAACTTACCGAGATTCGCTGGCACGGACGCGGTGGCCAAGGGGTGGTCACAGCGGGCAAACTGCTGGCGGAGACAGCCCTGGGGACGGGTCAGCATTTCCAGGCTTTCCCCGACTACGGCCCTGAGCGCATGGGAGCGCCCATCAAGGCCTACACGCGCCTCAGTCCGGAGCCCATTAACTTGCACTGCCAGGTCGAGGACCCCGACATCGTTCTGGTCCTCGATCCCACACTGCTGAGCACGGTTCCGGTGACTGAAGGCCTGCAAGAAGACGGCGTGCTCCTGGTGAACACGTCAAAATCGCCGATCGAGATTCGAGCGGTGACAGGCTTCAAGACTGGCAAGGTGTGTACCGTAGACGCCAGTCACATCTCCATCGAGGAGCTGGGCCGCGAGATCACCAACACGCCGATGATTGGCGCCCTGGCCAAGGCCACAGGACTGTTTGAGATAGATGACCTGGTGGCGCAGACCCGCAAGCGGTTCGCCAAGTTGATGATGAAGCAAGACATCATTGACGCTAACGAGCGGGCCATGCGCCGGGCAGTCGAAGAGGTACAGGAGGGATAACATGACAAACAATGGAACCGGCTGGAGGGACATACCCATCGGAGGGATGATCCTGGAAGCGGGCAACGCTGTCAAATATCCAACAGGCGGCTGGCGAGCCTTCCGTCCCATCTGGGATGAGGATCGCTGCATTCACTGCTTGCAATGTTGGGTCATGTGTCCCGATTCCAGTATTGTCGTAGAAGACGGCAAGATGATAGACATTGACCTGGTGCACTGCAAAGGCTGTGGCATCTGCGCTGAGGTATGCCCGCCTAAGGTCAAATGCATTGACATGATCGAAGAGGCCGAGGCAGTAGAACTGGAGGGAAAGTAGCCATGAGCGAATTCAAAGCACTGGACGGCAACGCCGCTATCGCTGAGGCCATGCGGCAGATTGACCCCGACGTGGTGGCGGCTTATCCTATCACGCCTCAGACTTCCACGGTGCAGACGTTCTCGAATTTCGTGGCCGATGGGCTGGTGCAGACCGAGTTCGTCACGGTGGAGAGCGAGCACAGCGCCATGAGCGCCTGCGTCGGCGCGTCGGCGGCGGGGGCGCGAGTCATGACGGCCACCGCATCGGCCGGGCTGGCCCTAATGTGGGAGATCGTCTACGTGGCAGCCAGCAACCGTTTACCAATCACCATGCTGGTTGTCAACCGCGCCCTATCGGCTCCGATCAACATCCACTGCGATCATTCGGACAGCATGGGCGCCCGCGATGCAGGCTGGGTGCATCTCTTTGCCGAAAACGCCCAGGAGAGCTACGACAACGCTTTCCAGGCCATACGCATCGCCGAGCACCCAGACGTGCTGTTGCCGGTGATGTTCATGCACGACGGCTTTATCACCAGCCATAGCTATGAGCGGGTGGAGATCTATGACGACGATGCCGTGAGGGATTTCATCAGCGAGTACAAACCGGCCCATCCGTTGCTGGATTGGCGCAACCCCGTCACCTACGGCCCGCTAGACTTCTACGATTACTACTTCGAACACAAGCGCCAGCAGGTCGAGGCCATGGAGAACGTGAAGCAGGTCATCATTGACGTGGGCAAAGAGTTCGGCGAGAAGTTTGGCCGCACCTACGGCCTGTTCGAGACCTACAAGCTAGAGGATGCCGAAGTTGGCTTGGTGGTGCTCTCTTCCACGGCGGGCACGGCCAAGGCTGCGGTGGATAACCTGCGGCAGCAGGGCCTCAAGGTGGGCCTGCTCAAGCCGCGCGTCTTCCGGCCCTTCCCGGCGGAAGAGTTGGTGGACGCGCTCAAGCACCTGAAAGCTATCGCCGTGATGGATCGCTCCATCTCCTTCGGGGCGATGGGCAACGCGGGGCCGCTTTTCTTGGAGCTTCTGGCCGCCTTGCAGGTACATGACAATGGTCGTATCCCAATAGCGAATTACGTCTTTGGCCTGGGGGGACGCGACATCGTGCCCTCGCAGATTGAGACCGTCTTCCACGACTCGCTCAAGATGGCCGATACGGGTAAGCCGGAGCGGTTGGTCACTTATCTGGGCGTGCGAGAATAAACATGACAACGAGATTTTTTCCTTGCTACGAAGGGGCGTCCCCGCCCCGATGTGTGCGAGAATAGGAGTGAGAACATGGCAACGAGATTGAGACTGAAAGACCTTTCCCAGCGAGAAGATCGGCTTGCGCCAGGGCACCGTCTCTGCGCGGGCTGTGGTGAGTCCATCATCGTGCGGCAGATATTGGCCGCTATTGATGAACCGGTGGTCATCGCCAATGCCACGGGCTGCCTGGAAGTGGCGACAACCATCTATCCCTACACGGCCTGGCGCGTGCCCTGGATTCACAATGCTTTCGAGAACGCTGCTTCTACCATCAGCGGCGCAGAGAGCGCCTACCGGGCACTGGTGAAACGTGGGCGCATTGAGGACGAGGATGTCAAGTTCCTGGCCTTCGCCGGCGACGGCGGCACCTACGACATCGGCCTCCAGGCCCTTTCCGGCGCGTTGGAACGGGGCCATCAGTTCATGTACGTCTGCCTGGATAACGGGGCATACATGAATACCGGCATCCAGCGTTCCAGCGCCACGCCCTACGGCGCGCATACCACCACATCGCCAGCGGGCAAGGTGATTCCAGGCAAGCAGCAGTTCCGCAAAGACCTGACGGCCATTGCAGCAGCCCACAACATCCCCTACGTGGCTCAGGCGTCGCCCCATCGCTGGAAGGACTTGATGCAGAAGACGCGCAAAGGGGTGGCCGCCAACGGCCCCGCGTTCCTCAATGTGCTTTCATCGTGCAACAGAGGCTGGCGGCACCCCCCTGAAGAGACGCTTGAGGTCAGCCGCCTGGGGGTGGAAACCTGCTACTGGCCGCTGTTCGAGGTCGTGGATGGCCAGTGGAAGCTGAACTACAAGCCGAAGGAGAAGCTACCTGTTGAGGAATGGCTCAAGACACAAGGGCGCTTCCGCCACCTGTTCCAACCGCAGTTCAAGCACTTGATTGACGAGCTACAGGCCAACGTAGACAAAGAGTGGGAGAAGCTCCTCAAACGCTGTGGGGAGGCGTAA
>CAYWWC010000193.1:0-7818 GCA_964461615.1 uncultured Anaerolineae bacterium
GCTCATCAGCCCCCAGTACGGGACGTACACCCCAACAGAACATTGTCAAAGTAGTAACGAAGAAGGATGAAGCCAGTGTCGCAGCTTATCACAACCCTCGGCCCGAAGAGCGCCGACGAACTGGGGTTGATCCTGCCTCACGAACACGTCTTTGTTGACCTGCGCACGTGGGATCAGCCCGGTTATGCTCAGGCTGAAACAACTGATGTGGTTGATCTGATGTCGCCGGAGATCGCCAGAGTCCAGGCCGCGGGCGTCACGGCAATTGTCGAGTGTAGCGCTGTCGGCGTGGGGCGACGAGTCGACATTCTCAAGGCTGTCTCCGAGGCTACTGGCTTTCCGCTAGTAGCTCCTACAGGCGTTTATCGAGAGCCGTGGATTCCTGATTGGGTGCACGCTGCCAGCGAAGAGGCTCTCCGAGACTGGATGACGGCTGAGTTGCTGGGCGAGATCGCGAACAGCGGTGTGCAGGCTGGCTGGATCAAACTGAGTGGCGGCGATGACGGACTGACAGAGTGTGAGGCCAAAATCCTGCGGGCCGCCGCTGCAGCAGGGGCGGCTACCGATGCCGTCATTGGCAGCCATACCATCCGGGGATGGGTAGCACGAGAGCAACTTGACATCATTGAGGCGGCTGGCTACACGCCGGATCGTTTTATCTGGATTCACGCCCATTGCGAGCTGGACTTTGAGCAACATCTGGAGATGGCCCGGCGAGGCGCTTGGATAGAGTACGACGCCATCGGCAGCGAGGAGACAGGCGACGAGTTTTATATTGAACTCATCATGCGACTACTGGATGCCGGGCTGGGCGATTCCCTGCTGCTCAGCCATGACCGAGGATGGTACGACCCTGGGCAGCCAGGCGGCGGCACGCCCCGGCCGTACACGTATATCTGCGAGCACTTCCTACCCAAGTTACGAGCGGCTGGCGTGGACCAAGATACCATCCACCAGCTAACCCACATCAACCCTTTTCGGGCTTTCGCCCGTGAGACTACTATGAGTACGACTAATGGCGTCTGAGTCTATCCAAGAAACTGACGCTCGGCGGAGCGACTCTGCCGGGCTGACCACATCTGCCGTTTTGCGCTTCTGGCTGCCGTTGGCGACCAGTTGGCTGCTCATGGCGACGGAGAACCTCGCTGTCACTGCCATCGTCGCCCGCACTGCCGAGGCCACGCTGCAACTAGCCGCGCTCGGTATTGCCTTCTCGCTGGCGCTGGCGGTGGAAAGTCCCATCATCTCCCTGCTCACTGCCAGCAATGCGCTGGCCCGCGACCGGCAGTCGTTTCGCCTGTTGCTTCGGTTCACACTGGGCCTCAACGCCGCTGTGACAACGGCCATTCTGTTGTTGGGTCTCACGCCCTTGTTCAACATTGTGGTGGTGCAGCTCATCGGAACGCCGGCCGAGGTTGCTGTCAAGGTGCGCCCGGTTCTCTGGGCAATGAGCCTGTGGCCCGCGGCCATCGGCTTTCGCCGCTTCCATCAGGGTTTGATGATCCGGCATGGCTACACTCGTCAGATAGGCTATGGCACTGCCATCCGGTTATTCACCGCGGTGGGTGTCTCGTTGGCCGGGCTGGCCTGGGGCACGCTGGACGGTGCAACGGTTGGCGGGCTGGCGCTGGGCGCGTCGGCCATCGCCGAGTCGGCTTACGTCTGGTACGTGGCGCAGCCAGCGGTGCAAAAGATCAAAAGGATAGCCCCCCTGGCTGACGGCGCCCCCTTGACCCTGCGCGATTTGCTCCGCTTCTATGCGCCCCTGGCCCTCACGTCCGCCATCACGCTTTCGACCACTCCGATCATCAACTCTGGCCTCTCCCGCTCACCCTACCCCATCGAGTCACTGGCCGCCTGGCCGGTAGTCAATGGGCAGTTGTTCGCCCTGCGCAGTTTTGGATTCAGCCTGCAAGAAGTCGTTGTCGCCCTCTTGGACAGTCCGGCAGCTATGAAGACACTGCGGCGCTTCGCCACGATGGTGGGCGTTGGATCGCTGACCCTGCTGTTGATCATTGCTTTCACGCCGCTGGCTCCTTGGTGGCAACAGCAGGTTGCTGGCCTGAGCGAGGAACTGACCGTCTTTGCGGTTGCCGCGTTGCGGCTAGCGGCGTTGCTGCCAGTGTTGACCGTCGTCCTGAGCATGCTGCGCGGCATTGTCGTCACCGGCAAAGCCACTAGCGTCATCGCCCAGGCCACGATGCTCAACCTGTTCGCGCTGGTGTCGGTGCTTTTGATAGGGGGCAAGCTGAGCCTCTTGCCAGGCGTGTCGTTGGCTGCAGTTGCCATAACTGTCTCCCAACTGGCAGAGAGCGCCTGGCTGTGGCATGGTGCACGCCGTAAAAAGTTTGGGGTTTTGAGTTTGCTGAAAGAGTAGAAGGGGAGGGTTTCTGGCATTATGGATGCCGAAGAGGCTTACAGGGTTCTGCTTACGGGTTTGCCGCTGGCAGACGAGGCAATGGCCACGCTGCGAAAAAGGGCTTCTTACCGTGTGACACCGCCTTACCCGAATCCTGACCAGATCGCAGCCCAGGCAGCGGAGGATGGCATCCAGGGCATGATCGTCCGGCTGGGCCAGATCACGCGACAGGTCTTGACCGCATCGCCGCACCTTCGAGTAGTGGTTTCCCATGGGGTTGGAGTGGATCACATTGATGTCGAGGCGGCGACCGAACTGGGCATACCGGTGTGCATCACGGCCAGCGCCAATTTCCAATCGGTCGCAGAACACGCCCTGGCGATGATGCTCTGCCTTGCCAAGGATCTCTTCCTCCACGATGGGCAAATGCGCCGTGGGATGTGGGGTCCCTCAAGCCGGGGCACTGATCTGATGGGCAAGTGCCTGGGCATCGTTGGCGTGGGCCGCATTGGGCGGCGACTGGCTGAGCTGGTTCAACCATTCGGGGTGACGGTTATCGGCTACAGCCCGCGCCAGCCAATGGATCGCTTTCCCAAAACCGTTCGTCGGGTCGAGAGCCTGGACGAGCTCCTTCGCCAATCTGATTTTGTCTCCCTGCACTGTCCCAGGACGCGGGAGACCTATCACATGATTGGGCAGCGGGAACTCGAAACCATGAAACCCACGGCCGTGCTCATCAACACCGCCCGGGGCGGAATTGTGGACGAGTCAGCCCTGATCCGAGCGCTGGAAAAGGGAACGATTTTGGGCGCGGGCCTGGACAACTTTGAGACTGAGCCGCTTCCCTCTGACTCTCCGCTGCTGACTCTCCAGGATCGGCTGATCTGCACCCCTCACGTCGCGGGCATGACCAAAGAGGCCCTTGTCCGCATGGGCACAGAAGCGGTAAGTCTCCTTCTGGACTTCCTTGATGGCAAGGAACTTGACCCCGATGCAGTCGTAAACCCAGATGTTCTCCCTGGACGACCGTGAAGCCTATCGAATCAGGTGGTAAAGCGGACTGTCCTGGAATCGAGGCGCAAAGATGACATTAATAGAAGAGTTTATGCGCGTGTTTCAAGTTCCGCCGGCCATGCGACCGCACATTCACTTGGTGGTGGACGAGCGCGAGATGGAGCTCGTGGTGCGGATGAACGGTCGGGCCATGACCGTGGAGCAGGTGGCTGACATGATGGCGATGTCGCCGGAGGAGGCCGAAGCATTTCTGAGCAGAGCCTACAGCCGGGGGATAGTTGACAAGCAGGCTGAAGATGATGTGACCACGCCGCTGGCGCCAGAAAGCTACTCGTCGGCCACGTTCTATCGGCGGTTGGACCCCCTGGCCATGTACGAAAACTGGGGCGACATCCCCGCCGATGCCCGCGATGCGGTGATCGAATGGCAGTTGCAGGAGTTCATCAACATGTGGTTGCCGGTGGTCGAGGAGATGAAGAAGGATCCCGACGCTTACCACAAGATCCCCAACCGGGACGTACTGTTGCTGGAGGAGGCCCTGGAGCAGGTGGAGGCGGCCACGGAGCACGTAGTCGTGCCCTGCGATTGCCGCGCCATCGTGATGGCCTGCAATCGGCCTTCTGAGGTGTGCATCCGCCTGGATGAAGGAGCGCGCTTCACCCTGGAGCGAGGGCACGGGCGGCGCCTCACCAAAGAAGAGTGCAAGACCATCGTGGTCAATGCCCACAGGGCTGGATTGATGCAGACTGGCCGACGAGCCTGGCGGGAACATGGCGCCTTTGGCTTCTGCAATTGCTGCACCTGCGACTGCTATCCCTTCCGCGCGTCGCAGGCGGTCGGGATGCAAAAACAGTGGCCCAGGAGCCACCACGTCGCCGCCTGCGATTGGGATAAGTGCAACCATTGTGGGCTGTGTACCAGACGCTGCTATTTCGGCGCATTTTATCGCGATGGTTCGCCCCCCCTTCCTCCCCCCCAAAGTTGGGGGGGAAAGAGGGGGGGCGAAAAAGCGAGGAAGCAGGTGCTGTTCGACGCGGAGAAGTGCTGGGGCTGTGGTATCTGCGCTACGGCCTGCCCCACAGAGGCCATCAGCATGATGCCGCTTGGACAAAACGGGGCGGGGACGCCCCTTGGTAGCAATTTGTTGGCATGATGGGGCTTTGATGCACGAGATGCCAGTGACCCAGGCGATGTTGAACATGGCTCTGCAGCACGCCGACGGACAGCGTATCGCCGACATCTATCTGCAGGTAGGAAAAATGTCAGCCATCGTCCCGGAATCGGTCGAGGTCTTTTTCGACTATCTCAGCGAGGGCACCCTGGCCGAGGGGGCAACCCTGCACTTTGAGCGCGTGCCCATAGAGATGTCCTGCCTGGATTGCGGGCAGCAGGCCGATCTCAGCCAGTGGGCGGACGAGTCGCCCCAGTCGATCATGATGAAAGCTCTGCATCGGGGCTGCGAGTGTGGAAGCAAGAAGCTTCGCGTCACCGGGGGTGTGGGCTTTGAGATGACGAGTTTGAATGTGGAGTCTGCTTCATCGGAGCACGAAAGGATTATGCAATGACACAAATCACTCGTGTCTTGGCCGTGCCAGCAGTGGGCGCGTATTACTATGATGATCTGGCAGCCCTCCAGTCTGATGCCATGCCGCTGTCCGAGCGGTATGCCGCTGCTCCAGTGACGCCCGGTTTCCGTCGCGTGCGCGAGGTATCCGAAGCTGTTTCGGTTGGCCTGGTCCTGGATGATGGTCAAGTGGCCTGGGGCGATTGCGTGGCGGTAGAATTCAGCGGCAAAGCAGGCCGCGATCCGGTCTTTCGTACCAATGATGGCCTGTCCACGATCCGTCGCGCCGTAGCCCCGCTGCTGCAAGGCCGGGAGGTCACCAGCTTCCGCCAACTCGCTGAGGAAGTGGACGGCCTGGTCGAATCGGTGGAGGTAATCAAATCGTTACCTCAGTCCACGGGAATGACTCGCCGAGATCTACTGGCAGCACCGGCTCGTCTGTGGAGGGATGCTCAAGGTGCGCAAGAGGAAAAGAAGAAGACCATACCCACGGAGCGAATCACTGTGGAACGCCGGCTGCACACCGCCGTCCGCTACGGCGTGAGTCAGGCGTTATTGAAGGCCGTGGCCCTGGCGCGCGGCGTGACTATGGCCGAGGTCATCGCCGAGGAATGGGGGCTGCCGCTGCCCGATTCGCCAGCGCCCATCCACGCCCAGTGCGGCGCCGACCGTTACGCTGGCACCGACAAGATGATCGCGCGTCGCGTCGCCTCGCTGCCCCACACTCTGGTGGACAACATCCCGGAGCAACTGGGCAAGGACGCTGTCGTGCTGACGCGATATGCTCGCTGGCTGAAGGGGCGTATCCAGGAGTTGGGTGGCGAAGACTACCGCCCCACCATTCACCTGGATGTGCACGGCACGCTGGGGCAGATCTATGAGAACAACCTGGGGCGCGTGCTGGGACAACTATACGCCCTGGAGCTGGCCGTGCAGCCCTACGCCCTGCGGGTGGAGTGCCCGGTCCTCATGGAGAGCCGAGAGGCCCAGATCGAAACCATGAAGACGCTGCGCGAGTACGTCCGCTTCCGCAAAATGAAGGTGCAACTGGTGGCCGACGAGTGGGCCAACACCCTGGACGACATCCGCGCCTTCGTGGACGCCCAGGCCGCCGACATGATCCAGATCAAGATGCCCGACCTGGGCAGCGTGCACAACTCGATTGAAGCGGTGTTGGCTTGCAAATCCGGCAGCGTGGGGGCGTTCCTGGGCGGCAGTTGCGCCGAGACCGATCTGTCGGCGCGGGTATCGGTGCACGTGGCCCTGGCGACTCAGCCAGACATCATCATGGCCAAGCCGGGCATGGGGGTGGACGAGGCAATCGCACTGGTGCAGAACGAGATGGCCCGCACCCTGGCCTGGATTCGGGCACGGGGAGAGTAAAACACGCAACACGAGAGGAGACCCATGGACACTAACTATCACGCTCATCAAACGCCACAATTCCGCGTCCTGTCGGATCGGCAAGTCGAACAGGTGTACCTGGCGACGCTGGAGTGCCTGCACCGTACTGGCGTCGAGGTGCGGAATGCTGAGGCCCGGGAACTGCTGGCTGCCGCTGGCGCCAGCGTAGACGGCAGGCGCGTGCACATTCCCCCGCACATCATCCAGGACGCCGTCGCCGCCACGCCCCGTTCCTTCACACTTTGGGGACGTAACGGCGAACACCGCATTCAGGTCGTGCCTGACCGAGTCCACTTCGGCCCCGGTCCTACCTGCACCTACTTCGTGGATCCGGAGACCGGCGAGCGGCGCAAGGTTCGCCGAGGCGATCCCGGTATGACGGCGTTGGTAAGTGATGCTCTGGACAATATTGACTACGTCATGGGGCTGGGACTGATTGACGACGTACATCACCGGTTGGCCCCGGTGTACGAGTTTGCCGAGATGATCGCCAATACCGGCAAACCGGTGTTGCCCTGGGCATATTCTCTCGAAAACATGTCTGACATCTACCAAATCGCCCTGGCTGTTGCGGGGAGCGAGGATGCCTTCCGCCTGCACCCCTTCTTCGCTCTCTTCGCCACATTTCAATCTCCACTACAGCATACCGACGAAGATCTGGCCAACGTGCTCTGGGCCGCCGAGCGTGATATCCCCATCGTCTATCTGGGCGGCGGCACTGCCGGGGCTACTGCACCAGTGACCGGGGCGAGCGCTCTGGTCATCACCCTGGCCGGGATGTTGAGCGGCCTGGCCATCATCCAGCTCAAGAAGCGGGGGGCGGCGGTGTGCATCGGTGGCGTGCCGCAGGCTATGGACCTGCGCACGGGCCGGCCATCTTACGGCTCGCCGGAGATGAGCCTGTTCAGCGCTGCCGGCGCCGACGTCTGCCGCTGGTTGAGCGTCCCCTTCATGGGCACTGCTGGCGCCTCCGAAGCCAAGACCCTCGATTTGCAGGCGGCCATTGAGTCCGCGATCCAGGTGGTTCTTTCGGGATTGAGCGGCGCCACGCTAGTCCATGATGTGGGCTTCCTGGACTGCGCCGACATCGGCTCGCTGGAGTCGCTGGTGATGAACGACGAGATCATCGCCATGGCCCGGCGGATCATGCGCGGCGTCGTGGTCAGCGACGAGACATTGCAGCTCAACCTGATTGACCAGGTAGGGCCAGGCGGAGAGTTCATGTCCGAGCGGCACACCGCCAAGCATTGCCGGGCCGAGATCTGGACGCCCGCGCTCATGGATCGCCAGCCGTGGGACAACTGGCAGGCAGCCGGCGTCCAGACCATGCTCGACCGCATCCGGGCCAAGCTGCGGGAGATCCTGGCCACCCACCAGCCGCCGCCGTTGCCCGAAGGTGTTGCGGAAAAGATTGAGGCGATCCTGGAGGTGGCCGAGGCGCGGGAGGGGAAATAGAGAAATATGACAACGAATTCAT
>CAYWWC010000194.1:0-7798 GCA_964461615.1 uncultured Anaerolineae bacterium
CCTTCACCCTGGGTCAGGTCCTCCACCTGCCAGGTGTAACTAATGCTGCCGGTGGGGGTGATGGTGGCCCCGCTGCTGACGTAGCTGAGGTTAGTGACACTGATGGGCACCACATCAGTGATGAGGACGCCACTGGCCACCTGCGGGCCGCTGTTGGTGTAGGTGAGGGTGTAGGTGATGGCCTGCCCCGGTGCGGCTACGGTCGGTGTCACTGATTTACCCAGGCTGAGGTCAGCTTCAGCGCCGCCCAGCCCATCGAAGCGCAGCACGAAGACATCGTCGCATCCGTTGTGGCTGGTGTCGTAAGCCCCGGCGGTGGTGGGGAAGTTGGAAGAAGTTGTCCGACCGGTGACCACGGCGTTGCCGTCGCCGCCCAGTGCCAGCGCATGCCCCTCGTCGCACCTACTCCCCCCCACGAAGGTGCTGTACAGCAGCAAACCGCCGTCGGCGGCCAACTTCAGCGCGAAGACATCGAAGGAGCCGCCATTGTAGCTGGTGTCGTAAGCCCCGGGGGTGGTGGGGAAGTCAGAGGATCCGGCCCAGCCCGTGACCACGGCGTTGCCGTCGCTGTCCATCGCCAGCGCTTCGGGGAGATCACTACTACTTCCTCCCACAAAGCTGCTGTACAACAGCGAACCCCCGTCGGCGGCCAGCTTCAGGATGAAGACATCCGTGCCTCCATTGTGGCTGGTGTCATAAGCCCCGTCAGTGGTGGGGAAGTCGGAGGAAGTTGTATTGCCCGTGACTACGGCGTTGCCGTCTCCGTCCAACGCCAGCGCATAGCCCCTGTCATAGCCACTTCCCCCCACGAAGGTGCTGTATAGCAGCGAAGCGCCATCGGTAGCCAACTTCAGCACGAAGACATCGTAGGTTCCGCCGTTGTAGCTGGTGTCGTAAGCCCCAGCGGTGGTGGGAAAATCGGAGGACTCTGTAAAGCCCGTGACCACGGCGTTGCCATCGCCGTCCGGCACCAACGCCCAGCCGTAGTCACCGCCACTTCCCCCCACGAAGGTGCTGTACAGCAACGAATCCCCGTCGGCGGCCAGCTTGAAGATGAAGATATCCCAGGCTGAGCCATTGTAGCTGGTGTCGTAAGCCCCGGGGGTGGTGGGTAAGTCAGAGGACCCGGCCCGGCCCGTGACCACGGCGTTGCCGTCTCCGTCCAGCGCCAGCGACCAGTCCCAGTCCATGCCACTTCCCCCCACGAAGGTGCTGTACAGCAGCGAACCGCCGTTGGCGGCCAGCTTGAAAACGAAGCCATCAAAGCCTCCGTTGGAGCTGGTGTCATAGGCTCCGGCGGTGGCGGGAAAATTAGAGGAAGATGTAAAGCCCATGACCACGGCGTTGCCGTCGCCGTCCAGCGCCAGCGCCTTGCCCTTGTCCTCCACACTCCCCCCCACAAGGGTGCTGTAGTTGAGGGTGGGGTCTATCACCAGCGGTCGGGTGGGGTCGTGCGGCCCGGCCTGGAAGCCCACGTAGAAACCAGGTTTTTCCAAAAAACCTGGTTTCTCAGTGACAGTGTAACGCACCTCCACCGGCTCTCGTTCCCCGCCCTCCCCCTCCTGCCAGGCCACGGGCGCTTCCTCCACTATCACCCCCCAGGCGGTCTCTATCTCCAGTTGCCCCGCCTGGTTCACCCACAATCCCTCCGCCCCGGCGTAGGCCAGCGCGATCCGCTCCACCTCGGCACCGGGACGCAGGATGAAGTCGTACTTCAGTTGCCCATCGGCGCCGTAGTAGCGCAGGTCGGTGTGGGGGTAGATGTCGTGGTACAGGATGCTGCCGTAGGTGAGCACCCCTTGCCGCCAGCGGGCTGGGTTATCCCCGATGAAATAATTGACTTTGCCGGGCAAGGGGGCCAGCCCCTCGATGCGGGGGGTGGGGGAGGCGCCGATGAAGCGGATTTTGAGGGCCAGGCGCTCCTGGGCGGAGACATCCGGGGTTTCCAAAACCTCGGATGTCTGGGGCTCGCGGCCAAAGACCACCGCCATCTCCTGCGGGGTGAAGAAGAACGTGCCGCCAGCATGACGGGCTGTGAAACGTACGGCGGGGTCGGTCTGGCCAGCGTTGGGCACGAACGACAGCGGCAGCTTGACGAGGTCGGGGCCTTCGGCGGGGCTCATGGCAGGCCCTTCGACATCGCTCAGGACAAGCGCGGAGGTGGGGCTGGAGAGGACAGCTTTCGCTACGGCGCCAGATTGGGGAACGCCGAGCAGGGCCACAATCATCAAAACCAGCTCAAGACCTCTGCACAACATGGGCCATGCAGACCTGCTTTTTTGCTTCTCCTCATTCATCTCTATCTCCTTTCGCACCGTTCACAAGCACAAGACAAACGCCAGCCTAGGGCACACAAGAGCACGGCCTCGGCAGTACCGGATAGAGTTTGTGTGTTCGGATTTTCTTTATCATCGTCAACCCTCAAATTTTCGCCGCGCGCGGGCAAGCCCCCCCCTTGCAACCTCCCGTCAAAGGGTCCAAAGAGTCAAAGGGCCTAAGCATCTCATTGTCCGCCGCGAACGGGCCAAATGTAGAGGCCAGTGTTCCTATAGGGGCGGTCCAGATCGCCGGTGCTCAGGCGCACGCTCCAGGCGCGGTCCGTGTCGCACTCGTAGGTAGTACTCGACCAGTAGGGGGTCGAGTGGATGCTGGTGAAGGGGTGACCATCCGGCAAGGCAGGGTCGTACTCCTCCCAATCTATCAGGCTGAGCAACTCCAGCACGTTCGGCAGCCGCCAGTCTCCTTCACTGGAACCATCGCTAAGGCTGCACTCACCGCTGTTCAGGGTATTCGCTGCTTCTAAAGCCGGATAGGTCTCGTTCTCGCTATCGTACCATGTTTTCGTTCCAAAGCAATCGGCATTTTTCAACCAGATCAGCCCCGTCAGGTTGTCGGTCACCGTGCCGTCGCTGTTGTCCGTAAAGCGTGGATCGGGCCAGGCCACGCCTTTCTCGTAGTAGCCGTCATCGTAGTCGGCGTAGGATGTCGTCTGCCCGGTCTTGGGCACCGGGGCGCGCTCCCCGACCAGATCGTATATCTCATTCAGAGTGTGCATCGTCCCCGTCCCCGGCCCGCTGCTGGGCTCCGTGAACGTGCTTTGCGAACCCGCTGTACCGTCGTTCAGGCGGTCGTAGATGTCCTCCAGGGTGTACCAGGACGTATCCCCAGGCGCACCGGGGGAATACGGATCCCCAGCCCAAACCGTCAACGTCGCCCACACCGAAACCAGGGCCAGTATCGCGATAACGAGTGACATTTTTCTGCTGCGCATGACATTACCTCCTTCTTGGGATTTTTGTGAGTTGCGGTTGCCGCCGCTCTTGGTCTGTACGTTGTTCGGATGCCTCTTCTCGCTCATCTCTATCTCCTTTCGCACCGTTCACGGATACAGGGCAAATTGAACCACTGATGTCACTGACAGCACTGAAGGCACTGAGAGAGGCGCCGTTCTCAGTGGTCTCAGTGCTACTCAGTGCAGTCAGTGATTCCACATTCCGCAATCGCATGATGCCGCTGAGGGCAGAGGGTTCGGAACACGAAGGGCACGAAAGCACACGAAAGGAAGTCCTGGCGGCAAGCAGACTTTCGTGCCTTTCGCAGCTTTCGTGATCCAGACGCCCCCGGTTAGTGAGACAGCGGGCCTTGATGACTACAGCTTGGGAAGTCTCTGAAATTCAGATTCTAACCGAACAGGTCCCTGATACTCTGATAGGTCTTCTCGCTGCGCCTTGCGACACGACCTATGATCACCAACTGCTCCCTGTCGAATACCTTGTATATCACCCGATAACCGCCGACGCGCAAGCGGTACACGTTGGGCTCAAGCTGTACGATGCCGTGAGGACGGGGGTTTTCCTTCAGGGCTTTGACGACCTTTATGATCCGTTCTCTGTCGTGGACAGGAATGGAGCGTAGTTCCCGCTTAATCCTGGTGCTGGGGGCCTCAACTCGATACACTCCCCGCTTCCTCGGCCCTCAGTTCGGCCACGATTTCAGAAAAGGGGCGGCCTTCCTCGGTCCTGTACTCGGTCTCGGCCTCACGCATCGCTCGCAAATCTTCCAGATCTTCCAGTCGCTGTAGAAGCTCTTGATAGGCTCCATAGTCAACAAGTATTCCCCTGGCGGGCTTGCCTTCCACGGTAGTTTCCAGGAGTATAGACCGCCTGCTTTCAGCCAGGAGACGCAAAGCATCGTCCAGACTTTCGATTTCCCTGGTCGAAACAAACTCAGCGGTTACAGCTCTGCTCATAGATCACCTCCGATGGCCTGTTTTGTGTGATTATACCATTCGGTCACTGGCTTGTCAACGCAGCCTTTAGCTCCCCGATAACGGCCATGGAATGTAGTGTTCGCCGTCACGACATACGGGCTGTCCGCTGCCCTCCGGGTGGTGTAGAGTCGCCAAGCAGGGCCGGCTTGGGGGCGGCTTGTAGGGAGGAGCCGGGGGAGAGCAGGCAAGGGAAATTGAACCACTGACGCCGCTGAGAACACACTGAAAGCACTGAGGGGGGCGCCACGTTCAGTGGCCGCCGCTTCGCTAACAAGAGCCGCCGCTTCGCTAACAAAGGCCGCCGCTTCGCTAACAAAGGCCGCCGCTTCGCTAACAAGAGCCGCCGCTTCGCTAACAAGAGCCGCCGCTTCAGCTTCCAAGTCACTGCTGTTCAGTGCAGTCAGTGATTCCAGCGCATACAAAACGCCAGCCTCAGAGCACGCAAGAGCGCGGCCTCGGCTGGCGTCGGGCTGGGGACTATGTTGGCTTGACGCACCAGAAGCGCATCCTTGCACTCTATCTCGGCAAATCCTTGGATTGAGCTTGCCGAAATCCTTGGATTGAGCTTGCCGAAATCACCAGGCGCCTACGTGGGACGCAGATTCAGCTCCATCCAGGCCAAGAACTGCTGACATGTCATGTCCTCGGTAAGTTCGAGCTTTGTCTTGTTCTCCAGATGCAGATGGGGAATGGGCTTGTAGCGATGCTGCTTCCAGTCGGCCCCATAGCGGAGCCGAACGGCCGACAAATCAGCGTGATTGTCGAAGCCAGCAACGATGTATGCCCCGTCGAAGACATAGTACCGATACTCACGGCCGTCTGGCGTGACGATCTCCACCAGGCGGATGATATACCTCTCCCAGGTTCCGCGAAGCTCCAGGATTGCTCGCCGGGACGTCACATCTCGTCGCACCACTTCTACATCGGTGAGATGTGCCCTAACCAGCGAAATCAACTGGTCAAAATGCGCTGCAATTCCTGTGTCCAATCCTGGACTCCTTCATGACAGAACTCCCAGTGGGCCACGTCAAGCTCCCAGGTTGGTCGCTCACGATGCAGGCGTTCCACGAAGTCGGGATCACCGCTCGTTCTCTCCCTGAAGACTTCGTAGCTACAGCCGTATTTCTCCTCCCACTGACGGTCTTCGGCCCGCAGTGAGACAATCTTATCGCTGATCCGTTCTACTGTGTGCCGGCGGATGGCAGCCTCTACCTCTGTGCCTACATCTCCCAGGGAATGTAACGTTTCCAAATAGATTTCTCGGATCGCTATGCTCGCCACGGTTCACCTCCATCGGCTAATGCCAAAAAAGAGCCTTTGCGCCCTGTCTCGACAAATCCTTGGATTGAGCGTTCAACCGAGGGCTTCGACCGAGCTCAGCCGAGGGCTTGTCGAAATCGCCAAGCATCCACAATTATACACCACTTGGGACGGAAACACAATCAGGAAATCCATTCGATATCTCCTGACACTGCTTGACCATTGCTCCCTACGGCCCTTGCTACAGAGGAACGACGCAGATGAAGCGCAGGTCCGTGTCCCCATCATTGACGAACTGGTGCTTTTCCTCCGGGGCGACGAAGACGACGTCCCCCTCTTGGAATGGCGTCTCGCCAGCCTCTTCTCTGACGTGCCCATTGCCGGCCAGGATGAAAACCTCGTGCTCCCAGGCGTGGGTGTGGAACGGGGTGGCAGCGTCAGCTTCCACCTCGAAGACGCGCATGGCGAAGTTCGGCGCGCCGTCCTTCTCACCGATCACCCAGCGGACGGTAAGGCCTGGCGCCTCCACAACGGACTCCGGCGTGACCTGACGGTAGTTTTTCACGAACATCGTAAACTCTCCTTTCAACTTGGCATTGGGACTATCTTAGCAGATTCGCCGTGCCCTGTCAAGGAAGGTTTCCCAGCCCAGGTGAAGGTGCCGACTCCTCTCTCACATCATCTGGACAGCCTCAAAAGGGCAAGCCTGGACACATAGGCCACAGCCAACACACACGGCCGGGTTAGGATCGGGCATCTCGTAAGGTGCTTCTTGTTTGAGGATTTTGTGTTCACATGCAAGCACGGCGAGACAGATGCCCTGGTCGCATTTCTCAGGATGGCATTTGCTATAGTCTATCACGACCATTGGCTTGGGCATCGGTCTCACCCCTGGCTGCTTTCTCCAACTCTCTCTCCAATTCTTCTTCCAGGTCCTCAAATTGCCGAAACATCGCTGGCGGTACCGAATGGGCCGGCCAGCGGCTCTTCAGTTCCGCTATCTGCCTCTCCAGTTCCTTGATCCGCTCTTTGCTCATCGAATCTCCTGCCTTTGTGAAGGCAACCTGCCTTCCGCTCACAGCCTTCAGGTGGGGGTGCTACAAGCGGCGGCGGGCGCCATTGCCGTGGTGCTAGACATCCTGGCGCAGAAGGTGGAGATGAGCTTCTCCACTTTCTGGCCGCTGCAGTTAGGGCACTCTATCTCCGAGGTCGAAGTGCTCAAGCGCACTAGTTTTTCGAATTTCTCTCCACATTCCTCACATCGGTATTCGTAGATTGGCATTTGTCTCTCTTTCTTTCCTCCCTTTCTCGTAGGTTTATGTCCTGGCGGTCAGAGCGCGAACTCGGCCACCAGCAAGGTGTGATCCGAGGGTCGCTCTGCCTGCCGCGCCTCCACGTCTATCCAGGCGTGGGTGGACTGGCGGGCCAGCGGCTCGGTGGCCCAGATGTGATCTACCCGCCAGCCAACTCCCCGCTCCACGGGATTCCGCGCCCGGTAGTCCCAGTAAGTGTATTGTCCCGGCTCATCGGGATGATGCCGGCGGAAGACGTCCACGAAGCCCCACTCCCGCACCCGCTCCAGGGCGGCGCGAGCCTCGGGATGGAAGTCCACGTGGTTCTTCAGCCTCTTCGGATCGTGCACATCAATCGGCTCGGTGGCGACGTTGAAATCGCCCACCCACAGCAGCGGCTCTTGCGGCGAGTAGTGGCGCTCGAAGAAGGCCCGCAGCCGACCGAACCACTCCAGCTTGTACTGGAAGTGCTCCGAATCCGGCGAGCGTCCCTGGGGGACGTAGGTGTTGACCACCGGGATGCCCCGGATGACAGCCCGGATCAGGCGCGGCCCATCGCCGTTGAGGCCAAAGGCTACCTCCTGGGGCTCCTCCCGGCTGATGATGGCTACGCCGGCGTAGGCCTTCTGTCCTCGAAAGACCACGTGGTAGCCCGCCTCTCTGATCGGCCCCGCCGGGAAATCCTGGTCTTGCACCTTCGTCTCCTGGATGCAAAGGATGTCAGCTTCCTCCCGGCGCAGCCAGCCCAGCACTTGCTCCAGCCGGACCCGGATGGAATTGGCGTTGAAAGTGGCAACCTTCAGTATGTCATCCGACATGTCGCTTTCTCTCCCCCTTGATGGCTGGGCTCTCATGCCCGGCCTGCCTACTCTATCATAGCCAGAACTCCACCCGGGATGGTTCAATTATAAGTTGAATAGGGGCTCTCTGGTAGTTTGCATGGTTGCTTTGCCAAGTGGTCAATTCTTTGCCACGA
>CAYWWC010000195.1:0-7791 GCA_964461615.1 uncultured Anaerolineae bacterium
TAGCCGGCGTCGGCGAGGCCCTGGGTGAGCTGACGGGTTACCTGGCTGGCTATGGGGGGCGAGCCGTGATCGAGGATTGGAAGATGTATGATCGGCTGGAGAGATGGATGCAGCGCAATGGCTCAGCCACCATCCTAGTTCTCTCGGCCATCCCCAACCCCTTCTTCGACCTGGCAGGCATCGCCGCTGGCGCTATGCGCTTTCCGCTAGGGCAGTTCCTGCTGAGTTGTTGGGTGGGTAAAACAATCAAAACCATCGCTTTCGCCTTCGGCGGAGCGCAATTAATTAACCCCATTGAAAGGTTCTTTGAGTGGTTGTTAGAGGTTCTTGGGCGGTTGACATTTTTGGGGAGATAGGTTAGAATCGTTAAAGAGACAGGGATGACAGACAATTACTTTCCACCTGGATGGGGTGAAGAACGAGTGCGTCGAGTTCTTGCTCACTACAAAACTCAAACAGAAGAGGAGGCTGTCACCGAAGATGAGAGAGCTTTTGAGGAAGAAAGTTAAAACGCAATATGAGCACGTTATCCTCAACGGAGATAGTGTGCCGGTCATTGCTGGAACAAATATGAAGGTGGTTGAACTCGTCCTGGGCAGAATGGCCTATGGCTGGAGCCCAGAGGAGGTGCATTTCCAGCATCCCTACTTGACGCTGGGTCAAATCTACTCAGCCTTGGCCTACTACTGGGACCATCAGGAAGAACTCGACCGAGACATTGAGCGGCGGCTTCAGTTTGTTGATCAGATTCGGCAAGCGATGGATCCCTCACCTCTTGTGGCTCGACTGCGGGCCAAGAGGCTGATCTGATGGCAATCGCGTTCTACATGGATCAACATGTGCCACGAGCCATCACCACCGGACTCCGTCTGCGAGAAGTGGATGTGATAACAGCACACGAGGACGGTGCGAGTCGTATGGACGATTTGGAATTGTTGAATCGGGCTGATGAACTGGGACGCGTGCTTTTCACGCAAGATGACGACCTCCTCGCCGAGGCCACCAAACGACAAAGAGAAGGCATTCCCTTTCGAGGAGTGATCTATGCTCATCAACTACGCGTTTCTATCGGAACCTGTGTCCACGATTTAGAAATCATTGCCAAGGCTGGAGAACCTGAAGATTTGATCAATCGAGTGGAATTCCTGCCATTCTGAAGCCGACTGGTATTCCCTAGCTGAAAGCAATTCGATAAGCAAAAGACAATGAACAGGAGGAGTAGGCGGGTCGGACCCGGTAGAGAAGAGGAGACGCTGGCTGAAAGCTCCTCGCAGGGATGCCCGCCCTGTAGGGTGTGGAACTATCCACAGGGCCCGCCGAAGGTCGCCTGGGAGTCTGCTGGCTGATGGCGGATGGCTCACAGCCTCTGCAGTAGGTCAGTACGGGGGTAGGCCCGTTATGGCAAAATGAGAGAACAGCGGATCTGCCTGGCAATCTGTTGTTAAGCAAGGCGGTACCACGGGAGGTGAGCCTCTCTCGTCCTTGACGGGAGGGGCTCTTTGATTTACTGTGGGGATGGCCAAAATTGACAAATCAGGCGACTTCCCCTATAATTCATGTGCCACTATGGTGGCAATCCCTAGATGGAGGTGATCAAAATGGAAACGGCTAAACTAACGGTACGTTTGCCCAGACAACTTCACCAAACCCTACGGGAACGGGCAACGCGATCAGCGCAGTCGCTGAACAAGGTCATCGTCAGTACTCTTTGGCGAGGGTTGGAGCGGAAGGAGACCTTTCCTCCCTCAGAATATGAACGCACGATGGCCGCTATCCGCAAGACGGGGCTGGTGATGACCCTGGGATCAGAGTGGGACAAGTATATTGAAGATGCTCCGGATATGACCGTTGAAGAACTTCGTGAGGCGCTGAGAGGAATATCCCCCCTGTCTGAAGATATCATCGCGGATCGGGGCGAGCGCTGATGGCTTCTTACTACTTTGACAGCAGCGCATTGGTCAAATACTACATTCCTGAGGTCGGCGCCCACTGGGTGAAGATCTTGGTTGATGATCGAGCCGGTGATGAATGGCGCAACGCCGTCGCCACTTCATCTCTCAGCGTTGCGGAAGTGGCGGCCGCCTTTACTAAGCGGCATCGGATGCGCGAGATTTCCACGGGACTGAAAGCGGCCCTGATTTCTCGCTTTCTGAGGGATGGACGCCAACGGTGTACATTGCTTGAAGCGGATAGCACGGTCATTGATACTGCCGTACAACTCATCCAACGCCATCCCCTGCGCGCCTACGATGCCGTGCAGTTGGCCTCGGCTCTCATCCTGAATAACGCCTTGATCGCCGACAAACTGCCATCTCTCACCTTCGTCTCCGCCGACAAAGCCCTCTGCAAAGCGGCGCAGGCGGAGGGGCTGCCAACCGAAAACCCCAACGAGCACGAATAACCAGCAATTTTCGAGGAGGTAAATTATTTTGATGAAGGAAATATCTACTACGGGACTACCCAAAACCTACAACCCCCATGACGTGGAGAAGCGTCTTTACGACTGGTGGGAGAAACAGGGCTACTTCGCCCCGGAGACCCAGTTTGAGAAAGGATTGGCCAGCCGAGATCAGAAGCCGTTCGTGATCTCTATGCCTCCCTCCAACATCACCGGCGAGCTGCACATCGGCCACGCCCTGGTGATGGCTATCGAGGACCTGATGACCCGTTGGCACCGCATGCGGGGTGAACCCACGCTCTGGCTGCCCGGCAACGACCACGCCAGCATCGGCACCCACAACGTGATCGAACAAGCCCTGGACAAGCGCACCGCCGACGACCTGCTGCGGGAGATCGGTTACCCCCTCCCCGACGACGGCGGAAGAGCTCGCGACGACGGCGGAAAACCTCGCTTACCCCTGACCCGCTACGACCTGGGGCGAGAGTGGTTCGTCCGCCTGGGCTGGGCCTGGAAGGAGCGCTACGGCGGGGTCATCAACCGCCAGTTGCGCCGCCTGGGGGCCTCGTGCGACTGGAAGCGGGAACGCTTCACCATGGACGAGGGCCTCTCGCGCGCCGTCCGCACCTCCTTCGTCCAACTCTACCAAAAGGGCCTGATCTACCGCGGCTACTACATGGTCAACTGGTGCCCCGGCTGTGGCACTGCCGTCTCTGATCTGGAGGTGATCCACCAGGAAGAGGCGACTCATCTGTGGCACGTCCGCTACCCCATAGCGAGCCCTTCCGCCATCGGCAACGAGTGGGAAGGCACCCCCCCTCTTTCCCCCCCAAAGTTGGGGGGGAAAGAGGGGGCGGAATGGGGCAGCGGTCGCTGGGCCGAGGGAGCTACCGACTGGATTGAGGTGGCCACCACCCGCCCCGAGACCATCTTGGGCGATACGGCGGTGGCTGTCAATCCCGACGACGAGCGTTATGCCGGCATGGTGGGCCGTATCGCTGTCCTTCCGGCCATCGGGCGGCGCATCCCCATCATCGCCGATTCGGTGGTGGATCCCGACTTCGGCACCGGCGCGGTGAAGGTCACCCCGGCCCACGACCCCACTGACTACGCAATCGGGAAGCGCCACGATTTGGAGATGCCGGACGTGATGAATGACGACGCCACCATGAGCGAGCTGGCCGGCCCATACGCCGGGCAGGGCATCTACGAGTGCCGTCGCAACTTGGTGGCCGACCTGGAGAAGGAGGGATTGCTGGTGCGCATTGAGGATCACCAGCACGCCCTGGGCCACTGCCAGCGCTGCGACCGGGTGATCGAGCCTCGCCTCTCCACCCAGTGGTTCGTCAAGATCAAGTCCCTGGCCGATGCTGCCGTTGACGCTGTGCGCGACGGGCGCATCCGCATCATTCCTGAGCGGTTCAACAAGGTCTACTTCCACTGGATGGAGAACATCCGCGACTGGTGCATCTCCCGCCAGTTCTACTGGGGCCATCGCATCCCGGTGTGGTATTGCGATGACTGCGATGAGTTCACGGTGATGATGGAGGATCCCACCTCGTGCCAGGCCTGTGGCAGCGCCAACATCCACCAGGATACAGACATCCTCGACACCTGGTTCTCGTCGGCCTTGTGGCCCTTTTCCACCCTGGGCTGGCCCGACGACACCGAGGATCTGCGCTACTTCTATCCCACTACCATCCTTGAGACCGGCTATGACATCCTCTTCTTCTGGATTGCACGTATGATCATGATGGGCCTGGAGTGCACGGGCGACATCCCCTTCCACTGCGTCTACCTGCACGGGATGGTGCGAGACGAGCACGGCCAGAAGATGAGCCGCTCCAAGGGCACCGGGGTGGATCCGCTGGAAGTCATGGACGAGTACGGCACCGACGCCCTGCGCTTCACCCTCCTCACCGGCTCCACTCCCGGCAACGACGTCAACCTGTCGCTCACCCGCGTGGAGGCCAACCGCAATTTCGCCAACAAGATGTGGAATGCGACACGCTTTGTAGTTAGCAACCTCCAACCCTTCGACGGAGCTCAGGACAGGCCGCCAATAGCCAGTATCCAATACCCAATACCCAATACCCAGCTTCCTGAGCGTTGGATTCTCTCCCGCCACAATCGCCTGATCGCCGAGGTCACACGCCTTTTTGAGGATTACAACTTCGGCGAGGCGGGGCGGCAGATCTACGACTTCCTGTGGGGCGAGTATTGCGATTGGTTCATCGAGATGTCCAAGATCAGGCTCTATGGCGATGACGAGGAGGCCCAGGACACAGCTCGGCAGGTGTTGGTTTACATCCTCGAACGTACCATGCGCCTCCTGCATCCCTTCATGCCCTTCGTCACCGAGGAGATCTGGCAGCACTTGCCCCACGAAGGTGAAGCTCTGATCGTGGCCCCGTGGCCAGAGGCTGGGCCGATGGACGAGGCGGCGGAGACCGAGATGGCGTTGATCATGGAGATAGTGCGCGCCATACGCAATGCCCGTGCGGAGTACAAAGTGGAGCCGGGCCGGCGCATTGGGGCCATTATCGTCGCCAGCGAAGAATGTGAGCTGCTGTCTGGCCAAAAGGATATACTCATCACCACGGCGCGTCTCGACGCCGAAAAGCTGCACATAGCTCGCACTCTGGAGACGAAGCCGACCCAGGCATTGGCCCTGGTGGTGGGAGGCGTGGAAGTCTACCTGCCCCTGGCGGGGATGGTGGATCTGGCAAAGGAGCAACAGCGGTTGAACGCCGAGGTCGAGGAAGTCACCACGGGGATCGCTGGCTCTGAAAAGCTCCTGGCCAACGAGGACTTTCTGGCCAAGGCTCCCGCACAGGTGGTGGAGAGGGAACGAAATAAGCTGGCTGGCTATCGCCAAAGGCAGGCGAAGTTGCAGGAACGACTTCGAAGCTTGCAAGATTAAAGTGGGTCAGCAGAAGTTCTTTTGACTTGCTACGGAGGGGCGTCCTCGCCTCGATTCCGTGGCCGAACCGCTCTTGGATGGGGTGGGACGCCCCTTGGTAGCAGTTGTCGCGAACACTTTGTTACGGGGGGGCCTGGCCCCTGCTCTGACAGCGGTGGCACCATTGGAGCATCCCAGCTTTTTGCTAGAGAGGGGCATCCTCGCCCTGTATATGCATTGGAGGATGCCACTGTGAAATACAAAACTGTCTTCGACGAACATCATCTTTACCTCGTCACCTGTACCATAGCCGGTTGGAAGCCTATCTTCACCGATCCAGGTTACGCGGATATCATCCTGCAGTCCCTGGCCTGGCTCCGCCGTCAAGGACACATTCAACTCTTTGCCTTCGTCGTCATGCCCACCCATCTGCACGCCATCATCAAACCCCTGACAGGTACCGCTGATCAATTGGTTCAACGATTTGCCTCTTACACGGCTCACGAGATATTAAAGCAGCTTAGACGAGACCACAAGGCAGGGTTCTTGGCCTTCTTCCGTCAAGCCGCTCAACAGGATCACGATAGGGAGCATCGTATCTGGGAAGAGGCATTGGCGAAGAACGTTTACTCAGAGGCATTCTTGTTTCAGAAGATGGAGTACACCCACAACAATCCTGTGGACAAGGATTGGCGCTTGGTCACGGACCGGGCGGATTACCCTTATTCCAGCGCTTGTTTCTACGATCGAGGGCAGAGGCCGGTCATAGAGGTAGACGACATTGTGATCGTGTTGGGCTTGTTTTGACACGGGGCGGGGACGCCCCTGGGTAGCGGTGAGGAGGGGCCTTCCCTTGCTGTGAGCAGGCGTCTTCGCCCCGATTTCGTGGCCGAACTGTTCCGAGACGGGGCGGGGACGCCCCTGGGCAGCAGTTAAGGAGGGGCCTTCCCTTGCTGTGAGCGGGCGTCTCGCCCTGATTTCGTGGCCGAACTGTTCCGAGACAGGGCGGGGACGCCCCTGGGTAGCAAGAAAGGGGGGGCTCTGCCTCGTCCCAATGGCGGGGATGTCATCGAATAGCGTGAGGAGAAAACCATGATCCAAGCTGACCTTCTCATCCACAGCGCCGCTCAGCTTCTGCCCCTTGCCTCCGAGGGCCCCAAGCGCGGGGCGGCGATGGAGGAACTGGGAATCATTGAGGACGGGGCGGTGGTTATCAAGGATGGCCTCATTGCCCTGGTGGGGCTGACAGCGGAGGTGCGAGGGCGGGTCACGGCTGCCGAGGAGATGGACGCTTCGGGCAAGGTGGTCATGCCCGGCTTCGTTGATCCCCACACCCACCTGGTCTTCGCGGGCGACCGGGCGGGGGAGTTCGAGCAGCGGGTCAAGGGGGCCACTTATTTGGAAATCATGGCCGCCGGCGGGGGAATCATGTCCACCGTGCGAGCCAGCCGGGCAGCCAGTGTGGAGCAACTGGCGGAGGAGAGCCGGGCGCGGCTGGATCGGATGCTGGCCCACGGCACGACCACCGCCGAGGCCAAGACCGGCTACGGCCTGGACGTCGAGAACGAGCTCAAGATGCTGGAGGCCATCCGCCGCCTGGACGCCGAGCACCCTGTGGATCTAGTCCCCACTTTCCTGGGCACCCACGCGGTGCCGGAGGAGTACGGGGGGCGAGCGGGGGAGTACGTGGATCTGGTCGTCGAGGAGATGCTGCCGATGATTAAATCTCAAATCTCAAATCCCAAATCCCAAATTTTTTGCGATGTTTTCTGCGACGAGGGAGCCTTCACCCTGGAGCAGTCGCGGCGAGTGCTGGAGGCGGCCGTTTCCTCACACAATATCACGGCGCAAGCCCTGAGCTTCGGGCTGAAAATCCACGCCGACGAGTTCAAGCCGCTGGGGGGCACGAGGCTGGCGGTAGAGTTGGGGGCGGTCTCAGCCGATCACCTGGTCTGCACACCTGAAGAGGAGATCGAGTTGCTGGCTGGGTCGGATACCATTGCCGTGGCCTTGCCGGGTACACCCTTCGGCCTGGGGCGCCACGAGTATACTCCGGCTCGGCGGATCATTGACTCCAGGGGCGCTTTGGCCCTGGCCACCGACCTCAATCCCGGCACCTGCTGGTGCGAGTCCATGCAATTTATCATCGCCCTGGCCTGCCGCTTCATGAAGATGACCCCGGCCGAAGCCATCGCTGCCGCCACCATCAACGGCGCCCACGCCGTTGGATTGGGCCATCGAGTGGGGAGTTTGGAGGTCGGCAAAAGGGCTGACATCCTTATTTTGAGTGTTCCCGACTATCGTCATCTGTCCTATCGCTTCGGGATCAACCTGGTGGACAGGGTGATAAAGGGCGGCAAGTCGGTTGTGCCCTAACTTGACGAAATCGCCAAAGTCAATTACAATGACACTCGATTTAGCTTGGATAGAGAAACCAGGTTTTTCCCTGTCTGAGCAAGTAGGTTATTGCTTTTGGGATCTCCTGGGGCGC
>CAYWWC010000196.1:0-7754 GCA_964461615.1 uncultured Anaerolineae bacterium
ATGTCCGGTGGTGTGGGAGGGGGGCGGGCTTGGCCCGTCCCCCTATCCCGATTAGGAGAAGGGATATGATTGAGATCCACCTGTACGGCAAGCTGCGGCGCTTCGCCGATGAGCAGCACCCTGCCAGCGATTCCGTCGTCCACGTGCCAGTGCAAGAGAGCGACAACATCCAGGGGGTGCTGGAGCGCCTGGGCATCCCAATGGAAGAGATCGGGAGCAACGTCTTCCTAAACTGGCAATACTCCGCTCTGACGAGAGGAGTGAAGGACGGCGACCGCCTGGCGGTCTTCCCAGATGACATGCAGTTGCTCTACAAGTGGTATTTTGCGAAGGCTAGCGAGGAAGTGGATGATTGAAGTTGAAGTGCGGCTGTATGCCACACTGCGCAAATACAGCCCTGGAACGGGTGTTGGTGAATCACTGATCCTGCAGATGCCCGAAAGAACCCGGGTGGCTGATCTGCTGGTCAAGCTGGGGGTGCCGCAGGGTGAGGTGAAGACAGCCTTCGTCAACAATCGGCGTCGGGATGAGGACTACCCGCTTAGCGACGGTGACCGGGTGGCCTTCTTCCCGCCGGTGGGCGGGGGGTGATAGGTCTTCACCCTGTGCATTAGGTTCCACTACAATTCAAAAAAGGCAGGTACAAACTATGAAAGACAGAAAACTACTCATGATTCCCGGCCCTATCGAGTTCACGCCGGAGGTGCTGCGGGCGATGGGTATGGCCACCACCAGTCACGTGGCCCCCAACTTCATCGAGGTCTTCGGCCAGGCGTTGGAGCGGCTGCGCCAGGTGTTCCTGTGCCCCAGCGGGCAGCCCTTCGCCATCGCCGGCTCCGGCACGCTGGCCATGGATGTCGCCGCGGCTAACCTCATTGAGCCTGGCGACGAGGCCCTGGCGGTGAACACCGGCTACTTCAGCGACCGCTTCGCCGCCATCCTGGAGCGCTATGGCGCGGTTGTGACCCAGGTGCGCGCCCCGGCCGTGGGCGACGCGCCCGCCCTGGAGGAGGTGGAGGCTGCACTGCAAGAACACCGCCCCAAGCTGATGACTATCACCCACGTGGATACCTCCACCGCCGTGGGCGCGGACGTGAAGGGTCTGGCCGCGTTGGGGCGCGAGCACGGCGCGCTGGTCGTGGTGGACGGCGTGTGCGCGGTGGCCGGCGAGGAGATGCGTCAGGAGGAGTGGGGCATTGATCTCGCTCTTACGGCTTCGCAAAAGGCCATCGGTGTGCCGCCGGGCCTGGCCCTGGTGGTGGCCGGGCCGCGGGCGCTGGACGCTTTTCACAATCGCCAGACCCCGGTGGGCAGCTATTACTCCGACTGAACCAAATGGCTGCCCATCATGGAAGGCTACGAGTCCCGTCAACCCCGCTACTTCGGCACGCCGGCGGTGAACCTCATCTGGGCCCTCAACGTGAGCCTGGGGCAGATCTTGGACGAGGGCATGGACGCCCGCTTCGCTCGCCATCGGCGGCTGAGCCAGGCACTCAAGGCAGCGATCACCGCCCTGGGGATGAAGCAGGTGCCGGTAGCCCCCGACAAGACAGCCACCACGCTGACCGCCTCCTACTACCCCGATGGGGTGGACCGCGCGGTGCTCGGACACATCAAAGACGCCGGCGTCATCCTGGCCGGCGGCCTGCATCCGGTCATCAAGGCTCGCTACTTCCGCATCGGGCACATGGGCGTGGTGAGCGCGTCCGACATCCTGGCCACCGTGGGGGCTATCGAACAAGGGCTGGCCCGGGCTGGGTATGAGTTCGAGGCTGGGGTGGGGCTGGCGGCGGCGCAGGAAGTGATGAGTGAAACGTGAAGACGTGAAACGTGATTCTCGCCACGTCTTGCACATCACGTTTCACGCCTCACGTTTCGCTGAGAGAAGGGGTGAATGTACAAGAAAGTGAACCCTGAGATCATCACGGCGCTCCGCCAGGTCGTAGGCGAGAACAACGTCCTGACCAGTGCCGACGATATGGAGCCCTATGCCCACGACGAGACGGTGGGCTTGTGGGCCGATCCCGAGGTGGTGGTACGGGTCACGTCAGCGGAGCAAGTGGCGGACATCTTCAAGCTGGCCCAGCAGGAGCGTATCCCGGTGACGCCACGGGGGGCGGGCTATGGTCTCAGCGGTGGGGCCGTGCCCAGTCTGGGCGGCATCGTCCTCTCCACGGAAAAGATGAACCGCATCCTGGAGATTGACGAGGAGAACCTGATGGTCACCGTCGAGCCTGGGGTGATCACTAACGACATCCACCTGGCTGTTGAGGCCGAGGGCCTCTTCTATCCCCCCGATCCGGCCAGTCTCGAATCTTGCACCATCGGGGGGAACATCGCCGAGGGTGCGGGCGGCCCGAGGGCGGTCAAGTACGGAGTGACTCAGGATTACGTGTGCGGCCTGGAGGCGGTGCTGCCTTCGGGCGAGATCATCACCTGTGGGGGGAAGCTGGTCAAGAACGTCACCGGCTACAACCTGATCCAACTGCTGATCGGCTCGGAGGGCACCCTGGCGGTGGTGACCAGGATCATCCTGCGGCTGCTGCCCCTACCCAAGCTTCAGGTTGATCTACTGGTGCCCTTCAGCGACTTCCGGGCGGCGGCCAGCACGGTCTCCGACATCATTGCCCAGCGCATCGTACCCACCGCCATCGAGTTCATGGAGCGGGATAGCGTGTTGGCAGGTGAGCGGTACCTGGAGAAAGAGATTCCCTTCCACGATGCCGCGGCTCACCTCTTGATCCAATTGGACGGCAATCATAAGGAGGCGATAGACGCGGACTACGACAAGGTGGCCGACATCTGTCTGGAGAACGGCGCTCTGGACGTCTTGGTCGCCCTGAAGCCACGGGAGCGGGACCGACTGTGGGAGGCGCGGCGGGCCATCGTTGACGCGCTCAAAAAAGAGAGCCCCATCAATCACATGGAGGACATAGTGGTGCCTCGCTCCGAGATACCCGCCCTCCTGAAGGGAATCGGGGAGATAGCGGAGCGCTACGCCGTGCGCATCGTCAACTTCGGACACGCTGGCGATGGCAACGTCCACGTCAATGTGCTGAAGGATGACTTATCGGTTGAAAGGTGGGAAGAGATCATTCCACGCGTTATCGTCGAGATGTACAAGCTGACCCTGTCTCTGGGCGGGACGATCACCGGCGAGCACGGTATCGGCGCCACCCGCCGGAAGTATCTCCCACTAGCTCTGGATCAGGCCCAGATCGAGATCATGGAGAAGATCAGGGAAGTCTTTGACCCCAATCGCATCCTGAATCCGGCTAAGATATTTCCCTGAGGAGAGACCTATGCCCTTCGACAAGCTCAGGACGGCGCGACTACAATTGGCCTATGGGCGTGAGGGGTTGTGGATTGAGCTGCCCGAAGACACGCCGGTGACCGTCATCGAGCCGCAGTTCGTGCCTGGCCTGTCCGACGAGCGGGCCGCTATCACGGCTACGCTGCGCTCGCCTGCGGGCACGTTGCCCCTGCGCGATCTGGTGAGGCCGGACGACACGGTGGCCGTGGTGTTCAGCGATCTGACCCGCCCCATGCCCAACGATCGGGTGCTGCCGCCTCTGCTGGACGAGCTGGCCCTGGCCGGCGTGCCCGACGAGCGGATCGTGCTGATCAACGCCCTGGGCACTCACCGCCCCCAGACCGAGGCCGAATTGATGGGCATGCTGGGGAGCCAGGTAGTCAGCCGATATCGCATCGTTCAGCACGACGCCTGGGACGATGAGAGCCTGGTCGAGGCCGGACGAAACCGGGCTGGCCGGCCGGTGCGGATCAACCGGACTTACGTGGAAGCCTCGGTGCGCATCTTGACCGGCTTTATCGAGCCTCACCTCTTCGCTGGCTTCAGCGGCGGCCCCAAGGCCGTCCTGCCCGGCATCGCCGACATCGAAGCCATCCTGGACAACCACGGCGCGACGATGATCGCCCACCCCAAGGCCACCTGGGCGGTGACTAATGGCAACCCCATGTGGGAGGAGATGTTGGCCGTGGCCCAGAGCACGCGGGAATGTCTCTTCCCGCCGACTTTTTTGCTCAACGTCACCCTGAACCGAGAGCGGGAGATCACGGGCGTCTTTGCGGGCGAATTGGGGGGCGCCCACCGCGATGGGGTGGACTTCGTGCGACAGACGGCCATGCAGCCAGTGCCGGAGCCCTTCGACATCGTCATCACTTCCAACAGTGGCTACCCTTTGGACCTCAATTTGTACCAGGCAGTCAAGGGCATGTCGGCCGCGGCCCAGATCGTGCGACCGGGCGGCGACATCATCGTCGCCGCCGAGTGCTGGGATGGCGTGCCCTCTCACGGCGAGTACCAGCGCCTGCTGTGGGAGGCCAGTTCGCCCCAGGAACTGCTGGACAAGGTCATGGCCCCGGGCTTTCGCTGTCACGACCAGTGGGAAGCGCAGACCCAGTCGCAGATCCAGCTCAAGGCCAGCGTGCACGTCTACGCCGACGGGCTATCGGACGAGGAACTGCGGCGGGCGCTGGTGATCCCCTGTCCTTCGATCGAAGAGACGCTGGCCCGGCTGCGGCGTCACAACCTTGGGGCCACCATCGCTGTCCTGCCCGACGGCCCCCAGACTGTGCCCTACCTGGCCTAGAGTTCTTCCTGCCTCGTAGTCCTTTGCTGAGCCGCCGGGATTTGACAATCCTCCGCAAACGTAGTAATATCAGCCTGTGCTAAAACCGTCGGACAGGAGGTGATGATCATGTGAGTTGAATCGGAGAAGGGGAAGACAGCGCATGGACTGGAACCAATATCCAATACCCAGTATCTTGGGTTCCAGTTGACGAGGAGGAGGTTCCCCGTCGCGAGGCGGGGCTAGGAACACGGATTACACGGAAACGCGGAACATGCCGTGACTTCCGATTCTCCGTGTTCGAAAATCGAGTGATCAGCGGAAGCCTCCAGGGATGGCCACGTCCCTTATCTTTTCCCCTCCAAAATAGCGTCCCTATAAAACCGTCAGGTG
Organism: uncultured Anaerolineae bacterium; assembly: GCA_964461615.1. Lineage (GTDB taxonomy): Bacteria > Chloroflexota > Anaerolineae > VGOG01 > VGOG01 > CAZVCJ01. The sequence continues at coordinate 4,986 of CAYWWC010000196.1, forward strand.
ACTGGCGGGACAAAGGGGGATGCAGTGGCGCAAAGGATGGCAGACGCATCGGCTGCAGACAGACCACGACGGCGTGTGGCCTGACGCGCTATGCCGATCAGCTTATTTCATCCGTAGTATCCGGAGGGGGGCCATCTTCATGGAGCGATGTTCTGGGCACGCCCTGTCGTGCCCTTTTTGCTTTTTGGCCCCCATTTGCTAAATCTCTTGAGTGAGATAGTTAAGGAGGCTAAAATGTGTGGAATAGTAGGTTACGTTGGCCCTCGGGAGGCCACGCTCATTATCGTGGAGGGGCTAAAACGTTTAGAATATCGAGGCTACGACTCGGCGGGGCTGGCCGTCATCCAAGATGGACGTATTGAGGTCCGCCGCGATGCGGGGAGGCTGACCAACCTGGAGAGGATGCTGGCCGAAAGCCCGGTGGGCGGGAACATCGGCATCGGCCACACCCGCTGGGCCACCCATGGTGCGCCCAGCTCGCGCAATGCCCATCCCCACGTTGATTGCCAGGGCGAGGTGGTGGTCATCCACAACGGCATCGTGGAAAACTTTCTATCCCTGCGCCAGGAGCTTACGGCAGAGGGCCATTGCTTCACCTCAGAGACGGATACCGAGACCATCCCCCATCTGGTGGAAAAGTACCTGACCGAAAGCGGGGATTTGGAGGGGGCGGTGCGGCGAGCGATGGGGCGCATCAAGGGCGCGCACGCGGTGGTGGTGATGAGCAGCCGCGAGCCGGATCGTATCGTGGTCGCACGCTTGGGCAACGCCGGCGGGGTGGTGGTGGGCATCGGCGAGGGGGAGATGTTCCTCGCCTCGGACATGCTGGCCATTTTGGAGTACACCCGTCAGGTGATCTTCCTCGAGGATGGCCAGATGGCGGTGATCACCCAGGAAGGGGCCAAGTTCACTACCCTTGATGGGCAGCCGGTGGCTAAAGAAGTGCACACTGTGCCCTGGGACCCGGTTTCCGCCGCCAAGGGCGAGTACAAACACTTCATGCAGAAGGAGATCTACGAGCAGGCCCGTTCCATCACTGACACCATCCGAGGGCGGGTGGACTTCGAGGCCGGCCAGGTGTGTCTGGATGAGATCAACATCTCGCCGAAGGAGGCGCAGGCCATCGAGCGGATGTTCATCGTGGCTTGTGGCACCTCGGCCTACGCGGGCCTGGTGGGCAAGTTCATCATCGAGACCCTGGCCAGGATCCCGGTCGAGGTGGATTACGGCTCTGAGTTTCGCTATCGCGATCCGTTGATCAACGAGCGCACCCTGGTGTTGGCCCTCACCCAATCGGGGGAGACGGTGGACACCCTGGCGGCGATGGAGGAGGCGCGGGGCAAAGGAGCCAGGCTGCTGTCCATTGTCAATGTCATGGGCAGCCAGGCGGCCAGGATGTCCGAACCATCAGGCGGGGTCATCTACATGCAGGCCGGGCCAGAGATCGGAGTGGCCTCCACCAAAGCGTTCACCGCTTCGCTGGTTGATCAGTATCTCCTGGCGCTGCATCTGGGAAAGCTGCGGGGACTGATTGACGCGGCGCGAATGAGGGGGCTGGTCGAGGACTTGGCTGAGTTGCCCAATCGGGTTGGTCAGGTTTTAGGGGATAGCGGTGGCTACGACGCTCTGGCGGCCGAGTACTTCAAGCGGGAGAACTTCCTGTACCTGGGGCGGGGGATCAATTATCCCATCGCTCTGGAAGGGGCCTTGAAGTTGAAGGAGATCAGCTACATCCACGCTGAGGGCTATCCGGCGGGGGAGATGAAGCACGGGCCCATCGCCCTCATTGACGAGCGCATGCCCGTGGTGGCTATCGCCGTGCGAGACAGCGTCTACGAGAAGATGCTCAGCCAGATCGAGCAGGTCAAGGCGCGGGGCGGCATCGTCATCGCCCTGGCCACCGAGGGCGACCAGGCCATCGCTGAGAAGGCTGACCACGTCATATACGTCCCGCCGACCTCGCCGCTCCTCTCGCCCGTGGTCAACGTCGTTCCCCTGCAACTGTTGGCCTATTTCATAGCCGTGCGACGGGGCTGTGACGTGGACCAGCCCCGCAACCTGGCAAAGAGTGTGACGGTTGAGTAGGGCTGCTGTTGGAGTGAGCGAAGAAGTCGGGAAGCGAAAAGAGGGCGCTGGGGAGGTAAAAACGAACCTGCTACCTATCCTCAGCGGCGCAGGGGCAGGTACACAATCTGGTCCCGAAACTCACCTGGCAGGCTGGCGCCCCAAATGAGTAACAGGTCATCCACAATTGCACGGATGTTCGTCCGACGGGGAAGCTGCACAATCCCAGAGACGCGCCCTCCTTGGGCCAAGTGGGCGTGGAGGTGCACAGGCATCGTGGCCCGATTATTGGTGATCAACAAGCAGCCCTTAGCTTCTATCCAGGTGAGGATGTCTGGATCAGAAGTGCCTTTCGGGGGCGCCAAATCATCCCCGATGGCATACACGCGCATCTCTGGGGCCCTCTGTTCCAGTAGTGCCTGGAGAATAAGGGGAACGTGCTCGTCTGAGGAGGAAGCAAGCTCCACTCATGCGGCAGAACCCACCATCACTCGTTGCTGTTCACGCTGGTGGGCCAACTCACGCAAGCGTTGTATCGCTGGTGAGGGGTATCGGTCCTGTTCCTGCCGTTGGCGGTCCAGTTCTTTCTCCACCATGCGCAGGTAGGCTTCTACCTGTTCACGGCTGCGCCAGTAGTGGGTCAGTGTGGCATCAGCAATTCCCGTTATGGCTTCGGGCTTGATAACTGCCACAATTAAGCTATAC
>CAYWWC010000197.1:0-7716 GCA_964461615.1 uncultured Anaerolineae bacterium
AAACTCAGATAGCGGTTAGCAAAACCGCCCTGCCGAAAAAGTGTCCGGTAGCAAACGTCGCTCTTTGAGTGTTCTGGAGTGCCAAAAATACCTTAGCAAATGAAAAACCCTTCGGGCAGAGCCTCAGGACGAAGCCTGGTTTCTGATTTTCGATGTCGGGCAATGAATCACTGTCCATTCGGCGGCAACTTGACGATGGTCAGCCAGAAGTTCTCGATAGCCTTGACCACCTTGATGAACTGATCCAGATCAATGGGCTTGGTGATATAGCAGTTGGCGTGCAGGTCGTAGGTCCTGAGGATATCCTCCTCGGCCTTTGAGACCGTCAGCACCACCACCGGGATGCGCCTCAGATTCTCGTCGACTTTCACCTCCGCCAGCACCTCACGCCCGTCTTTCCGTGGCAGGTTTAGGTCCAGCAGGATGACGTCGGGACGAGGCGCATTGGCATACTCGCCTTCGCGGCGCAGGAAGGCCAGGGCCTCCACGCCATCCATGGCCACGTGCAGGTTGTTGATGACCTTGCCCTCTTTGAGGGCCTCCTGCGTCAGGCGCACATCGCCGGGGTTGTCTTCCACTAAGAGAATCTCAACAGGTTTAGCAATTCGACCACTTATCATTCGCTTCTCCTTATTTCTGTTTATTTCTTGCGTATTCAATCTCAGTAGAGGCAGGGTTTCCCTGCCCAATCAATGGGCGAGATAACCTCGCCCCTCCTCGTCTTTCAGTAGATCACAATCTGAAGCAGAGCGGGCTTCCATATTCATATCCGTTCTATTCTGAATTCGTTGTAGTGCCACTGTACCGCTGGTATTCGTCCCGGCCCAGATCCTTGGCGCGGTACATAGCGACGTCCGCGTTCCCCATCAGGGCATCGCTATCCTCACCATCGTCGGGATACATGGCGATCCCTATGCTGGTGGTGGTCCTGATCTTGTGACCGTCGAACTCGAACGGTTTTCGAAATGCCTCCAGAATCTTGATCGCGATCGTGTCCGCACTCACCTTCCCATTGGCCTCCGGCAGGATCAGCATGAATTCGTCGCCTCCCATGCGGGCTACCGTGTCGCTCTGGCGCAGAAGGCTCGTTAACCGCTCGCCAACGGCGTGCAGCAACTGGTCTCCCACGCTGTGTCCCAAGGTGTCATTGACGTCTTTGAAGTTATCCAAGTCCAGCAGCATCACGGCCAGCGTCCGCTGATCGCGATGGGCGTGGGCCATCTCTAGGTCAAGGCGCTCATTGAACAGCCGCCGGTTGGGCAAGCCGGTCAGGGGGTCGTGATAAGCCAGGTGCCGGATGGTCTTCTCCGCCTGCTTGCGCTCAGCGATCTCTTGCTGCGCCTGCTCGAACAGCCGCGCGTTCTCGATGGCGATGGCGGCCTGAGTAGCGAACAGGTTCAGCAGTTCGGCGTCGGCGGCGGAGAAGGTGCGTGGGGGATCTGCCAGCACGTCCAACACCCCCAGGAACTCCCCACCGGCCCCGGCCGGCCCCCAACGAATCGGCACCCCCACCGTCGCGCTGAAGGGTTGGCCCTCGTAGATGGCCGCCTGCCCTTCCCAGTGCTGGTAGTTGTCCACGAAAAGCGGCTGGCCGGTCTCCCACACTTTGCCGGAGAGCCCCTCGCCCCGGTGCAGGACAGTCCCAATCGGCACCAGGCCAGTACCGATGACCACAGCCCATTCCAGCACGTCCCGCTCTGGCCGGTAGAGGTAGAGCCCGCCGGAGGATCCGCCAAGCAATTCGATGGCTCGCGAGACGATTGAGCGGAGCAGCTCGTCCAGGTCTAACTGAGAAGTCAGTTCCAGCCCCACCTTTCGCAGCGCCTCCAACTGGGCCGTCCGCTGCCGTATTTCCTCCTCCGCCTGCTTGCGCTCAGTGATGTCGCGGTTTACGCTGACCCAGCCGATGATGCCGCCCTTCGCGTTCCACAAGGCTATCACCCTGGCGTCAATGTTGACCCTGCTCCCGTCTTTCCGGGTCTGGATGACCTCACCATCGAAGCGACCGGTCTCAAGGATGCCCTTGAGAACTTCCTCGCGGCTGCCGGTAAGGTATTCGTTCCTAAGCATCGCTGCGGACCTGCCGATCACCTCCTCTGCCTTCCAGCCATAGATTTCCTCGGCACCGGGGTTCCAGCTCGTTATCGTGAAGTCACTGTCGTTAGACGTGGTGATTATCGCGTCGTTGGCCTCGTGGACGATCCTGCCTTTTAGCGCCAGCTCCTCCTCTGCCTGCACCCGCTCGGTGATGTCCAATGCCGTACCTGCAAATCGAACGATATTACCGTCTTTATCCAGGGTCTGTTCTCCCCGCGCGTGGATAGTACGCTCCATCCCGTCGGGAAAAACGATGCGATATTCAATCTCGTAGGGTGTTTTTTCCTGCAAGCTCGTGTTGGCTGCTTTCCTATAGCGTTCCCGATCATCAGGATGAATCCGCTCGGTAATAGCCTTCCTCAAATCGGTTTCTCCTAGATCGGCAGCCCCAGGTGTTATCCCAAACATGCGATACAGTTCGTCGCTCCAGAATATCTCACCGGTAACACGATTCCATTCCCAACTTCCCAGATGTGAAAGCTGTTGCGCCTGAGCAAGGCTTGCTTCGCTTCTCCGCAGCGCTTCCTCCGCCCCCTTGCGCTCGATAGCATAGCGTATGGCCCGCGCCAGCGAATCGCCGTCCGCCCGCCCCTTGACCAGATAATCCTGCGCGCCCTCTCGCATCGCCCTGACTCCGAGGGCTTCATCCTCAAGGCCGGTCAGCAGCAGAATCGGCACTTGCGGCGCTTGGGCGTACACCGTGGTGAAAGTATCGAAACCCATGCTGTCGGGCAGCGCGAGATCCAGCAAGACAACGTCAATGCCGTCGGCGGCCAGGCGCTCCATCCCGGTCGAGAGCCGGTCGGCGCACTCCAGATCAAAGCGAGCGCCCCTCACCTCGGCCAGCATCTCCCGTATCAGCCGGGTATCCCCCGGGTTATCTTCGATCAGCAGCACCCTGATGGTCTTATTATCCATGTTTCCCCCCACCGATTGTCAGTATCCAGTTTTCAGCATTCAGTATTCAGTAATCACTGTTCACTGGCCGTTAGGCGGCAATCTAACGATGCTAAACCAGAAGCCTTCGATGGCCTGCACCACCTCGATGAAGCAGTCCAGATCGAGGGGCTTGGTAACGTAGCAATTGGCGTGCAGGTCGTAGGTCTTCAGAATATCCTCCTCGGCCTTGGACATAGTCAGGATCACCACCGGGATGCGCCTCAGGTTTTCATCACTTTTGATCTCCTCCAGCACCTCACGTCCGTCCTTCCTGGGCAGGTTCAGGTCGAGCAAGATGAGGTCTGGATGAGGCGCATCGGCATACTTGCCTTCGCGGCGCAGGAAGGCCAGGGCCTCCACGCCATCCATGGCCACGTGCAAGTTGTTGCGCACTTTGGCATCCTTGAGAGCCTCTTGCGCCAGCCGCACATCGCCGGGATTGTCCTCCACTAGCAAAATCTCAACAGGGCTACCGGTCGTTCTACTACTCATGTTTTCTTCCTCACCTTTTTGATAATTCGTAAAACGTAGACGGCTCGTAAGCGTTCAGGTAGTGACTAACCTCTTACCACAAAGGCACGAAGACACCAAGAAAACCTATGAAATATAGCGTCTCAAGCTCTTTGACTTCAGAGACTTCGTGTCTTGGTGTCTTGGTGGTTAGAAAAAAGGCCCCTTCCCTGAACGGTTACGACGGCTCTACGTATCTTTACGTTTCGCGTTTCATGTCTTGCTCTCTGGCAACGTGAAATAAAACGTCGAACCCTCCCCTGGCTCCGACTCCACCCAGATGCGGCCGCCGTGGCGCTCCACGATTCTTTTGCAGATGGCCAGGCCGATGCCGGTGCCGGGATACTTCTCTTTGTTGTGCAAGCGCTGAAAGATCACGAAGATGCGCTCGTAGTACTGCGGGTCTATGCCGATGCCATTGTCGCGCACCGAGACCAGCCATTCGCTATCCCCGCGCTCCACCCCGACGTGAATGCGCGGCGGCTGGTCGCCGTGGAACTTGAGGGCGTTGCCTAGCAAGTTCTGGAACAACTGAGTTAGTTGCGCGTCGTCGGCCATCACCGTCGGCAGGGGATCGCGGGTGATCACGGCGCCGCTGTCTTCGATAGTCAGCCGCAGATTGTCCAGGGCCTGGTCAATGGCCACCTCACAGTAGGTCCTCTCAAAAGGTTTGCCCCGTGTGCTCACTCGCGAATATGTCAGCAGATCATTGATCAGACGCTGCATACGAGCGGTGCCATCCACGGCAAAGTGGATGAAGTCATGGGCGTCGGCATCGAGCTGGTCTTTGTAGCGCCTCTCCAACAACTGAGTGTAACTCGACACCATGCGCAGCGGCTCCTGCAGGTCGTGGGAGGCGACGTAGGCGAACTGTTCAAGCTCTTTGTTGCTGCGCTCCAGATCCTCGCTGCGTTCGCGCAGCGCCTCCTCGGCCCGCATGCGCTCTGCCATCTCGCTCTTGAGGTCCTCGTTCGTCTGCTCCGCCAGCCTCCGGGCTTCCTCGGCGTCTCTCATCATGTTTAGAGCGGCCGCCCGTGAAGTCTGCAACTCTGCCTCGGCCCGCACTCGCTCGGTGATGTCGAGTCCATATACATTGACGTAGCCAGCATCCACTACAGGTGCAAAGGTCAGGGAGAGTACACGATCCTCAACCTCAGCTTCAGTATCTCTGCTTGAGCCGGAACAGAGAACATCCACAGTGAGTTTGCGCCATTCGCCAGGCAAAGGTTGATTGACCTGGCCGCCCCAGGCGTTCAATAAGGGTAAGCTGGCCTTGTTAGTGTAGAGAATGACGCCATCTTCTGCAACCCGCAGCACGGGGTTGGGATTTTCGCTTGGGAATCTTGCCAACCTCGCTATCTCCTCCTCCACTCGCCTGCGCTCGGCCACCTCGTTTTTGAGGTCCTCATTCGCCTGTTCCGCCACTCTCCGGGCTTCCTCGGTGTCTAACATCATATTTACGGCGGCCGTCTGCGAAGCCCCCAACTCCTCCAGGGTCTTCCTCAACTCTCCCTCGGCTCGCCTGCGCTCGGCGACCTCGGCTTCGAGTCGTACATTGGTCCCTTTGATTTCGGCTGAGCGTTGGTTCACCAACTCCTCAAGATGGTCGCGATGCTTCGTCAGTTCCTCCGCCTGGGCGCTGGTCTCGCTGTAGAGCCGGGCCTTCTCCACACCGATGGCGATTTGCTGACCCAGGGCCGTCAACAACTCCATCCCGGCAGGGTCGAAGTAGTGCGGACTGGCCGATGCCAGGTTCATCACTCCAATAGCGCCGGCAGGCGTGAGCAAGGGCACGATGACCGCGGACTGGATGCGCTCCTCTTCGACGTACGCCTTCCGCGCCGCCGGATAGGCCGCCATGTCGGCCAGGAGGACTGGCTCACCGGTCTGCATCGCCTGCCAACTGAGGCCCTCTCCCCGCTTGAGCCGTCTGAAGGCCCGGACGAACTCGTCGCTGACGCCCCGGTGGGCGATCATCACCAGTTCGTCGGCCTCCTCGTCGAGCAGCATCATGGCGGCAGCCTCGACGCCCACCTGACCCAGCACTCCGCGCATGGCCCGGTTGAGTATCTCGTTCTCCTCCAGTGATTCGTTGACGATGGCGGCCATAGCGTTCAGCGCCGACAGTTCGGTCACACGGCGCTCCAGCTCGACAGCTCGCACCAGAGTCTCCTGGTACAACTGCGCGTTCTCCACGGCGATGGCTGTTTGGCTGGCGAAAGCAGATACGGACGGTACGTCGGCCTCGGTCAAATCATTGCCAGCGACGACCAGTAGGCCATATGTTTCGTCGCCGACAACCAGCGGGGCGTAAACAGCCTGAGCAAAACTGATCATGCTCACTACCCTCCCGACCAGTGGGCGAGCCAGTCTCGGCAGAGCATCACCCAACCGGTCTACCATGTTTTCAATGAAGACCGCCCGCTTTTCGCCAAGAACCTGATCGTAGATGTCGCCGGGCTTGATCTCCACACGATACTCTCGCGCAGAGATTCCGGCTAGTTTCTCTGCCGTCTGCAGCAGGCCCGACTCGATACTCAGGTAAGAAAGGGTCAGATGTGACCCATCATCGGCTAGGGTGAAGATAATAGCATGATAGCCCAACCCAGCCACCCCGTCTCCCACGGTTTGGTACACCTCTTCCATCGTGCGGGCGCGCTGCACGCCCTGGGCCGCCTGGCCCAGGGCATGCACTGTGCGCTGGCTTTGGGCCGTCTCCCCCAGCGATTGGCGCAGGCTGGCCGCCATGTCGTTGAACGCCTGAGCCAAGTCGCCAATCTCATCTCCGGCTTTCACATCAATTCTATGCGCCAGATCCCCTCTGCCGATCACCTCTGTACTTTTTATCAGTTTACCGATCGGTGTTGTGATGGAGCGAGACACGAAAAGGGCAAGGCCTATGCCCACCGCGATCAAGGCGAGGGAAGCCAGCATCATGTTGTTTCTCAAGGCGAGAGCTGGCTTCAGTATCTCTTCTATGTCATGCCCCACTATGAGAATCCATCCTAGCTCTTCAAAGTCCCTATGCCCTCTCAAGTGGGCATAGGCAAATAGAGACTCTCTTCCGCCCTCCTCGGCGATATAGAAACCGCTCTCATCCTCTATCTTCTCGAAAAACTCCCTCTCAGACACATCTTCCAGGAATCTGAACGTTTTGGTTGCATGGATCAACCTCCCGTCCTTTGTGACTAGCTTGATCTCGGTTGTCTCATGTTCCCTGGCAAGGATCTCCGCCTCCCTTATGATTTCTCCTGTGCCAATCAAAGCCTTGAGAACTCCAACAAAACCTCTGTAGTCATCATACAGGTTGATGACTACGTTAGTGCCATGAGTATCGGAGCTTTCGTCGTACTCAATATCGCCAATCCAAAGTCCTTCTCCCGCTGCGGCTCCTTGATACCATTCTTCATCAGCCTGCAAGTAGTCACTGGTCCTGCCTGTTGACGCAACGACCATCCCGTACTTATTTGTCACAAAGACTTCAGAGAAGATCGCATGACCATACTTATCCTCGTAGAACTCAATGAAATGCCTTCTAAGAGCATTTGATAAGTCATTGTCTAACACCTCTCGCATGAATGGATTCATTTCATCTTCTGGGGCAGAAGTCCACTCCTCATCTCGTTGACGGATGTATTCCTCTAAATCCACTAATGCCTCAGATTCTTGGTTGGAGCGCAAAACGGCATCTTGTAGCAATGGACTTTCGGCATAGAACTGAAGCTGTTCGATTTTGTGGTGTATTTCCTCCTCTATCCTTGCCGCCATTTCGCCAGCCAGGAACATGGAGTTCTCACCGGTAGATTCTTGCAGGCGTCGCTGGTTTGCAGTCACTGAATACAGCGCCAGAGCGATCATCAGAACCACAACCAACATGAAACTACCTAACAGTTTGACACCGATTCGTGTTCTCATTTGTCAGTCCTCATCATGAGGCTATGTCTGCGGTGAGCTCCGGGAGTGCGGCAAGGAATCAATCCACCCGATCTTTCTATCTTGGCCAAAGTGAACTGGCTCACTCGCAGGTACTTCGCAGCCTCTCTAGAGTTCATAAGGGTTGTTCTTTTTCTTCGCTTCATTATTAACACATCCTTTCTTTGATTGCAAGTTCTATTGAACGCCTGATGTGGAATTCATACAAGGGTCGACTTGGCATCAACGCCCAAATGT
>CAYWWC010000198.1:0-7691 GCA_964461615.1 uncultured Anaerolineae bacterium
AAAGTAAAAAATTGCCAGGGTGGGGGTAAGAAAAATGTTCTTTTCGACCATTTTTATACACGTTTCATCATCCAGCTCATACCCGTTATCATCGTCGGCATGCTCAATTGATCTGACGCCAAGTTCCACCGCGAGCTTGACGCTTTCAACACTTTCCGCATGGCACATTACCGGCAGACCCACCATCCGGGCTTCTTCCATAATCACTTCCATTTCGGCCCTGGTAAAGTGCATATCGGTTGCCCGTTCTTTTTCCCACGCACCGCCACCTGTTGCCCAGAATTTGATATGGTCAACATTCTGGCCGATGAGGTGCCGAACCGCTTTTCTGACCTCTTCCACACCATCAACAAGTAGAGCCTTTGGCAGATTATCTTTTATAAAGTTTTCAGGGAACTCATATATGTCCCTTCGAATATGATCCCCATGCCCCCTTGAACGACAAAGTGCAAGTCCGCAAGATAAAATTCTCGGACCGATAACGGTTCCTTCTTCGATAGCTCTTTTCAAAAAAATATCGTACCTTGAACCTGCACTTCGAATCGTTGTAAACCCATATTCCAGCAGCTTTCCGGCTTCAGCAACCGTTCTCATCGCCTGAAGATATTTGGACTCGACAATGTTGTCCAGCAGTTCCGGACTACCAACACCGACTAAATGAACATGGGCATCAATTAATCCGGGAAGGATATAATGCCCTCCAACATCGATTTTCATGATGTTGTCTTCCACCTTTAGCGACTCACAGCTGCCAACTTCTTCTATGACACCATTATCCACCAGAACCGTAGCATCATTCAAAGGTACACCACCATGACCATCAATCACAGTAGCACCAGTGAGTGCATAAGTTCGAAAAGGTTCCGTCATCATAAGATTCCCTTTCTGAATACGGTGTAAAAATACCTGGCTTCTGATCCGCAACTCAGGTCAATCTAACAAATCATTGACCGCCCGCCACGATATCATGGTGGTTCCCTGATTATCTGCAAATCCGTTCAAATCGGTGTGCGCAAAGGCTATTCGACCGAAGCGTTGTCCGGCATCATAGGTGGGAACGCCAGGCGTAGGCTCATCGGAACTACCACTACCAAAAGCAAACCCTGGGTAGCTTATGATCTCGGCATGCCCCCAACGATTAACGGCAATTCCCTCGATATCCTTTGCAGGATCAAATCCGGCGTCGCCAAAAACGTCAAGCAACTCTTGCCGAATCAAGATCTCGTAATCCTCAAAAGATTTACCAAGCATATCAGCCCTGGCCCTTTTGCACTGCTGCTCATAGTCACCATCAAGTTCAGGATCAGGGAGTTGGGGACACCACATAGTAATGCAATTGGGCCTTTCCGGATCACGATTTGGGTCATTGCCTTCTTCCGTTATGCCATCTGCTATGGTAAGATAATTGGCTATCCTTGGGTTCCATATCCCGCCAGAATAACCAAAGTTCAGCTTGTCCAGTGCCCTGGAGTTGTTTATCCAGACATTGGCCACCATATAGGCAGAATAGTGAAATTTATCGTAGGCATCCTTCTGTTCCTGAGGCAGATCCGACACTATATGCTTGGTCATATATCCTCCGCCGGCCATGATTGCCGACTTTGCTTTCAGTTGATAAAGATTGTCATCATTCACGTACTTGATCAGCACATAGTCCGAGTTTTCAGCAGAGCCTTCGTGCTTAACCTCTACGACGGTAGATTCCAGCCGAATTCTGATATTGCTTTCCGAACTATCAAGGGCATCATAGTCAATGTCACCGGTGATGATATCCTGTCCGTTTAGAGCTTGAGGGATAAGAGCATTCACGAGATGACGGGCAAATCCGGACATGCCGCCCGGCCATTTATACTTAACACTATCGCCGCCTGTATAATTCCAAAAGCCGCAGGCTGCAGAAAGGGTATCTACACCTGCTCCATAATCTGACCTGACCCACATGTCCATTAAATGGACAAGTTGCGGATCCCAGCCATTCACATCCTCCATCCACTCCTTGAAGCTTATCTTGTCCCACTCTGCCAATGCTGCTTTAACTTGCGCCCAAGGCCTCCACTTGAATGACTCCATTATTTCCCAAAAGGCATCATAGTCATCCTGCACCTGTTTTGACCAGGGTGAACTAGCACTGTTATAGCCCGTCTCCCAGAAATCCATAACCCATTCGCCATTTATGAATATGTGGTCTTGATATGCTTCAGGCGCAAACTTTGAATCGCTGGTTGAGGAAAGGTCAATTCCAAGATCGGCCCAGAGCTTTTTTACCGCTCTGTATTCTGGATTAATATCCCATTGATAATCACAGGCCTGGGTAACCAGGATGCGCTGGCCTTTGACGGTCAATTCGTTGCGCTGGGCATCACCGCCAAAATCAGCATGATTGTCCAGCAGAAGAATTTTCTCATCGGGACGTTCCTGATGATAAAAATAGGCCGCGGTGAGTCCTCCAATACCTGCACCAACGATAACCAGGTCATATATTTCGCCGGTATCTGCGACTCCCAGGTCAAATAGCTCTCCATCATAGACCCGATGACAGGCGGAAAAGCTATCTTTAGTATCTCCCCCGAAAAATGATTGAATTGACTGGGATGATGTTGGCGGTGCTGAGGTAACTGGATCAGGATCTAAATCGGATGTCACATCAGCGCATCCGGGAATCAGGAGGCTGCCGGCACTAACCATCATCACCTTGACGAAATCCCGCCGGGTGATTGAACGGTCAAGGCCCAGGCGCTGCTTTTCTTCTGGGCTCAGTTGATTCTTCCTACCAGGATTGTTGCCTTTCTGCCGACCCTTTCTGTTTTCGTGACGCATGATTAACTCCTTTGCAGCGACGGCTTCCCAGAGCGATCATACAGCCGGATATGGCTGGGAGCCGCGCGCAACACCCATTCTACCAGGTGCGCCGGGATGCGGATCCGATTCTCCTCCACATAGCATCCCGCCTTCTTCAACAATTCGATAGCGGGTTGGTAATACAGCAGCACCCCTGTGCGTTCCAGAATCTCGAGACTGGCACCGTGGATCAGGCGGCACTGGTCATCCGTCATACCACGATAGTGGGGAGAGATATGGGCGTTCACGTTGGTCCGAGGATGATACATAGGCTCCTACAGCGACGTCCTTTACAGCTTGCCCAGTGCCTGTTCTAGATCGGCAATAATATCTTTCGCATCTTCAAGTCCAACCGACAGCCGAATCAAGCCGTCAAACACGCCGGCAGCTTCTCGTTCCTCAGGCGTCATCCCAAAGTGCGAATGGGAAGCGGGGTGCATTGCTATGGTGCGGCTTGTCCCAAAGCTGACGATCAATGAAATCATCTGGCAGGCCTCTATCACCTTGGCCGCACCATCCAGACCGCCATCGACCACGAACGACAGCAATGCGCCGTACCCGTTGGGCATTTGTCGCCTGGCCAGCTCACGTTGAGGATGATCTGGCAGGCTGGGATAGTTGATCCCTCTTACTTTGGGATGCTGAGCAAGAAAGGCGACTACCTCCTCCGCATTCGAACAATGCTTGGCCATACGGAGTGGCAATGATTCGAGGCTCATAAGGGTGAGCCAGGAATCAAAAGGAGCCATGATCGCCCCGATATACATCATAGTGTCTCTGAGCATACCCTCAATCAGTTCATCGCTTCCGATCACTGCCCCGCCCATAACGGTTCCATTTCCAACTGCGTTTTTTGTGAGGGAGAGAATCACAATATCGGCCCCCAATGCAATGGGCTGTTGAAGACAAGCAGTAGCTAGCGTGTTGTCGACGATCAAAGGCACGTTGTGGGAGTGAGCAACCTCGGCAAGACCGGCTATGTCGGTCACGAACAGGGTTGGGTTGCTGGGGGTTTCAGCCCACACAAAGCGCGTCTTGGGGGTGATCAGGCTGTCCCACTCATCCAGGTCAGCAGGGTTTTCGACAAAGCGCGAGGTAATACCCATACGCTCAGGAGCCAGACGAGCGAACAGGGTATGGCCCCCACCGAAGATCATGTGGCTCGTGACGAGTTCGTCTCCGGCCTTGGCCAGATGGTAGGTGAGCGCAAAGACAGCATGCTGGCCCGAGGGTGTCACCAGGCCGCGCTCGCCACCTTCCAGGGCGGCCAATCGCTTCTGCAAGACATCTGCGGTGGGATTTGCGTCGCGGCCATAGCCGTATCCATGCTCCTTGTGCTGGATGACTCTAGCGGCATGAGCGACGCTGTCGAAAGGGTAGGCCGAACTCTGAACGATAGGAGGCACGAACGACCTGAACTGCGTCATATCCAACGGGACCGGGCTATAGCCTGTGTGCAGGGCAATCGTACCCTCTCCCCACTCTTTCTGATCTGCCACCATGTTGTTTCCCTCCTTTGAATGTAACTATCAAGCCGCGAAGCTTGACTACATTGTTTTCCTTCTTTACTTTAGGACAAGAGCCAGGGTTTTAGCGGCAGCCTCCTGGATTCGAAGCTCCGTGCCTGGCTCCAATCGTCGATTCCCAATTTGCCGTGAACTACTCACTCTGCAGAGCCGAAAACCGGTTCCACGGCTCGCAGTTCCTCTATGTCGATGTGACAATAGATTCGGTGTCCCTCCGTTATCCCGCGCCACGGGGGGGACTCGGACTCGCATAACGCACCGATCTTGCGTGGACAGCGTGTATGGAACCTGCAGCCGGAGGGCGGATCGAGCGCGCTCGGGACTGCGCCCGACAGACGGATGTTGGCCCTCTCCACCGACGGGTCTGGAATGGGCACGGCGGACAGCAAAGCCTCCGTGTAGGGGTGATAGGGCGGCTCAAACAGGGCCTCGGTAGGACCTATCTCGCAGAACTGTCCCAGGTACATCACTGCCACAGAATCACACAACTGATACACAACGCTCAAGTCGTGAGAAATGAACAGCATCGCTGTCCCGTATTCTTGCTGAAACTCCAGCAACAGATTCATAACCGCCGCCTGAACAGAAACGTCCAGCGAAGACAACGGCTCGTCACACAGGACGAGCGTCGGCCGGCCGGCGAAGGCCCTGGCGAGCGCTACACGTTGCCTCTCACCGCCGCTCAACTGTCTTGGCAGGCGATCATAATACTCTTCCCCTAACCTCACTGCCTCCAGGAGGCGCATTACCTCGTTCCTGATCTCGGGGGGAGGGACGGTTCCGAACAGCTGCAGGGGCCGTGCGATCGCTTCTCCGACTGAGCGTCTAGGGTTAAGCGTAGAGTCGGGGTTCTGGAAAATCATCTGTAGCTCTTTATGCAGCTCGACAGGGCGCTGTTCGACGACCCGCATCACATCGATGCCGATAAAGTCCATTTCACCAGCATTAGGTGTCACCAAACCTGCGACGCATTTGGCCAGCGTAGTCTTGCCGCATCCGGATTCACCCACGATGCCCAATGTGGATTGTTTCCACGCCATTAAGTTTACATCGTCTACCGCCTTCACAAAGCCTTTCTTGCGCCTGCCGGCCAATCCCGCCAACCCCTGTTCTTGCGCCTTGTAGTAGGTCTTTAGTCCTTCGATCTTTAGGACTAGATCGTCTCCGCTTGGTGAGGGTTTGGCGTCGGCAAGCACGGCTCGGAGGGCTTTCAACTCGGCAGGGTCTGGACTGTCAGCATAGAAACAGCGCGCCAAATGCTCATCAGCGGTTCTCACGATGTCAGGATGTTCCAGGCGGCAACGCTCGCGGGCGCGATCACAACGTGGCTCAAAGACGCATCCGCTTGGTGTTTCGTGGAGCCCAGGTACTCTCCCCCTGATCGGCTGCAGGGTTCTTGACTGCCTACTGGCGCTTATCTTCGGAATACATCCCAGAAGTGCGACCGTATACGGGTGCTGGGGACCCAGAAAGATGTCCCGAACGGAGCCTTGCTCGACCAGCTCGCCTGCGTACATCACAGCCACGCGGTCCGCAACTCTGCTGATGACGCCGAGGTTGTGACTGATGTAGAGAATCGTAGAGTCAAACTCGTGCTTCAGTTCGCTGATGAGGTCCAGTATCCCCGCCTCGACCGTGACGTCCAGACCGGTGGTCGGCTCGTCCATGATCAGCAGGGCAGGATTTGTCAGTAGCGCCATAGCGATCAGAACGCGCTGCTGTTGCCCGCCCGACAACTGGTGGGGATAGCGGCCCATCATCGCGGACGGGTCCGGCATACGCACACGTTCCAACATGCGAATACATTCGTCCCTGGCTTTAACGCCCCTCGACACCTTGTGTTCCACCAGTACCTCGGTGAGCTGTCGGCCGATCCGAAGCGAGGGGTTCAACGCAGCCATAGGATCCTGGTACACCATTGCTATCTCGTTGCCACGGATCTGGTTCAATTCGCGTCCGCTCTTTTGCACGATGTCTTCACCGCGAAACAGGATACGTCCACCCGATACCTCGGCGTTTTTAGCCACATAGTTCATAATCGCAAGGGCGAGCGTGCTTTTGCCGCAACCCGACTCCCCGACCAGCCCGAGCGCATCGCCGGGCCAGATCTCAAAAGAGACATCCCTGACGGCTTTGACGGGTCCCGCTCGCGTCGTGTAGGTGACTTCCAGGTGCTCCACTTGCAGAACAGGTGCTTGATCTGGCTATTGCATACGCCGAACCTCCACTCTTACGTCGTCTGGGCAGCAACCGCCCGGTCGGCAATTGCTTTTATCTGCTTCTCAACATCGGGCGGCAATACGTGCCGCGGCTCCTCGGCCAGGATTTCTTCGATCTTCGCCCTGGCTCGATCCCGCATCGAGGTTCCTCCGCTGGCCATCCACCCTTCGTGGTTTTGCCGGTCGACCAGGCGCGGCTGCCAGCCCTCACGAACGTGGCGCACGGTATGCTTAGTCCCCAGGAAATCCGCACTCAGCGCGTGCTTGTGGACCAGGTCCAGGGCCAGATTCTCTTCGCTGAAATCCAACCCTTTCATGCTACTGGCTTTGATTATGGACACAATCTCGTCTTGAATTACCAACAGTTCCAGCGAGCCCATCAGTCCCGATTCCATGTAGCCCATATCGTGGATCATGTTGCCCCCGGCTAGCATGGACCCCTGCAGGGTCAGAGTGCCTTCAAAAATAGCCTGCTCGTCCAGCAGCTTCGAATCGCTCGCGCCGCCGGTGGAAAAGAGCGGCAGGTTGTAGTAGTGATTGATGCCAATGCCGCCAAAACCACCCGGTCCAGTCACGTACGGAGCTACCATCGTTTTCATGTCCAGGTGAGATGGTCTTGCGCTACTGATTATTATTGGGGCTCCCTCGTTGACCAACTGAGAAATGACCAAGCCGACCAATACGCCTGCATTGTGACAGGCCATTGAGCCTTCACGGGTTATCGGGCCAGTCATCCCACGTAGCAGGTCGGGCAAGTATACGAAGGGCAGCCGTTTTTCGGCACAGTATATGAGTTTGCGCAGCGCTGCTTCGTTATGCACAAACGAGGTGGTGGGATTGAGATAAAGAACTGCGGTAGGATTGATCCGCAGCTGATCTGCGCCACCGGCAATCAACTCAAGCATCTCGATGATTTCGGGCGTCCCTTCCCATTCGTAGGTGACGAAGCAGATGGGCTTGGCGCTGTAGGTCAACATCACCTCCATCTGCCGCACCTCCGAGGCGACCGGTGCATCGTTGGGAAGAAACATCGACATGATGAAATCAACGTGGGGCATGGCATCGGATACGCGGATGCCATCGACGACGTCCTGGAGCACCGCCTTGC
>CAYWWC010000199.1:0-7661 GCA_964461615.1 uncultured Anaerolineae bacterium
GGCGCGTGATCGGCGGCTGTTCACCATTGGCGAGGGGACGAGCGAGATTCAGCGGTTGATCGTCGCCCGGCAGGTGTGGGGGGCGTAGCCACTGGCGCGGTTTACAATTGGGGGCAAGAGGTGTATAATCATGGGCAGAGTTAGCAAGGGAGGATTCTCATGCCAAACTTACACCCTCTCGTCCAACTGGCCAAAGACACCATCGAAAACTACGTGCGTCACGGTGAGGCCATCCAGCCGCCAAAGGAGTTGCCGACGGAAATGGAGAAGCAGGCCGGTGCCTTCGTCTCCATCCATAAGCACGGGATGCTGCGGGGCTGCATCGGCACCATTGAGCCAACCAAAGCCAACGTGGCCCAGGAGGTGATCCAGAACGCCATCTCCGCCGCCGCCCGCGACCCTCGCTTCCCAGCGATCATGCCGGACGAACTGGTCGACCTGGACATCAAAGTGGATGTCCTCGGCGAGCCCGAGCTGGTGGAGAGCCTGGAGGAGTTAGATCCCAGGTGCTACGGCGTCATCGTGAAGAGCGCCAGGGATCGGCGAAGGGGGCTCCTTTTGCCGGACCTGGAGGGGGTGGACACGGTGGAGTACCAGGTGGACATTGCCCAACGCAAGGCCGGCATCATGCCCGACGAACCAATTGAGCTCTACCGCTTCGAGGTCGTGAGATACACCTGAGCTTCAGCCTTGCGAAGGTTCGCCGCCATCTGTAACTATGTCTTACGGCGGCTAGGATCCCATCGTTAAGGCCGGTGATTGCCAGGACAAACCTTCGCAAGGCTCACCAAGAAAAGCAACACCCCACGCTGAAAGCGTGGGGTGTTTGTGCTTGTGCTGATCGCCAGGGCTCTCCTGGCGATCTCATCTGGTCTAATTTCTAATTTCTAACTTCCTCCGTCGCCTCGGTACTCGTGCCCCCCTATCCCCCCTTTGAGCAACTCGATCCCGTGGGGGATGGCCAGCAAGATAGCCTCCAGGTCCTCCCGCACCGCCTTGGGGCTGCCTGGCAGGTTGATGATAACGGTATGGCCTCGGATGCCAGCTACGGCGCGGGAGAGGATGGCGTGGGGCGTGATCTCAAAACCCTTGGCTCGCATGGTCTCAGTCAGTCCCGGCGCTTCTCGCTCGATAACCTCCCTGGTGGCCTCAGGCGTAACGTCCCGTGGCGCAAAGCCAGTTCCTCCGGTGGTGAGTATCAGGTCGAGGCCCACTTCGTCGGACCACGCTATCAGCGTGTCTTTGATGATGTCAACTTCGTCGGGCGCCACTGCCTCCAGCTTCACTTCGGCCCTCAGGTGCTCGACGGCCATCTCGCGGAGGAGAGGGCCACTCAAATCCTCCCGCTCCCCACGATAGCTGCTATCGCTGATGGTTAATATACCTACGGTGATCATGGAAACCTCCTAATCAGAAACTAGCAACGAACCACAATCCCACAGCCGTTATCACCAACAAGGCCGCCGAGGGCAACAGCAGTCGATACAATGGCGCCCAGTCAGCGTGAAAGTAGTCCCGCGTCAGGGCCAGGCAGAGGTGCATCGGTGAGAGGAGTACGCCGGCAAAACCAGCCGCAAAAGCCAGCACCCCATAGCTAAGGTAGCCCTCGCTACCAGAAATGAAAGGGAGCAGCAGCGGGAAACTGATTCCCACTGCTGAGGATATGAAGCCAGTCAACAACCCTATGCTGAAAGGTACAGCCACAGCGACCACTACCGGCGCGACTCCCCAGGCCATAAGGGGTGTTGAGAGCGCGTTGGCCGCACCGCTGACCTCCACCATTCGCTTGAAGATCATGATGCTGAACACGAGCAAGGCCATACTGGGGGAGAGACCCTGCCGCAGCACCCTGCTCATAGAGCGGAGCTCCACCCGATTTACTGCCGCTAACAGAACGATAGCCACCACCAGGCTCAGCGCCAACTCTAACTCGAATCCGAGGCTTAGGACGATCACCAGCGCGATAGGCCAGATGCTAGAGGCCATCATTTGGAGGCTATGCCTTCGCCCTGACTCCCCAACCACATTCGCGCCCTCTCCCGGCCGGGCGATCTGACGCAAGCCCACCAGAGCACCGGCCGCGATCGCGCTCAGGGTTAGGGGTATCTGAGCCAGCATCAACCGGGAGAATGGGATGTCCATTATCACGGCAGCCAGTATCGGGGCTGGGTACAACGGAAAGATGTACTCCCAAACATGACGGAACCAGTAGTTGAGATAGGTTTTCCGCTCCGGGCTGAGCTCCAGATCGGAGCCGATCTCCTGGATCATGGGGGCCGAGAGCATCGCCCCGCCCGGCATGGGCAGCAACCCAATGAGAGCGGGAATGCTGGCCAGCACAAGCCGACGGTCGGCGACGAGTTCCTGCAGCGAACTGACCAACCCCTGCATGCTTCCCACCTCCGTCAGCAACTCGCCCAGGGTGGTGATGAGCAACACCGCCGCCACCAGGCGGAGGGTCTTGAGATCGAGGGCGGCGGCCAACCCCTGCTCCAGTATTTCAAGCACGGGAAGGCCAAAGATCAGCCCGAGCGAAGCTGAGCCTATCAGCAACACATATCCCAGGTTCCAGCGGCGGCTGAACAGCAGGATGATGAGTCCGAAGACGATAACCAGTTTCAGCATCTACAACAGATGTGCAGTAGATAAAGAAGATAAGGGGACCACAACGAATGGAAACTGATACACGGATGCAAGAAGTCCGCATCCGTGTATCAGTTGTTTCTCCGCTGCCTCACATCCTCAAGTAGGAGTCTGCGAAGATGACCTCGTTGTTCAGGATTCGAAGGGTCTTGTAAATCGCCGCTTGTTCGGGATCCCCCATGTCCACCAGAGATGGGTCTAGCTCCTCCATGGCTGCGGTGGCGTCGTAAAGGTTGACCAGGAGCTGGCCCACCGCGGTGCTGGTGTCCCGCTCTTCGACGATGCGAATCACCTCGTTTTGGGCCTCGTCCAAGGGATCGGCGATGGCCGAGTCTAGCCCGGCGGCCAGGAGCATCACCAGAAAAGTTCGGTTGATCAGGCTGCGGTTCTCGTGCGGCACGCTGTTGGACACGTTGGACAGGCCCACCACGGTCATGGGTGGCGGGTCGCTGAGGATCTTGAACATGCGAATCGCGTTGAGGTTCTCCGGAGCATGATCTTGCATCCCTTTGACTGTCATGACCAACGGGTCGAGATACACGTTCTCCATGGGGACTCCCAACTCCATGGCCTTGGGCAGAATGACCTCCATGGCCAACTGCACCCGGCCGTCGGCTGTAGCGGGGATGCTCTTCACCATGGTGAGGGCGATGATCTTAGAGCCATACTCTGCGGCCAGGGGCATGGTCGCCTCCAACCGCTCAGGATCGGCCGAGGTGGAGTTGATCAGGGCCTCGATGCCCAGTTCTTGGCAGCGTTTCAGGCCAGCTTCGATGGCCGCCGAGTTGGTGGTATCAAGGGACAGGGCCGCGCCCGGAACCACCTCGTGGATGGCCTCGACCAGCCAGGGCATGACCTCGTGCCCATCCTTCTTACGCCGTCCGATGTTAAGGTCTACCATCTGAGCTCCTCGCTCGACCTGCATCTTGGCCATTTCCTGGAGAGGCTTGGCATCCCTCTCTCCCATGGCCTTTTTGACTACACTGGATATGATCTGGATGTTCTCGCCAATGATGTACACTTTGTATCCTCCTTCTTTGTTGGATGTTGGGGATTGGAGATTGGAAGTTGGACATTCCAACCCCTAATCTCCAGTTTCTAGTTTCCAGTTTTTAGCTTCCAGTTTCTAATTCCCCAGCCTCCAGCAGCCTGACCACCGAGGGGAAGCTGGCCAGGTCGGTATGGGGCAAGAATAGAGCCTTGATGAACTCGTCCATGAAGGTGTTGTCGGCCGATAGCTCCAGGTAGGTCATCCTGCTGGCGATGTGCATCACCTCCTGGCGCATATCGGGACACAGGAGAGCCGTGTAGGCCCCCAGGGCCGAGGTGTTGCCCAGATACTTGAAGCGTTCCCAGGGCATGTCGGGCAGCAGCCCGATCTGGATGGCCTTCTCCACGTTGATGTATTGGCCAAAGGCGCCGCCGATGAACACCTGCTCCACCTCGGCCAACTCCAGTCCCACGCTGCGGGTCAACACCGAGAAGCCAGCGTAAATAGCCGCCTTAGCTCGGATCAGGTTGGTGATGTCCACCTCGGTTATCACCACATCAATGCCCCCACGCCGCGTCTCCTCTGCCCAAGCAACCACGTACTCAGGGCCGTGCTCGCCGATGCGCACCCTCGGTGTGTCCAGGCTCTGATTGACCTTGCCGCCCTTATCAATGACCCCGGTGATGAACATCTCCGCCAGCAGCGAGATCATTCCTGAGCCGCAGATACCTCGCGGAGACACATCGCCAATGACCTGGTTGGTAGGTTCGTAGGTTTGGGTGTTGATCCAAACTTCTTCGATGGCTCCGATGGTGGCTCTCATCCCTGACTGCACCCCTGAGCCCTCAAAGGCCGGCCCAGCCGAACAGGCACAGGACAGAAGCCAATCGAAGTTGCCTAGCACGATCTCGCCATTGGTGCCCACATCAATGAACAGAGTCAATTCCTCTGTCTGATACATGCGTGAGCTGAGGACGCCGGCTGTGATGTCGGCCCCCACGTAGGCACCCACGCCGGGCAGGCAATCCACCGCAGCTTCGGGATTGATGTGCAGGCCCAGCTCGCGCGCCTTGACGGGCAGGGGGTGAGTGACGGTGGGCACATAGGGTTCAAGGCGAATGGACTCCGGCCAGAGGCCCAGGAAGAGGTGAATCATGGTGGTGTTGCCAGCCACGATCATCTTGTCAATCTCCACCGCGTCTATCCCGTTGCGCTCAACCAACTCGACGATGCGCCCGTTTATCGTCTGCACCACCAGTCGCTGCAAGTGATCCAGCCCCCCCTCCTGCTTGGTGGCGTAGATGATGCGGGAGATGACGTCCTCGCCGCAGGAAATCTGGCCGTTGTATTCCGCGGCCGTGTCCACCACCTCGCTGGTCAATAAGTCCACCAGGTAGACCACATTGGAGGTAGTGCCGATGTCCACGGCCACGCCCCAGGAGCTCGCCGTGCGGTCGCCGGGCCGCAGGTCAATGAGCCGGGGAGGGCCATCGGGGGAGGCCCAGGTTCCCATTTCCAGGACGACAGTCACCTGCCAGTCAGCATCTCGCAGGGTGCGGGCCAGCTTCTTGATCACGGGCAGGTCGGCCACCAGCCCTCTGACATCGTGCTGGCGGGCCAACTCTCTCTTGAGACGCTCGAAGTCGGTGGTGTTATCAGCCAAGCTGGGCGGCTCGATCTTCAGGAAGAAGGAGCGAATTGGATTCTTCCGCCAATCACATTCCACCGGCAGGGTGACGACCTTCTTTGCCTCCTTCTCACTGGGCAGCTTCCGAAGGATCGCTTCTTGCGGCGGTATGAATACGGTGAGATCGCTTTCAATGACGGCTTGGCAGGCCAGAGCGTAACCCTGCTCCAGCTCCGTTTTTGAGAGGCGGCTGACGGAGCGGCGCTTGACCTGTCCTTCCTCGACCACCACCTTGCAGCGCCCACAGCGCCCCTGGCCGCCGCAGGGCAGGTTAAGCTCCAGCCCGGCTTGGTCAATGGCATCGGATAGCAGCACGCCGGCCTCGACTTCTATTCGATTGCCCGAAGGCTTTAGGATTATCTGATATGTGTCTTTCGCTTTGTCCATCGCGTTAAATAGTACTATTGAGAAGGCGAAAAGTCAAGGCCCACTTCAAAAGTATAATCGCCCAGAGGCGTGCCGAGTGAGAAGAGAATTCGGTCCACGAAGTTAGCCCTTTGGCTCTAAGCGAAGCGGCCTCAGGACAAGCCAGTCGGCTAGGCCAGGTAGAGCCTACGCCCAGTTTTGATAATCAGACTTATCACGGGATCAATGAATCTGCCTCTTCTTACCACGAGGTAGGCAGACAGAGCGCCGAGCAGCGCTCCGGCGATAATGTCCGAGGGGTAATGAACGCCGCAGTAGATGCGGGCCAGGCCAAACAACGTGGCCAGCACGAGGAGCAGAGCCCCCGACCGGCGGTTGTATAGCCAAATGGCGGTGGCTACGGAGAAACCAACAGTGGCGGGGTTGCTGGGGAAAGATGAATCCCAGGGTTGATAGAATAGCAAATTGACTTCGTGGCTGTCGAAGGGTCGTGAGCGAAAGTAGGCCAGATTACACAGCTTCAAGATGACATTAGCCAGCAACAGGGCCACGAGAGCCCGGAGTATCGCGCTCTGATTTCGCTCCCTTTGGCCTTGATCCTGTCCCTCGAACCAGAAGAT
The DNA here is from genome assembly GCA_964461615.1 of uncultured Anaerolineae bacterium. Lineage (GTDB taxonomy): Bacteria > Chloroflexota > Anaerolineae > VGOG01 > VGOG01 > CAZVCJ01. The sequence goes on from CAYWWC010000199.1 coordinate 6,308, forward strand.
GACCAGGATCAAAGACATTATCGTAGTCAGAAAATACTCGTTGACCAACAAGCGCACCAGGCCATCCAGAAGAGCATTGTGGCCAGCCAGGTTATTGATCAACTGAAACAACTGAAGATCGAAAGACATGCTACAGATTCTCTTTGAACCAACGGGCTACCAGGGCGGATGTTGCTGGACTACGAGGCAGGCTGAGGTGTCCCTCTCCGGGCAGTGATTTCAGACTGCCTGGCGCCATTTCCTCGCCGACGGTTACGCGGGCCATCTTGACGGAGATTATGTCGTCCTGGCCGCCATAAATCAGAAGCCACGGACGGTCACCTACTTTACCGATGTAATCCAGCGGGGCCAACTCAGCTACCAGTTCTCCCCGCTTCCGATGTAAGCGAAGCGGCCTGGCCCAGCGGAGGGCCTCCAGGTAGGACATTTCCTTCAGAATACTCAGCCCCGGCTTGGTATTGGCCTGGATTAGAAAAGGAGCCAGGGCCAGCACGGCCGCGACCTGTTGATCGGTCGCTGCTGACCGAAGGGCCAGATCGCCGCCCAGGCCCATTCCCAGTACGCCGATGTGCTCAGGGTTGACCTCATCCCGCCGCGTCAGATAGGCCACCGCGCTGGGCAGTAGGCCCAGCATCGCGGGATAACGAATCTCCTTTTCAGGGCCCCAATCTATGGCCAGGACGATGAAGCCTGCCTCAACCAGATCGGCCACTATGGGATGCGGAGAGAGGGTTCCTTCGGAAGGGGTGGGCAATGCGCAGATGGCTGCCCTGGGCTCGCCATTAAGCGAAGCGGCGTCTTCCGTAAGCGGAGCGGCGTCTTCTGGCAGGTAGAGCGTTCCCTTCAACTGCTGCCAGGAGACAGCTTCATGACGAAGGGGAACGTCGGCCTTTAACTCGAGCCTGTCTTGACGTTGGATACTATGGAGAATAGAGGAGGCGAGCAGAGTGAAAGCCAGGGCGCAGATCCCGGCCATCCCAAAGAGGAATGCTAGCTCGGATCCGGCCAGGCCGGGAATGAAGACTTCTTCCCATGTGTCAACAAAGAACCAAACGAAGGCCGATACAATGAGGACGGCGGCCAGCAGATAACCCCTGTAAGCGAAGCGGCGTCTCTCGTTAGCGAAGCGGCGTCTCCCGTTAGCGAAGCGGCGTCTCCTGGCGCTTCGCACCAAAGTAAGGCCAGCTAGCCTGTGACGGGCAGCAACGAATTGCAAAGCCCCCACGATGGCGACGAAAGCAAAGAGAAAGTAATTTACGGCCAGGTGGGGGGATATGAAATTCAGCACGCAGTGTACTCCTTGAGGCAACGGATAAACAACGGATAAGCGGATGATGGTTTCTTACATCCGCTT
>CAYWWC010000200.1:0-7632 GCA_964461615.1 uncultured Anaerolineae bacterium
CTAGGCTGAGGCCACTGGAAGTTGCCTGCCCGGCCGGAAGGTGCTCATTGGCCCGAGTCTGGTTTTGACGGTCACAGCAACATATCAATGGGGAGGTTACAATCATGGTTACAATCATGAAGAAAGAGAGAAGCATGGTGGGAAAGATTGGCTTGCTGTTGTTTCTCCTGGCCTTGATCGCTGGTTGCAGCAACAAGCTTGCCTGTTCAGAGGAGGAGGTAGAGCCAAGTATGGTCTTCATTCCTGCAGGGGAATTCATCATGGGTGATGATGAAGGCGATGACGACGAGAAGCCGGAACGGACGGTCTTCCTCGATGCGTTCTGTATTGACAAGTACGAGGCAACCAACGTCCAGTACAAAGAATGTGTGGAGGCCGGGGCTTGCCCCCCCCCAGCTCGTATGTCGTCCCCTAGCCGGCTTTCATACTACGACAACCCAGAGTTTGATAATTACCCCGTTATCTATGTCACCTGGGATGATGCTCAGGTTTACTGCAAGTGGAGAGGCAGGCGGCTGCCGACCGAAGCAGAGTGGGAGAAGGCGGCGAGAGGGACCGATGAACGCCTCTGGCCCTGGGGTGACAGTGAGCCCGATGCAAGCAGAGTAAATCTGTGCGATGTGAATTGCATATACGATTGGAAAGAATTGCACCTTGATGATGGCTACTCGGACACGGCTCCTGTCGGGAGCTTCGAGGCGGGTAAAAGTCCCTATGGCGTCTACAACATGGGGGGGAACGTCCGTGAGTGGACGGCCGATTGGTACGCTCCTGACTACTACGTAAATGCTCCCGACCGCAATCCTCCCGGTGGGGTGGATTCTGGCATGGGCAGAGTGTTGCGGGGCGGCTCATGGCGCAGCAATATACCAGTTGCCCGCAGCACTTACCGCCTGATGTACGACGCTCAAACCAAGGACGAATACATCGGATTCCGTTGCGCCAAGTAGCGTCGAGTTTTCGCTCAATGTCAGGGAGTGAATTGCGTGGCTAAACATCTCATAAGTGGTGGCTGGGAACATCGGCGTGGGCAAGACGAGCCTGACGGAGCGGCTCGCGGCGCGCCTCGGCTGGCAAGCTGCCTACGAGTCTGTAGCTGATAACCCCTATCTGGCTGATTTCTATAAAGACATGCGAGTCTGGAGCTTTCATCTCCAAGTCTTCTTCCTGGGCCACCGAGCCACCCAACACCGAACTCTGGCCGCCGCACCCACCTCGGCCATCATTGACCGCAGCATCTACGAAGATGGCTATGTCTTCGCCCGCGCTCTGTACCAATTGGGCAACATGACCGAGCGAGATTATTATGCCTATCGTCGCCTCTTCGATTTGGTGGTGAGCAACTTGCCTATACCTGCCCTGCTTCTGTATTTGCAAGCTTCTGCGCCTACTCTGATGCACCGCATCCGCAACCGCAGTCGAGATATCGAAGCGGAGATCACGGCCGATTACCTGGCCCTTCTCGGTTCCTTCTACGAGGACTGGCTGGCCGACTTCGACTTGTGTCCGGTGCTGACCATCCCCGCCGATCGCCTGGACTTCGTCCACCACAAAGACCACCTGGCAGTCATCGTCGAGCGCATCGAAGATAAGCTGGCTGGGAAAGAAGTGGTGGTTTTTCCAATGAATTGTTAAACTTTAAGGAAAGAGGAGGTAGAAATCATGAATCCCATCGCTTTTCGCTTAGGCCCTTTGGCTGTACATTGGTACGGCATCATCATCGTAGTTGCTACCCTGGTCGGCGCTTACGTGGCCAGCCTGGAGGCCAGGCGGCGTGGCCAGGATCCCGATCACACGTGGAACGCCTTGCTCCTCTGCCTGATCCTGGGCATCATCGGAGCGCGGCTGTATCACGTCTTCTCCAGCCCACAGGGCGGGATGCTGGGATGGGATTACTACCGGCAGAACCCCATCGCCATCCTGCAGATTTGGCGCGGCGGCCTGGGTATCTACGGGGCAGTAGCTGGTGGCCTCCTGGGCGTGTACATCTACGCTCGATTGAACAAGTTGAGCTTCTTGCAGTGGGCAGACATTGGCACGCTGGGCCTCATCCTGGCCCAAGTCATAGGGCGCTGGGGCAACTTTGTTAACCAGGAACTTTATGGCCCCCCTACCAATCTGCCTTGGGGCGTCACTATTGGGATGTCTTATCGCATCCCTCCCTATAACGACCCGACCGTGTACCCGGCCGACACGCGCTTTCACCCCGCTTTTCTCTACGAGTCGTTATGGAACTTGTTGGGTTTTCTCCTTTTGATGTACGTGGCCCGTCGTTACGCGGATCGTCTATTGGACGGCGACGTGCTCTGCCTGTATGCGATCTGGTACCCAGTGGGGCGCATCTTCGTCGAGGCTCTGCGCCCAGATGCCTGGTTGATTGGCGGTATCGCCGCCGCCCAGATCTTCGCCGCGATAGCCATTGTTGTCTCAGTCGCCATAATTCTCTATCGGCACCGGCGAGCTCGTTCGACAGCCAAGCCACCGGCGGGCAACGAGCCTTCAGCAGAGTGAGATAGAGAGAGAAGCTTCACGCTCAGGAGGGGGAAAGGGGACAGCCTGCTATCTCCGTGTCACCTGGGCTGTCACTGTCGCATCTGGCTATCAGGTCTACCTGCCTCTTATCTTGAAGGGGCATCCGTAGGAGGAGGCCGTTGACAAGCTAGCCTGGATAACGCCCTGCAAAAGGCCGCGAAAGGCGCGAAATGCTTTCGTGGCCTTCGTTTCTTTCGGGTCTTGACCGAACTGACTCTTTCTGCTATAATGGCGGCAACTTCTGAGATGAAGGCGGTAAAAAGAGAACAAATGCGGAGAGTCCCCGTATCCATCATTACAATCGCTTTGATCGCCACGTTAGGGATAACCGGCTGCGGAACATCGACTGGCTCTGCGGCAGCCACCCCTTACCCCACTTACACTCCCTATCCCACCTACACGCCAGCCCCATCCCTAGATGGACCGCTTTGGCCGAGTGGCTGGAAAGACAACGTCATCTCCTGGCAAGGCGCTAATCAGTACTATGGACAGACCATGACCGTGGAAGGCACTGTGGTCAAGACATATAACTCTGGCGGAGCCGTCTTCTTAAACTTTCACGAGGATTATCAAGACTACTTCAAGGCCGTCATATTCCCTGACGACTGGGGCAAGTTTCTAGACCCGCCGGAGAAGTTGTTCCTGGGACAACTGGTGCGCGTGACGGGGCTGATCGAGGAGTACCAGGGGGCGCCTGAGATCATAGTCAGAGAGCCGGTTCAGATCGAAATGACGGTTGACGCCTCGTGCCCGCCCTGTCCTGCTTGTCCAACGACCGTCCCCACCCAACTGGCAGTCACCCCAGCCCAACCGGCAGCTACTCCCACCCAGCCGGCAGCAACACCGACCCAACCGTCGGCTACTCCTACCCAGCCGTCAGCCACGCCAACCGAACCGTCAGCCGCGCCTATCCAGCCATCAGCCACGCCGACCGAACCGTCAGCCACGCCTATCCAGCCATCAGCCACTCCCACCTCGTCGGCTGTCCAGGCCACACCTGCCCCGCCGGAGGTCGTGGTTCCCTGGCAAGACGCCGCCCAGTACTACGGCCAGATCGTGACCGTAGAAGGCAGGGTGGTCGCAACCTACAACTCAGGCAAGGTAATCTTTTTGAATTTCCACGAGGACTATCGCGCGACTTTCAAAGCCGTCATCTTCCCCGATGACTGGAACAAGTTCCCTCAGCCGCCGGAGGATCTCTTTCTGGATGAATTGGTCCAAGTCACCGGCCTGGTCAAAGAATACGAAGGTGCGCCGGAGATCATCATTGAGGAGCCGGGGCAGATCGAGATAGTTGAGGAATAGCCACTTAACCACCAAGACACGAAGGAACTACTGATAAAACAAGGCATCAGGCGAGTAGTTTTATGATCTTGGTGACTTGGTGTCTTTGTGGTAGAATTAGAGGATCGGAGGTTTGGCAGTGTTAGAGACCGCTATCGAGGCCGCTCGCCAGGTGGGCCAAATTCTCCTGGAGAAGTTCGGGAAGGCTCACGAAATCAGAAACAAGGGGCTGCGAGACATCGTCACCGAGGCCGACTTGGCGGCTCAGGCCAAGGCGATAGAGATCATTCGATCGCAGTACCCTGACCATGATATTTGGGCCGAAGAGGTAAGCCAGACGCCTGACGGCGCGTCTGATTATTGCTGGATCGTGGATCCCTTGGACGGCACCACTAATTACGCCCGTGGGTTCCCGTGCTTTTCGGTCTCGCTTGCCCTCAGCCACCGGGGGGAGGTCATCCTGGGAGTGGTTTACGATCCGCTCCGCGATCAAATGTTCCGAGCTCAACGCGGTCAGGGTGCTTACCTCAACGATGATAGGATCCAGGTCAGCGCTGCCGAGAGGTTGATGGATGCCGTGATCGGCCTCGATTGGGCTCGCGAGCAAGAGTTGCGTTCCCAAATGGCCCAATTGGTAGCTGAAATCGCCCCTGGAGTCTGGACTCTGCGCAGCATGGGATCAGCAGCCCTGGCCCTGTGCTCCGTAGCTGCGGGCTGGGCAGACGTCTATTTTCATCTCTCGCTGAAACCCTGGGACGTGGCAGCCGGCAGCGTGATAATCCAAGAGGCTGGAGGAGCCATCAGCGATCTGGCTGGCCGGCCATGGCGCCCTGGTTCCGGGAACTGTCTGGCCAGCAACGGTCTGATCCACCAGATAATACTGACCCTGCTAACGGAGAATTAAAACCTATGTCCTGGAGACGAATCATTCACTGGATAATTCAATTGGCCATTTTTATGGCCTATGTTCTGGCGACCATCGTCCTGGTCGCATCCCTGATGGTGCGTATCTATGAATGGCGGTATCAAGATCGCATCTATCCTGAAGTCACTGTGTGGGGTCTCGATCTGAGCGGACTTGGATTAAACGAGGCTATGGCTCTCCTGGATCACCAGTTCAATCCTTACCAGGGGGAGCAGTTGACCCTGCGTCATGGTCAACAGACTTCGGCGAGCTCAGTCGAGTCGTCGTGGCAGGTTTCGCCTTCGGATCTGGGCGTAAGCCTTGATGCAGCGGCCACTGCGGTTTCAGCCCACGCGGTGGGGCGAGAAGCCACGCTTTGGGATAGCTTGCAGGAGCAAGCCCAAGCGCTGAGGCATGGATACGAGGTCGAGCCTATCCTCAAATTCGATACGGGGGCAGCCACGATCTTCCTGAGCCAGTTGGCCCAGCAAGTGAATCGACCAGTCCGCAATGCCAATCTGACCGTAGACGGCCTTCAGGTCGAGGCCACTTCCAGCCAGGTAGGGTGGGACGTGCACCTGCCAGCTACGTACCAGCTTCTTTACGAACGCATCGCCAGTTTCTCAGGAGGTGAGGTGGAGCTGGTTGTACAGGAAAAACAGCCTCTCATCGCCGACGTCAGCGAGACCCAGGCCCTGGTAGAGACCATGATAGGCAGCCCTTTGCTCCTCAGCCCCAACTTCGAAGCGTTAGGTGAGCTGGTGGGGGCTCTGGAATCCTGGACTCTAGGCCAGGAGAGCATCTCCGATATGTTGATTATCCGCCAGGTCAAAGAGGACGATAGCGCAGCAAAGTTGGAAGTTGAACTGGATCAGGAGAAGCTGGAGGCGTATGTTGAGGGCCTGGCCGGTCAGATTGAACGGTCTCCCCAAAATGCCCGCTTCGACTTTGATGAGACGACAGGCAGCCTGACTCCCACCTTCGATAGCCAAGAGGGGCGGGCCCTAGACATCACTGAGACGATGCGACTTATCAACGCCCACGTGACCACCGCTGACCGGGAGATCACCCTGCCCATCTTGGCCGTCAGGCCTCAGGTGGCTGATGACGATGGGCCTAACCTGGGAATCCTGGAGCTGGTCAGCGAGGGTGTCACTCACTTCAAGGGTTCGTCAGCGGGCCGGATACAAAACATCCAGGTTTCCGCTTCTAAGTTCCACGGCCTGGTCATCCCTCCAGGACAGACCTTCTCTTTCAACGAACACCTGGGTGAGGTTAGTGCTGAGGCTGGATACGAGGAATCCTTGATTATCCTTGGGGATCGTACCAGGGTGGGTATCGGCGGTGGCGTCTGCCAGGTATCCACCACCGCCTTCCGAGCCGCCTTCTGGGGTGCATTCCCCATTCTTGAGCGCTCGGCCCATGGCTTCCGGGTGAGTTGGTACGAGCCCCCCGTAGGGCTGGACGCTACCGTCTATTCGCCGTGGGTCGATCTCAAGTTCCTGAACGATACCTCTTATTATCTTCTCATCGAAACCGAGATCAATCCACAAACAGGAACGCTGACCTTTCGCTTCTACAGCACCGAGACCGGGCGCACCGTGGAGATGGAAGGGCCTTTCGAGGATAACGTGGTACCCCATGAGCCGCCCGTATACGAAGACGACCCCACGCTGCCCCAGGGGACGACCAAGCAAGTCGAGTGGGCCCGCGATGGAGTTGATGTCACCATTTACCGAATCATCAAAGAGGGCGACGAGGTGATTTCCAGGGAGAAGCTCTTCAGCCGCTATCGGCCCTGGACGGCTGTGTACCTAGTAGGGACCAAAGAATAGAGACAGCGCACGACGACTCTGTCGGCACTGTCTCTATCTCCAGCTCTTGGCTCTCCCGACTAGCACCCTGAGCCTGACTTGAGTGGTTACTGCTTCTTCTGCGAGGGGTCCGCAACTCCTAGCCAGAAATGATGGGGGAGAATCTTGTCAGTACAGGGCGTCCTCATCGCCGATGACCCTGAACTGGCGCTCCTGCGCTTGCATCGGCGGAGCCTGGAAAGGCGGCTGGAGATAGCGAGGCTGGTTGCTCCCTGGGTTGACGATGACCACCGGTGGGTAGTCTCTCCGCTGCTGTCGCACTTCTCGCTCCCCGCGCCTGCCGCTCACGGCCAGGATCAGCAAGCTGGTGGGTATCGAGGCCAGCACCCCGCACGCTACCCCAACCACCACCGCCATGGCATCGGTGGACATCCGCTGGCCGATGATGACGGCCAGAGTCACGGCAAAGGCAATGAGCGCTACGATTGCTGCTTTCTTCATCCGAATCCTTTCACCCCTCCCTCTCAGGGAGGGGACGGGGAGGGTAGATTAGTTAGGAACTTCCACCCTCACCCCAACCCTCCCCCTCGCAGGGGAAGGGCGTTCACTTCACCAGCTTCAGCCTGGCGGCCAGGCGCTTCAAGGGCATCGCCCGCCCATCCGTCCCGGTAGCCTCCTCCAGCCACCGCCGACTCTGGCGCCCTCCCTCCCTGAGACGGGCCGTCAGCTCCTGGATCTCCTGACTGGATACGTAGGCGGCCTGCAAGCGCATCACCTGCCCCTGGGCTACCACCAGGAAGTCCCCCCGCCCCAGCAGCCTCTCCGCCCCAGTCCCCGCCAGCCCTGAGGCCACCTTGGCATCCTCTGGACTGGCCACACTGCCCACGATGCGCACCGGGAAGTTGGACTTGACCAGCGAGCCGATGATGGCCACAGTGGGCTTCTGGACGCAAGCCACGATGTGGATGCCTGCCCCCCTCCCGCGCTGAAGAAGGCGGGTCAACGTGTGTTCCATCTCCTTGCCCCCCACCATCATCAGATCTGCTAGCTCGTCAATGAACACCACCACCTGCGGTTGGGTCGCTTTCTCGCGGTCCC
>CAYWWC010000201.1:0-7563 GCA_964461615.1 uncultured Anaerolineae bacterium
ATGATTCAATCATCCTTTGTCGAAAACAGATCGGCGTTTTTCCGAGTCCTGAGCGACGATCAGGTATGGGAGATCAAACAGGCCGCCTTTGACGTTCTGGAGAAGACGGGCTGCAACGTTCTCCACGAGGGGGCAGTGAAGCTCCTCAAGAAGGCCGGCGCGATAGTCAAGGAGGATCGGGTCAGAGTTCCTCGCTACATCGTCGAGGAATGTATCCGTACCGCGCCGAAAGGCTTCACGATTTACGATCGGGACGGCAACAGGGCAATGGAGGTTGAGGGGCGCAAGAGCTATTACGGCACCTCGACCGCCAGCCCTAACACCAGGGACGCGCTCACCGGCGAGATCCGCGAGACGCGAGTGGCAGACATCGCCCTGGGGGCCAGGGTAGCCGATGCCCTGCCGAACATTGACTGGGTCATGCCCATGGGATCCTCCCAGGACGTGCCGGCCTTGGCCGCCGACGTGTACGAGTTCGAGGCAGTGGTGACCAACACGGTCAAGCCCATCGTCTTCATAGGTTACTCGCCCCGGGGCGTTGAGTTGGTCTACGAAATGGCCGCCGAAGTGGCCGGAGGGCTGGACAATCTCAGGGAGCGGCCTTTCGTGCTGGCCTATCCCGAGCCCATCTCACCGCTGGTCATGCCGGCTGAGGTGGTTGACCGCATGTTCATCGCCGCCGATCTGGCCATGCCTCAGATTCCCGGCCCAACCGTGCAGCCCGGCGCGACCGGCCCGGTGACGCTGGCCGGGACGGTGGCTCAGCTTGTCGCCGAGGGGCTGATGTGTTTAGTTCTGATCCAGCTCCGGCGGCCCGGTGCGCCCTGCTTCCTCGGCGGCAACGTGGGCGTGTTCGACATGGCCACAGGCAATATGAGCGTAGCCGCACCCGAGATGAGTCTAGGGCTGGCTGCTCAGGCCGAGGTGGCTCAGTCCTTCGGATTGCCCACCTGGGGACTGGCCGGTTCTACCGATGCCAAGACCCTGGACGCCCAGGCCGGGATTGAGAGTGCCTTCTCCATTCTGGCACAGGGTCTGGCTGGCCTGAACCTGATCCACGATGTGGGCTACATTGACATGGCCATGGTTTGCTCAGCGGAGATGCTCGTCCTGGGCGACGAAGTGATCGGCATGGCCAAGCGATTCATCCGGGGCATCGAAGTCAACGCCGAAACCCTGGCCCGCGGCGTCATTGAACAGGTCGGCCCTGGGGGGCACTACCTTGAGGAAAAGCATACCCTCCGCCACTTCCGACAGGAACTGTGGTCGCCGAAGCTCCTCACCCGCCAGCGCTACGATGTCTGGGAAGCGGACGGCGCCAAGGATATGGCCCAGCGGGTTCGGGAGAGGGTCAGAGAGATCGTTGAGAACCACGAAGCTCCGCCTTTGCCTGACGAGACAGTGGCTGCTCTTGAGAAGCTGAGACGACGAGGCGAAGAGGAGCTGACCGGGAAGTGAGCCTGCGGCATGTCGTGAGATGTCGCGCCAACGAAGCGGCGTCCTGAGCCTGGCGAAGGGTTGGACTCACTGCTGAGCAAAGTTAGCAATAGTTAGAAAGCTTGGTGATTTCTATGGAATGTCGTCACCTTTCGAGTTGGACGGAGTTCAAGTCAACACTTGATGAACTCGAGCGTGAGTGGGCCTCACTCAAAGCAAAGCACGGAGAACTCGTCTCGCCGCTTCTATTCCGCGGGCAAGCAGACGCGCGTTGGCATCTCACCACGACCCTGGAGCGTTACCTGGTGCCGGCGCTAAGCGTACTTAAGTACTACAACTCCGTGAGAGCTATCCGGTCACAGGTTGAAACCTTTACCGGGCGCACGTGGACCATGGATAAACTTACTGACATCCAGGCAGACCTCAAAAGCCGGCTTTTCTACCCAGGTCTCTTACCTTCACTTGACTTTCTCGTTTACTTGCGCCACCTTGGTTTTCCATCTCCGCTGCTCGACTGGACCAAGTCACCCTTTGTGGCCGCTCATTTTGCCTTCGAGCGGCCCAATCTCACCCCGGAACGCGTCGCTGTATATGCGTATCTCAAGTTCGTTGGTCTCGCGAAAAGCACCTGGCAAGACCCTCCCATGGTAGACGGCGTCGTGCCATATATCCGTAGCCATCCACGGCACTTTCTCCAGCAGTCTGAGTACACGGTCTGCACCGAGCGTAGAGACGGGGTCTTGTACTTCAGCAGCCACGAGGCGGCCCTATCCGGAAGTGACCTATCGCAGGGTCTTCTCTGGAAGATCACAATTCCGTCCAGCGAGAGCAGCACTGCTCGGTCCGAGCTCGATCAGTTCAACATCACAGCGTACTCTCTTTTCGGCTCAGTGGAGAGTCTTGTGGAGACCTTGGCTGTGCAAGAGCTGTGGCGTGCTGGCTAGGCTTGCTAACAAGCCGATGGGGCAGATTCAAAACGCAAATTCAAGGAGGTAGACATCATGGACAGTGGTTTCAAAACTCAATGTGTACCCAGTTACAGGCTCCTGACAGAGGAGCAGATCAAAGAGATTCATCGAGCCAGTCTGGAGGTATTGGACACCATCGGCGTTCGAGTGTCTCACGAGGAAGGGGTTCAACTTCTGAGAGACGCCGGATGCCGGGTGAAGGGGGGCGACGCCGCTGCGCCTACAGTTCAGATCCCCAATTGGCTGGTGGAGGAAGCGATCCATAGCGCCCCCTCCCGTATCACCATGTACAACAGATTGGGGAAAGAAGCGATGCGCCTGGAGGGGCGCAATATCCACTTTGGGCTGGGCACGGATCTGATCAGCACGGTTGATCTGCGGACGGGCGAGACCCGCCGTTCTCTGCGGCAGGACGTGGCTAATGCGGCTAAAGTCGCGGACTACTGCGAGGAGGTTGATTTCATCGCCTCCTTCGCCCTGCCGAGCGATGTCCCGACCAACTCGATGTACGTCGAGTGTGCCAAAACTATGATGCAGAACTCGATCAAGCCATTCTTCTTCACCGCGGCCGGGCAAGAGGACCTGGCGGTCATCATTGAGATGGCCTCAGTCGTTGCTGGTGGAGAGGAGGCGCTGAGAGAGAAGCCTTTTCTCATCCATTACTCCGAGCCTACGGCTCCACTGACGCACTCGCACAGTGCGGTGCGCAAGGTCCTCCTTTGTGCCGAAAAGGGTATCCCTATCTGCTATCCCCCCGGCGATATTCTTGGGGCCAGTATTCCGGTGACCTTGGCGGGCGGCATCGTGCAGGCCAACGCCGAGGCCCTGAGCGGAATCGTTCTGCACCAGCTCAAAGGCAAGGGATCGCCCATCATCTCTGGCTTTGGGGCGATTCCCTTGGATATGAAAACCGGTACCTTTTCATACGGTGCCCCCGATCTTCGGTTGACCAATTCGGCCTTCGCCGACATTTATCACTATTACGGGATTCCCATGTGGTCAACCGTTGGCAGTGACGCCCACTGTCTTGACGCGCAGGCGGCCATGGAGCACGCCTTCGGGACCCTGATGTCTGCTCTGGATGGGGCCAACCTGATTCACGACGTTGGCTACCTGGGGCAGGGGTTGCTTGGCAATCCCGCCTCAATCGTCATGTGCAACGAGATCATCAGCTACGTAAAGCGCGTCATCCGAGGCTTTGATATGAATCGGGAGAAAATGGCCCTTGATGCGATTCGCGAGGTTGGGCCGGGCGGCAATTTCCTGACCGTGATGCACACCAAGACCCACTTCCAGCAGGAGATCTGGCAGCCCAAGCTCTTGAACCGCGACAGCCCGAGGGCGTGGGCGGAGAAAGGGGGCAAGACCTACGAACAGGTTGTGACTCAGAAGGCTCTTGATATCCTCGAAACACACCAGCCCGATCCGCTGCCGGAGGATGTTAGTCGGAAAATCAACGAGATTGCCAAAGAGGCCGAAAGAGCGCTGGCTGGCATACGGTTCGTGGCATAGCAAAGCATTGAGGAGTGATTGATGGAAAAGCGATATGATCATTTCAGTCAGCACCGAGCGGTTCAGTTCCGCAGTTTGACCGAGGACCAGATCACCTTGTTGCACGAGGCCAGCCTGGAGATCATGGCCCGAACGGGGATGCGCTTCTATGAGCAAGAGGCGCTCGGTCTGTTCACGAAAGCCGGGATCAGCATCTCCGATGGTAATCTGGTGCGCATCCCACATCACCTGGTGGAGTGGGCGCTGCGTACCGTGCCCAAGAACATCCCGATCTACAATCGCCACGGCCAGCGGGCCATGTCGCTGGGTGGCTATCGCAGCTATTTCGGCGTCGGCTCTGACTGCATGTACATCTACGATCTGCACACCGGAGAACGCCGGAAGGCTGTGTTGGACGACGTTGTCCGGGGCGTACGTTTGGTGGATGCTTTGCCCAACCTGGATTTCGTGATGTCCATGTTCATGCCGTCCGATGTGCCCGAGGAAACCTACGAGCGCCACCAGATGGCCATCATGCTGCGAGAGAGCACCAAACCCATCGTGTTTGTGGGCATCAATGCGGCCAGCACAATCTACGCTGTGGAGATGGCCTCCGCTGTGGCCGGAGGGATAGAATCACTCCAGCACTATCCGTTCATCGTCAACTATGTCAATACCACTTCGGCTTTTCGGCACAACGAAGAAAGCGTGCAAAGGCTGCTCTACGCCGCCGAGCGGAATCTGCCTACCATCTACGCGCCGGGCAAGAGTCGTGGCATCACCGCGCCCATGACCGTAGCCGGGGCCCTGGCCCTGGGCAACGCCGGTCAACTGGCCGGGCTGGTGCTGTCGCAGCTCAAACGCGAGGGCTCTCCGTTCATTCGTAGCGGCCCCGGCGGCGGCACGATGGACATGCGCACGATGGTCGGTTCATATACTGCCCCCGATGGAGGTCCCTTCGGCTGGGCCCTGGCGCATCGCCACGGGATACCCATCTTTGGCACGGCGGGCTGCAGCGACGCCAAGGTGTTCGACGCCCAGGCCGCCGCTGAAGCGGCCCTGACTCTGTTTGCCAACGCCGTCGGCGGAGCCAACTTGATCCACGATGTCGGCTACCTGGACTGCGCCATGACCGGCTCGCTGGGGCTGGTGGTCTTGTGCGATGAGATCATCGGCTGGCTCAGGCGCTACCTGCGCAAGCTGGAGATCAACGAGGAGACCCTGGCTCTGGACCTCATCCACGAGGTCGGCCCAGACGGTCACTTTTTGGAGGCGGATCACACCCTGCGCCACGTTCGCGAAGATTGGGCCCCAACTGTGTCCGACCGGTTCGCCCATCACCGCTGGGCTGCCGAGGGGGAGACCACGCTGCAGCAACGGGCCAATCAAAGGGTGCGCGAGATCATCGAGAACCATCGTGCAGAACCACTGCCAGCGGATGTGGTAGAGAGAATAGATGAGGTCGTCAGCGATCAATAGCTTGGACGTTGGAGGTCAGGCTTTGGAGGTTGGATGGGCGGACCTTCCAACCTCCAGTTCAGTAAGGAGGCGATCCAATGTACCGCAACCGAGACTTGGGCATCAACTACATCAGGGCCCGCAAGGAACACCGCTGTTATGGGATGGGCCTGGGTATCATCATTTTGGACGATGTCTACCCCGGCTTCCCCGGCGACGTGCGCAACGCCAGCGCTTTCCCCTTTCCCATCCAGTACGAGATCGCCGAGGGGGTGGATATCTGGGCTTTGGTCAATGAAGAGGACAAGTCACCTTGTTTGGAGCCGATCAAGCGGGCAGCCAAGAAGCTGGAGAATATGGGCTGCCGGGCCATAGCCGCCGAGTGTGGTTACTTTGCCTACTTTCAAAAGGACATCGCGGGCTATGTAGACGTGCCGGTGTTCATGTCCAGTTTGCTCCAGGTCCCCTTTGCCCAACAGCTCATCGGCCCGGACAAGGTGGTGGGCATCCTGGTGGCGGAGAAAGCGTTCATGACAGAAGCACACTTGAGGGCTGTCGGCATCCAGCCCGGCAGCAACTACATCGTGGAGGGCGCTGAGGACGATGGCCGCTGCCCCGAGTTCGAACAACTGTGGATCGCGTCCAAGCGAGCCGACCCGCCAGGGGCCCGCTATGACAAAGCGGAAAAGGAGTTTGTGCCGGTCGCTGTTGACTTCTATCGGGAGCATCCCAACATGGGGGCCATGATGCTGGAATGTACCGGCATGCAACCTTTCGCCCGCGCCATCCAGCGCGAGATTGACATCCCGATCTTCAGTTGGGGCACGCTGCTGGATTATGCCTACTCCGTGGCGGTCCACCGGGACTACTATGGGCATGTGTAAACCAGCGACACCGACCGGGCGGCCGGGCAATGACTAATGAAGCGCCACGGCGCAAACCGGTCGGCCCCACGTCGAACCACCGGCTCTCCCCAGGTATCGGCAGCGCACTGATCTTGGCGATCCTGTTTCTCCACTTCTTGCTAATTGGGATGACCCAGCTCGTCGTGCCTTTGTACTCACTGAGCCTCGGAGCCTCAGAGGTTGTCCTGGGGGTCATTACCGGGGCTTTCGGCGTGGCGGGGATTCTACTGTCTATCGTCAGCAGTGTCTTGTCCGACTATCTGGGGCGGCGTCCCATGATCCTGGTGGCTTTTGCTTTCTGGATCGGGGTTGGCGTATTGAATCTGTTAGCTCCTCCGTTTCTGTGGCTGGTAGGGGGGCAGGTGCTGGTAGGAATGGCAGACCTTTGTCTGTGGGTTGCCGCCATGGCGTATCTGACCGGTGTCACGCCGCAGGGCAGACATGCCGAAATCATGAGCTGGGGCAGCGGCTTGATGGGCCTGGGCATGGTCGTCGGGCCAGTCCTCGGCGGTCTTGTCGCCCGGCTTGTGGGCTTCCAACCAGCCTTCATGCTGGTCGTTTTGCTAGGGATGCTGGGTCTGGTTCTCTCCTATAAACTGCCAGGCACGAAACTCCCGACGACGGAACGGGGCGCCTTTCTCAAACGGCTCTCTCTGTCCCATCGCGGCGCCCTTGCGCTAGTTCGGGGAAATCGCCTTATGCGCACGGCTGTTTTGGTCATGATGTTGGGAACGGCGAGTTGGGCGGCAGTGGGACGCTCCTTCTACGTGGCATACTTGACCCGCCTGGGGTTCTCCACGGAGGTCATAGGTTTACTGACCACGCTCAGGGCAGGCGCTACGACAGTGGCGCAATTCGGGTTTGCCTTTCTGTCCAGCCGTCTGGGAGTGGTCGTAACTACGCTGTCAGGCGTGGCCATCGGGGGCTTGGCTCTGACGTTGACTCCTTTCTTGACCACAGCTCCGATCCTGGCGCTGGTTGGGTGTCTTGGAAATGGCGCAGACCGAATACGCAACCCCGGGATGTTCACTCTGATCGCTGAAAATACCGATCAAGATAGCCGTGCCCTGGCTTTCGCGCTGCTCAATATGGCATGGGCCGCCACAACTACGGTCCTCCCTCCCGTTCTGGGGTTGATCGCCGAAAGAACTACTCTGTCGGCGACGTTCCTGCTCGTTGGGCCTTTTGTGGCGGCATCGTCCATCCTGCTATACGGGTGGAATCGGCGGGCAGTTTCAGAGCTTTCAAGGTAGTTCGACAATGTCACATTTCGTTCGTAGTCAGCGACGAAGCGTTAGCGGAGT
>CAYWWC010000202.1:0-3399 GCA_964461615.1 uncultured Anaerolineae bacterium
GCGGATGACTATACTATACCACGTTTCCGGGAGGTTTTAAATTCTGGAATCCCCTCACCAGCGGCACGAACGGGATCTGGTAACGCCCCAGGTGCCAGGTGGCCGTGATCAGCGTGGCGGTGGACAATGTGCCCAGCAGGAACCACAAGAGCGTCACGGATAGCGTCGTCCAGCGGCGTCGCATCCTCAGGTTGACCCATCCCAGGAAAGAGAACAAGAAAAGCCCGGGCGGCACGAACCAGCGTGCAGGGGATTCCCACCCCAGGAAGCGAAGGAGAATAATCCGCCGGTAGGAAAGCAAGATGGAGCGGACGATTTCTTCCGGGTAGTGGGGAACGTCGAACCACCAGGACTTGGCCTGGAGGCCTGTTGCTGCGGTCGTGCCAGTGAGCGCCCAGTTGACGAGAAGAGGCACGAGTGCCACTGCGACCGCCGCTGAAAGAAGGCCCAACCGGTTCCAACGAACGGCGCGGGAGTCATGGACGCCTTTCGCAAGCGTCGCCGCCCAGATCAATCCTGCAAGAATCAGGCCCTCGGGCCGGGTGAGCCCTGCTAGCCCCAGCCACAGCGCGCACAGGCCCGTTCGCTCGGCCAGAAACGCGTCAAGTGCTGCCAATGTTAGCGTGGTGAAGAAGCCCGTCTCCATACCGTTGAAACATCCCCATTGCACCGAACCGGTGAGGATCACGAGAATTGCCGCAGCCAACGGCCAAATCTGACCAGAACCCCGGTCGCCCGTCAGGCGGGAGGTCAGCCGATAAGTCAGCCAAGCAGCCAACCCCAGCCAGATCACACCCATCCCCACAGACAAACCTACCAGCCGCTCGCCAGTGAAGCCCAAGAGGTAAGCCCCCGCAAGCAAGAATCCGAACAGCGGGCTGGTCATCCCTGTCGTCGGAGGATCTCCATCGTTGTACTGGTAAGGATAGCCCCGCGCAATCTGACGGGCGTATTGATAGGTGATGTACGCGTCGTCCAGAGGCGCCACCGGGCGTCCGTCGGCCGTGGTGAAGGCTGTGACGAGGTACATCGAACTGACGATGCCCACCAACGCGATCAGAAGGACAACAACCCACCATTGACAGGGTCTCATCACTTCATTCTCCAAGATCTCAGCCTACTCCGCTTTGCTCATTTGCCTAGAAGACAATGGATCTGCTCGCGCAGGGGCTCGGGTAGCAGGCCGATCAGGTGCGGGTGTGTTTCAACCAGGCGCATAATGTCTGCTAAGTCCTTCTGGCGCTTGCTGGATCGCCGGGTCGAGTCGGAGAAGGCCCAGACCTTGCCTTGAAGCACATCCTCCAGAGCTGCGACCGAGACCTCATATCCCAGCACCATTCGCCGTGAGGCTCGGGCAATGAAGTCCTGATATCTGGGATCGGTTTGAAGTTGAATTCGCAAGTCCGAGGAGGAGCTTGACACGTTGATGCTGTGGGGAAACCTGTGGAGTGTGAAACGCTGCCCCAGAATTTCCACCAGTTTGTCCATCTGCTCGGAGATGACCACCAAGTCCAGGTCCAGACTGACGATCGGTTCAGCGTAGGCGTTAACGGCCAGGCCACCGATGACGCAACACGGCACGTCCCGCTCCTCCAAAAGGTCCAGGAAATCCTGCAGAAAGTCTTCTTGACTGTTGGTGACCTTGTTCATGAACTCTCGCTCGTTCATCGGCGGAAAACCTCGCTTTGAACTAGCCTCGATTCTAGTACTTCCCAATACGCCTTTACCCTCTTCGCTCTCAGAGGGCGCTTATGCCCCACCAGCCACTTGAGGGCTTCTGCAATCAGTTGGTAGAGATAGGTGGCCAGGATGAATAGCCGCAATACCTCTGCTTGCCACGGGCCATGATGCTTGCGGAAATAACGGATCTTGCTGCGCTGGAATTGGGCGTGCTGAAAGGATTTGACTTGCTCACTCGACTGTCCTCCGTGGTGGATCACTCTGGCTGTGGGCAGGTAGACCACTTTCCAACCTCGTTCCTTTGCTCGGCGGCACCAATCCAACTCCTCGGAGTACATGAAGAAACCCTCGTCCAATGGCCCCACTTCTTCGATGGCCTCTCGGCGCGCCAGCAGGCAGGCCCCAGTGACCCAATCCACCTCTTGTATTTCATCATTTGGGCGGTCTGTGGTGTAGTAGTGTCTGGTGACGCGGTTGTGGGGGAACCACTGTTGTAGGATGGTGCTTTCTAGGAAAGCGGTAGCCAGGGTGGGGAAGCGGCGCCGCGAGGATTGGATGCTGCCGTCGGGGTTCAGGAGTTGCGGTCCCAGCGCCCCCACCCGAGGGTGATCATCCAGGTACTCGACCATTGTCGTCAGCGCGTTGCCAACGACCTCGGTGTCTGGGTTCAACAGGAGGATGTATTGCCCTCGGCTGGCGGCGATGCCCTGATTGTTGCCCACGGTGAAGCCCTCGTTCTCGCTGTTGGCAATGAGTCGCACCTGGGGAAACTCTTCTTCGATCATCGCCACGCTATCGTCAGAAGAAGCGTTATCAACCACGATGACCTCGGTCTGGAGGTTGGAAGTTGGAAGTTGGAGGCTGGACATGATGGAATGGAGACAACGCTTCAGGAGCTCTCGTACGTTCCAATTGACGATTACAATGGACAGATCGTTTCCAATCTCCAATATCCAATTTCCAATATCAAGACGGCGGCTCCTAGGCCGCCGCGTCATAGGCATCTATCACAAAGTGGGTATCTGGGGTGACCCTCACTTTCGCCGCTCGACCACAAAATCGGCTAAATCGAGCATGGCCTGGCGATAGTCGTTGGGGGGCAGAATGGAGAGCGCATCTCGGCTTCTGGCAACGAACCTCTGGGCTTCGGCTGTGGATGATTCGATGGCCCCCGACTCTTTGATCATCTCCACTGCGGCCCTAACCTCGTCGTCCCCCTCACCTCGGCTTCTCAGCACCCTGGCTACTGTCCCATCCTCTGGATGTGCCTGAAGGAAACAGATGGTGGGCAGGGTGATGATCCCCTGGCGCAGGTCGCTGCCGACGGGCTTGCCTAGATCATCCTCGTTGCCTGCGAAGTCGAGGATGTCATCCACGATCTGAAAGGCCATTCCCAGATTGTAGCCATAATCGCGCAGAGCTTGCGCTTCCGGCTCCGGTGCGTCGCCCAGGAGCCCCCCCGCTTCCGCTGATGCGGCGAAGAGAGAGGCGGTCTTACTGTAGATGCGTTGATAGTAATACTCCTTAGCGATAGCCGCGTTAGCCGTTGGCTGTCTCCCGTCAATACCAAAGATTTGATTCAACTCGCCACTGCAGATGGTCATCAAGGTTTGGGCGAAGATGGAGATTACGCGCACGCTCTCGGTCTCGGCGGCAAAAGACGCCGCCCGGGCGAAGAGGTAATCTCCGGTCAGAACCGTCGCTGCGCTGTCCCACATG
>CAYWWC010000202.1:3499-7559 GCA_964461615.1 uncultured Anaerolineae bacterium
GCAGAATGGCCATGATTTCTGAGTGGGCGTCGCGATCATGGATGATAACCGGCTTTCCGATTTCGCTTGCCAGAGCCAACTGCTGTTTGAAGGCCTGGCGCTGCTTATCGCGGGGCGACAGATCGCGAAAGAAATCGAGCCCTATTTCGCCGATGGCGACTACTTTGGGATGGAGAGCCAAAGCTCTCAGTTCTTTCAACATATCACCCGTCAGGGTTTTGGCGTCGTGAGGGTGCACTCCCACCGCCGCGTAGATCTGGGGGTACGCCTCGGCCAGAGCCACCGCCGCCTGGCTGGAAGCCAAGCTCGCTCCAACGTTGATGATGGCCTTTACCCCGGTGGTGGTTGCTCGTTCTATGACGCGCTCTCGATCGCTTCTGAACCGGCGGGAATCGAGGTGAGCGTGGGTGTCAATCAATTTCATCCGTTTATCCGCTATCAATCCGTTGCCAATGCCGCAATCCAGGCCCGTATTGCATGTTGGTTCCGCCGCTCTACTGTAGGCAGGATTCGTTCCAGTTTCGAGGTGATACTCTGGCGACTCCAGCCGTCATGAGAATCAATAACCAGCTTTGCTGTCTTGACCAAAGTGGAAGTTGGTTGAGTGGCTGAGAGAATGTCAGCCAGTCGCCACTCTGAGGGAGCTTTCTGGATCTCAGCGGCCGATAGTTCCTCCAATCGTCCCAATGCTGTCTCCATCAATCGCCTGGCGATCTCTGGATTGCTGCTCTCAATGTAGATCCTGTTGATAGGTTCTGTCCCTGACGCACGGACTCGTAGGTAGTGTTGGTCGTCGCCTTCAGTGTCGCGCAGTTGGAGCTCGGCAAAATCATACCTGATCCCAGCGGCATACACGACCTGCAGATCCGCAAAGACGCCTTCACCAACTGCTCTTCCCTTGAACCGATCAAGAAAGTCGTTGATGAGCTCTTCTTTCGCCTCTAGCACTGCATCAACGTCTGCTCGCCCAGCGTTGGAAGGGGTGTCACTCAGCTCCAGTCCCCCAAAGGATGTCCAACCTGCAACCGCCGCTGTGTCTTCCCAGATCTGTTTGAGCGGCTTCCCGTAGTATGCGACCATGTCCATGATCACCAGATTGGCCCACACGCCATCCTTGTCTGTTACGTGCCCTCTGGTCGTCAGCCCCGAGCTTTCTTCGCCGCCGATCAGAATGGCGTCGCGCCAGCCCTCAGGCAGCTCTTTGAGAAACCTATACCCACGGTCTGTGCGTCGCTGTTCCTCGATGTATTTGATGCCTACTGGGACCATAAAGGTGTGTTGATACACCCGGTCTTCACGCTCGCCCACCCGTCGTTGATAAAATGGATGTTCGATGAAAGCCGGCACAACACCCCGTTCTGGTTGGTTCCGCTCACTGTTCGGGATCATTCCGGCCAGCTTCTCGATCAGCGGCGATCCAGTTTGGGTGGCGATCACGCGACCAGTTAACTTACGGTCAATGCCCAGGTATCTGATCAGCATCGGCAAGACTTGGTTGGGGCGATAATAGGTCCCGTCTGCGTCCACGACGCCAAAGCGGTCGGCGTCCGTGTCCATACCTAGTCCCAATAGCGCATCGTCCAACTCTCGCACTTTGGCCTTCAGGGTGTTGATAAAGGGTTCCTCAGGGTTAGCGTAGTCCAAGCCAGGGAGATTAGAATCCCGTTCGGCATGGATGACTTTATAGCGAACTCCGATCTCACCCAGAAGTCGCGTCAAGTAGCCGCGACTAGTACCATGCATCTCATCAACAACTACCAGCCCATCTTGAAAGTGCCGACGAATCCTATCAGGATCAATCGAGATTCGCTGGTTACCATCCCCACTATCCAGCACCCAGTCAGTATAGTTGACAATGGGATCAAAGCTGCGCAGGTCGCCGCGTTCCTCTGCTTCGGCTAAATCCGCGACAGGTGCACACCCGTCTAAGAGCTGGTGTTGATTGGCTCGCGCGGCGATGAAGTCCGTCAGACTGGTTGAGGCCGGATATCCCTGACGAGGGTTGAATTTGGTCCCCTGCCACTCCGGAGGGTTGTGACTGGCCGTGCAGTTGATCAGGCCCGCGACCTCGTCCTGGTCCAGGTAATCTGTCAAATAATACACCAGTGCAGGAGTTGGTGTGTCTCGGCTGGACAGATCAACCTTGAAACCGTTGGCCAGGCATACCTGAGCAGCCCATTCGGCTACAAGTCGGGCGTTCTTTCTGCTGTCGTATCCAATGACCACCCGCTTGCCTTGAAGGTCTTCCGCTCCGACGTAGGCAGGGACAGCAGAGGCTTTCAAGAAGTCGCAGATGGCCTGCACCACACGCTTGGCACGGGTCTCGGTAAAGTCCAGCCCCCAGCGTCCTCTGACTCCTGAGGTGCCAAATCTCGCATACTTGCGGTTGTAGATCTCGCGGAGAAGCCCCGGTGTGCCTTCGCCTCCAACCAGGCGCGGGTCAGTAGTTCGGTGGCGGAGGCTATACAGACGCTCCATCACATTGCCTGCCTGAATGACACGAAACGGCATGTATCGGTCTCGGGCCAGTCGCGAATTCTTACCTGACGTGTCGCCCATGCTCTCTAGCAACGGGAAAATCTCCGCTTCGATGTAGAGTTTCAAAGAAGAGAACACAGGTTGGCGTAAGTATTGTTTGGCGACAGAAATGGCGTGCTCCCTCAACTGTCCCATCTGTGGCAGTAGTTCCTCGTCTAACAAATTGCGGCGTTCCATATCTCCGCTAAAAGTCTCGTGCCGGTACTGTCCCGCTTCTGCAAGAACAGTTAGCAGCATACTGAACAGTTTTGCCGATTCTGCATGTGCCCA
The DNA here is from genome assembly GCA_964461615.1 of uncultured Anaerolineae bacterium. Taxonomy (GTDB): domain Bacteria; phylum Chloroflexota; class Anaerolineae; order VGOG01; family VGOG01; genus CAZVCJ01. The sequence continues at coordinate 6,308 of CAYWWC010000202.1, forward strand.
TTGCAGGTCGTGGGCCAGGTCACGTTCGACTACATCAAGAAAGTGATGAGTCGCACTTATCGCCGGGTCCCAAGCTTCTGGCGATTCGGCCTCAGTCAGAATTCTGAGAAGTTTGACGAACATTGGTCCCATTCGAGATCGCTGCAATTCATCTTGTTTGAGCCAGGCCTGAATGCGCTCAAGTTCTCTATCGTTGCTCACGTTGTTCATCACTCCTCCTCCTGCTGGATCTTGAATTTGGCGATCACCGGGAGATGATCGGTGATATTTCCCACCTGGATTGGGTCCGGAACAAAACAATCTACCGGAGTCAATAATCCGTCAGGGTCATTGTATAGTATGTGATCTACGTGAATCTTGTGGCCTACGTGTGTCCACACCAATCCGCGCTGGATTGACTCGTCACGCCAACGAGGGGGGAATCGCAGAAATGTCTGTTCTAAGGCAACAAGTTCTGGGGAGCCTGGCTTAGCATTGAAATCTCCTGCGAGAATTATTGGAACAGGTTTCTGTTCATTATCGCGTTCGGCTTTCCTGAGTTCGTCCACGATTCGTAAGATCTCGTGAACTTGCGCCAGCCTGACATTCGATGCCCTCTGGGACTCTGGATTTCTGCTATCATGCCTATCTTCCCTCTTTAGTGTAGTGAGATGGGTGGCCATAAAGTAAAGGGAAGCCCTTTGTCCAAGTGACAATGGCACAACTACGAGGTTACGAGGCTCCGTGTCTCGATTCCCTGTGCTGTATAACGCAGCTCTGCTAATCTGTGTGCTGATGGGGGCAAGTTTCCCTGGATAACCTGCCGGCGGCGAACCCCATGGCCATTGTGTGAGACTCTTGCTTATGATGACAGCGTTACCTTGCTGGACTCGATTGAATCCACTAAACAATGGTTGATCCCACTTGTTGGGGTGGGCGTGAGAATCGCTGTCTAGATACTCCAGGAAGTAACTACGATACGATGGGTCAAGTCTTTGGGCTATCGCCTGACTCGTTCCCAAAGGCGTGCTTTGTCTTGGATGCCATACTCGGTGCGATTCTTGTACCGCTATGATATCGGGCCGGCCGATCGTTGAGGATATTAGTTGAGAAAGGTCAGAGGCAATCTGTGCAAGGTCTAAGCGGTCTTTCACGGCGCGCCTTGCACCTCCCGCGTTAATCGTTATAATCACAAATTCAGTGTTGCTTGCCATGGCTTGCATCCCCACTGCTGATTAGCTTACCTGATCGCCTGCTTGGCGGCAGTCATAAA
>CAYWWC010000203.1:0-7549 GCA_964461615.1 uncultured Anaerolineae bacterium
CATTTCCCTTGAGTACGGGGTGTAGACCCCAATGTCAGATTTGCCCAAAAGAATGAGCTGATGTCCGTAGTCAGGCACGAAACGGAGTGGAGTGCCGTCAAATGCGGGGCGAACGCCACTCCGCTAACGCTTCGTCGCTGACTACGAACGAAATGTGACATTGTCGAAGTAGACACGATTCCTGTCAGCAGGCTAGCAGTCTGCATTCTTTAGAAAGTATGATCTTATTGAGCCATCCTCTTTCTTCACAGTCCAGACAGCATAGCCCTTGGCCTTCAACGTATCGATGCCTGGGGCTGGCAAGAACGTCGTTATGAGCTCAATGATTTCGCCCCTCTTGACATGTTTCGCTTCTCGAAGAATAGTCACCAATGTCATCTTGTCCTTGTCTTCTAGCTTATCTTCATTGACTGAGACCGAAATCTTGTCAGGGGAAAACCAATCTGGCCTATCTGAGAAGTAGTTTTCATCCTCATAGGAATCAGCAGTCACCGACTGGCCCACGGCCTCTCTGAGTGTATTGATCAATTCATTGAGTGGGACATTTCCGACAGACGAGATGTGTTTCATGGTTGCAACTTTGGCTACTGATCTTCTCAAGAATGGATTCTTCAGTTTCTTGAACGGTGGTGCAATACCGATTAGTGTTTCTTCGAGCTCTGGATATGCATCCAATAGATCATTGACCTTTGTCGATGGAGTTATTTCAATGTTACCTTTCGTCATTTGATTCACCTTTTTGTCTTATTGGTCATAGAAAGCGACATAACTGACGATCCGTGCCCAACTACGGAGAGCAGACCTCCCCCCAGCGAGCCGACACCAACATGATGTCCACCACGTCAATGTCGCCATCTCCGTCGAGGTCGTAGCGGTCATCATAGCATTCATCCTTGAGACGGCGGCAGCGCCATCTGCTGGCCACCGCCATGGCGTCCGCCACGTCCACGTCGCAGTCGCAGTCCAGGTCACCGAAGAGGGGGCAGGCATCGGCCTCCAGCTCGACGTGCACCCGGCTGCCTGCTGCAACCCACAGAGGCGGGTCTGGCCCCAGGGGGACGGCGGAATATCGAGTTTGCGTATTCATTCTACCCATCAAGCCTCCCGCGCCACCAATACTTTTAGTGCTCCAGGCTGGGCTGCATGCTCGAAGGCGCTGAGCACCTCGGATAGGGTGTAGCCTTGTGACCTCCGCCAAGGGCCTCTGCCTCCTACCCGATTCGATCCGCCTCGCGCTCGGCTGCCGCCAGGATGTGGTCCAGCTCAACCAGCACCTCTCTCGGCAGGGGCTTGGGATGGTGCTTCTCGCTGATGCGCTTGAACTCCTCTATCGCCACGTCGCGCGGATCGCGCAGGTTGCCGTCGGGGCCTTTCTGCCCCAGCAACCTGGACAGTCGAAAGTCGCGGATGTGCTGGCGGGTGTGCTTCTGCTTCAAAAAGTGGCTGCGCGGCCCCACTGCCGCGATCACGTCCAGCGCCATGTCCGCCTCGTCGAACTCGAACCCGTGCAGCAGGTCGTACGCATACTGGCATATCTCGTGCTGGAGGATCACCTGCTCGGGGTAGAGGATCATTGAGCCATTGAGCAGGCCCAGGTAGCCGCAGATCTCGCCGCCGTACAGCGGGATGAAGGCGGCTCCCAGCCCGCCTTCCATTTACTTGCAGGCTGCGACAACCAGAAATTGAGTCGGTAGTCGTTTTGTGGTGAACACAGCGAAGGCGTCAAGAATGCCTTTTGGATCTTCGCCAAGCAAGAGAGCCAAGCTGGAGCTTTGGCTGCCCTTCTGTATTATATGCGAATTTCGCAGAACTGTCAAAATTCATGACGAATTACCACTTTAGATTCGGTGGAGCTTACGAATTTCGTAATATCATAAGGGTGATATTTCCTGAGGAGGTTGGACTGAGAAACTTCTGAGGCAAACGAGGGGAAGAACAACCGAGTGCTAAAGGTGACGGGCAGCCGTTCTTCCTTTGCCCGCGGTTACAACAACGGTCTCACCATCTTTTCCAGTTTGGGTGCGCTGGCCGCGTCCAGGTGGCCCGCGCAGTACACCACAACGCGATTCGATCTTCGATCAATTTGGATGTCCATGATTTTGCTTCCTGAGCATAGACTATCAGCAGTTGTGTTGAGGAAGTCCGTCACGGTGCTTGGTGCATCGGGCTTGAATTTGAAGATGTGAATACCGCTTGCCGCTGCACCAGCGGCAAGTAAACACGCACACTGCCGACCTCGATCTGATACGGCCCACTCGTTGTGGTGTTGCCTGCGATATCCACCGCCTGTGCCCACACACGATAGTCGCCGGGCACGATCCAAGACGGCGTGAATGCCCAGGCATCGTCGCTCACGGCGGCCTTCGCTCGATATCGCACCCCAGAGGGCGGCTCCACGCGCACGTAAACGTCGAACGCGCTGCCGTCCGACACCGTGCCAGCCATAACTGGCCCTGGCGATGCCCTGACGATGTGCTCGACGACGCTGGTAACACTCAAGACCGGCGGTGCGAAGTCCAGCCAATAGGTCACGGTAACGGGATCAGAGGAGCGGTTGCCCGCGCTATCGCTGCCGTACACGTCCAGCGTCTGCAGAAGCCCGTCGGAGTTGGGTGTGTCTGGCGACGGTAGGTTGTAGGACCAGACCCCTTCGGTGTGCTGCCCCTCGGTCAACTTGGTGGCCTGCACGTCCACGGTCGAGCACTCGCCCTCGGCAACACATACCTGCACAGCGGCGATGTCGTGGTTGTCTGAGATCGTACCGCGCAGGGTGTGTATCCCCACACCGAAGGTCTGACCATCCACGCCCGGCTCCACCGTGACCGTCGGCGGGTCAGTGTCCACGATGATGGTCAGCCAGGCCGACCAATCGCTGGCCTGGCCGAACTCGTCCACAGCCTGGGCCCGCAGGTCGAAGGTATCGCCATGCTCGGTATCCTCCGGGTCCCAGGTGCATTGCCAGCGTCCATCGTGCGGGCTGGAGTCTGGACACTGGATGCTCTGGATATCGCCGTCGCGCACTTCCAGGTTGATGAGCGGAACATCGGATTCATCGTGGGCGTGGCCCCGCACTGTGGTTGGCCCGGCGCCGATCACGTTCGAGGGCGCTTCGATGCCGACGGCGTAGGGCGGCGCGCTGTCAACCTCGTGGTCGCTCCACATCCACTCCAGCGGCGCGGAGGACCAGGGGCCATGAGCCGGGTCGAGCGGGGTCTGGTCGTCGTAGACGAAGGCGTCCAGCGCGATCCATTCAAGCTCCGCCTCACACAGCACTGGCGGGAACGTCTCCAGGCACAGATCGTAGTGCTCCTGGCCCAGGTCGGCCACGTCCACTGTGCCGACCACGACGTAACTGCCCGATGCTCCGGCTGGGACGTCGCCCAGGCCAACGACCTGGCGCTGCCCAAGGCCGTTCGGCGTGGCATCGCCGTCGGGGAGGGCCAGGCTGAACCACGACTCCAGCGCCACCTGCACGCCCGTTGCGGTTTCGGTGCCCTGATTCACGTAATCAATGGTGAAGGTAACGGTCTGCGTAGGGCCCAGCGGCGGGTGGTCGGTGTCGTGGAAGTCGAACAGGGTGCTGGGCACGACCGGCACGCTCTCGAAGCCGAACAGCGCTGTCCACAGCCAGGCCAGGTCGTCGTTCATGAAGTTGTAGGTGGTGCCCACAGGGTCAGCCGATAGCGTCAACTGGAGGTCGCTGTCGGCGAAGGGGCCGCCCGTCGGGCCGGCGTCATCGCCCAGGCGGCCGTTGGGGCACTGGCCGCTGCCCAGGGTGTTCCAGAAGTAGGCGCGCGCCAGGGCGAAGGTGTGCTCCTCGGATTGGGCCGCAATCGAATTGACCACGCGCTCGCTATTCAGCGGATTGCGGGTGGGCATGGTTGACCACAGGCGCAAGGCTTCTTCCTCCTCCGCGGCCACGGCCAGCAATCCCAGTGAAGCGGACGCCGGATCGAGGATGCCCAGCATTTCAAACGGCAGTCTGATGTCCGTGAAGCTGTCGCCAACGCCAACCGTCAGGCGGAAGGCATCGTCGTCCAGGCTGCCCTCGTTTTGCCACCCGCTGCTGTCCCAGCGCCCGCTGCCGTCCCATCGCCAGAGTGTGGCCTCGCCCGCACCTTCGACCCATACTACCAGGTCGGCCTGCATTGCGGCGCGAGCGTTGACCGCCGCCACACTGAGCTGCGCGCTCTGCTGGCGTGTAGAGGCAGTGCTGCTCGGTTCGGGCATGTTGCCTGGGAGGTAGATGGTGGTGTCGGAGTCGGCAGGATAGGGGTTGAACAACTGAACTGCCCCGCCCGGCCTCGTGTCCAGATAGACGAACAGATCGCCGTCGTGGGTCCAGTCGGCGCCGTGCCAGGAGAGCCGCAGATCGTCTTCGTCCCACGAGACGTAGAACCGCTGGATCTCATCGCCTGAGGTTCCGGGCGACGCCTGGGCTACGCGCCGGTCCACTCCCTCAATGGTGCAGACGTCGTTGGCCCAGTCGCGATAGCCGAGATCGGTTACCAGATCAGGTGTGAAGGGTGCATCTACGTAGACGGGGCCGACGGTCTGGGTGTGGGTGTTGCCGACGCCGTCCACCAGTTGCAGGTGGGCGTACCAGACTTCGGCCTCGCCAACGGTTTGAGAGTGGGTGGTTGGTTCGGTGTAGGAGGTCAGGTCTGCGGGATCGGGCGTGGGGCTGAGGCTGAAACCCACTTCGTAGCGGGCGATGCCATCGGTACCGGCCGCCCAACCAACCTCCAGCGACTCGGCGTCGGTCAGCGTGGCCCCCGGCGCGATGGCCAGCCGTTCGTCCCCCGTGTTCACGTAGGCCAGGTTGATCTCGACCGGCTGGGGAGTGACTATGTCCACCAGCACCGTCTCGGTGGCGGTGGCTGTGCGGCCCGCCACATCGGTGGCGCGGGCGGTGACGGTGAAGCTGGCGCCGTCCGCGGGGCCGCTCAGCCGCCACGGGAGCTGCCACTGGCCATTGCTGACGGATGCGCGTTGCCACGGCCCACCATCAACGCTGACCTCGACGCGCTGCATCTGCACGACGTCGGTGGTGGTCCCCGCCAACTGCACCATATTGTCTCCGATCTGCTCAGACGGGGTGAGGACCGTCGGCGCAATGTCCACGCTCGGCGGCTCCGTGTCCACGTAGATCGTGGCGGGACGTTCCCCCGTGGCGGTGTTGCCGTTCCAGTCGCTGACGGCGGGTTCAAACAGATACACCCCTTGATCGGGCGGCGTCCAGGCGAAGCTCCAGAGGGTGTTGGTCATGGCGCCGACGGCCCAGGTCTCGGTGTAGACCAGCGCGCCATCCAAGGTGACGGTCAGGGCTTGCAGCGCATCCAGGGCGTAGGCGTAGCCAGTCACCGTTATGGGCGCGGTCGAAGTGAGTACGTCGCCAGAGGACGGTATCATCACTTCTGCAGCCAAGGTTGGGTCGGCTGAAGCCTCGGCGGAGGCGCTCTGAAGAGCGGATGCCCCGGTAGTGGTGCAACGGTTGTACTTATCGCAGGCCTGCACCTGGACACCACTCTGCTCGTCAGCCTGATAACTCCGCACGGCGTCCATGCTGTACAGGCGCGTGGCGTCGGCGATCTGGGCAGCATACCATTGGTCCACCGTGTCGTACGTGGTCAGCGTCATGTCTGTGCTGCGGAACTCTGGTACATCCGAGGAGACGGCCTGACAACTGCCATCTTCGTCGAGGTTGAAGTCTGTCGCCACGCACTCGTACTGGGTGCTGGTGATGCCGGCAACCGTGCTGCTGCTGGCTGAGAAGCTCAGTTCGGGCGGGCGGGTGTCAATCTCGCCGCGCCAGAGGCGCTGGCTGCCCAGGGGCGTGGTGTTGCCCAGCGCATCCGTGCCGCGCACGTTGATCTGGTAGATGCCCTCCATACCGTCATCGCCTTCGGGAATGGTGTAGCTCCAGGTGGGATTGACATCGCCGTTGAGCGAAGCCGTCTCCCACGTGCCAAATCCATAGGCGTAGAGGTTGGCCACTTCGTAGTCGGCCAGGGCGCGATCGTGCACGGTGACTTCATCCAATTGGCCGTTGTACTTGTATCCAACGAAGCGCCTGCCGACATAGAAAACGCCTGAGCCCTGGAAATCCCCCGCTGCGGTGTCTTGCGCCACCTGCGCACCGTCGAGGTAGATGGTGCGCGTGTTCGTGTCGACATCGTAGGTGCAGACCCAATGGTGCCACTCTCTGTCGGAATAAGCTGATGTCGTGTCCAGGTCATCGTTCCAGAAGGCGCAGGTGAAGATGTCGCCAGGGCGGAAGCCGAAGATCAAGCCCTGATCGGTAGTCTCTGTTCCCTGGCTCATGAGGATGGACCAGTCTCCGGTCAGCCAACGCTTGGCCCACGCGGCTAACGTGAACGACTTGTTGGCCAGGACGATTCCGTCTACAGCAAGTTCGGAAGTGCCGGAGTAATACACTGCCTTATCGCGCTGGCCGGTCTCATTCACGCCGGGGCAATTCAATCTGCTGGTACAGACGGCCGGGTGATTCGAGCCGGACTGATCGGCCCAGTATTCGGTGTTTTGGTTCTCATCAAACGGCAGGTGCAAGACCGTTCCATAAAGGGCACCGATTTGCTCTGCCGGTGTGAAGTTGATCTCCACCGATGCGATCTGGTTCGTCTCAGTTACCAGGCCGCTGAGGGTGAGCGTCGTCGAAATGAGGTCGGTGGCGGCATCCGGGCTGGTCAGAGAGATCTCCGGTGCCGTGGCCTCCACCGTCATGACCGCTTTCACGTAGTCAGCCGCTGCGGTGGTGTTGTTCACGGCGTCGGTCGCCCGCAGCGTGGCGGTGTAGACGCCGCTGGGATCAACCATGCTCTGACCCGCATCGCCGTAGGCAGGCAGGAGATAGTCCAGCGACCAAGCGGTACGGTCGCTGTGCACAGAGGCCTTTTGCCATCCGTTGCCGGCCAGCTCCTGCGATCCTTGCAGCAAGACCTCGACTGAGGCCACGCCTCTGCCAAACTGGTTGCCAGCGCCAGGCTCGGCGACGTCGCCGCTCATCGACACCAGCCAGCGTCCCCGGACGTTGCGTGTGGGCCGCACTTGGTCGCTGGGGGATACGAGGGAGACAGAGGGGGAGGTGAGGTCAAGGATCAACGAGAGTGACGCCGAACCGCCAACGTGGCCCACGACGTCGGTGGCGCGTGCCGACAGCGTCAGTAAGCCCTCATTGAGGACGTTGGTGTCCCAGTTGTAGCTCCACGACTCGGCGCCCTCGGCCGTCTGCCAGTCGCCGCCATTGGTCTGCACCTCGACCTCTGCCACATAGGAAGTGGGGTCGCTGGCGTCCCCGGAAACATTGAGCGTGCCATCGCCGCCCACGTATCCTGCACTCGGCGCGAGGATGGTGGTGGTGGGCGAGTCGGCGTCAATGCCGATGGTGCGGGCAATCGTCTGTGTATCTACACCCAGATCGGTTGTGGTCTCACGTAGCGTCAGATTGTGTACACTGAATGTGTCTGCATCCGCGGTGCGTGCAAGCAGACAACTCAATACCGATTCATCCTCAACTTTGACTTTCTCA
>CAYWWC010000204.1:0-7506 GCA_964461615.1 uncultured Anaerolineae bacterium
CGACCAGGCTCAGGACAGGTTTCACGAATTAACACGAAAAAGAAAAAAATTAGTGAAAGCCGTATCCACTTCCGAGTTCGTGTAATTCGTGGCAAAAAGCCTTTTGATTCTGGCTTGTTAGTGAAACGGCCTTGTCCAGGTTAGGAGACAGAAATGGCAATATTGGTTCCTGTTCTGATTTGGTGGTTCATAGTTGAGATACTGGGCCTGGCGGCGTTGCCCCTCACCTATCGGCTGTTCAAGAACCTGCCCGATAGGGGCTACGCCTTCGCCAAGCCGCTGGGCATCTTGCTGACCAGCTACGTCCTCTGGATCGGGGCCAGTTTCGGCTTCCTGCGCAACAGTTGGGGAGGCATCGTCTTCTCGATCCTGGTGGTGGCTGTCGGGTCGTGGTGGTTCTACTCCAGGAGAAACCGCGAGGCCGGGTTGGCCAGCTTCCTGCGCGGGAACAGGCGCATGGTCATCGCCAACGAGATCATCTTTGCCCTGGCCTTCGTCCTCTTCGCCCTCTTCCGCGCTTACAATCCTGAGATCATGGGCACGGAGAAGCCCATGGAGTTCGCCTTCCTCAACGCCATCCTGCGCAGCGATACCTTCCCTCCCCACGACCCCTGGCTCTCCGGCTTCGGCATCAGCTACTATTACTTCGGCTACCTGATGATGGCCATGCTCACCAAGCTGTCGGGCGTGGCTTCCGCCGTGGCCTTCAACCTGGGCATCACCCTCCTGTTCACTTTGACCGTGACGGGGGCCTACTCGTTGGTGTACAACCTCATCGAGGGACGAGGCAATGAGGCAACGAGGCAGCGAGGCGACGAGGCAACAAGGCGACGAGGAAAACTTGTTACCTTGTTACCTCGTTACTTCGTTCCCTTGCTAGGCTCACTTTTCGTGGGGATCCTCGGCAACCTGGAGGGCGTGTTCGAGGTGTTCCACGCCAGGGGGCTTGGCTCGGCCGGGTTCTGGAAGTGGCTGGATATAAAGGAACTGGTGAGCAACGGGCGGGTCACCGAGCGATGGTTCGATCTCGGCAGCGGATGGTGGTGGTGGCGCGCCTCCCGCGTCATCCACGACAAAGACCTGTTGGGCAATACCATAGAAGTCATTGATGAGTTCCCCTTCTTCAGCTTCATGCTAGGCGACATGCACCCCCATGTGTTGGCCCTGCCCTTCGTCCTGCTGGCCCTGGCACTGGCACTCAACGTGCTCAGGCAAACAGTAGACAGTAGCCAGGAAGTCTCCAGTTTCCGTTTTTCAGCTTTCAGTTTTCAGCTTCCAGCAACTAACCTCCAACATCCCCTCCTCTACGCCCTTTGCCTGGGCAGCCTTGCTTTCATCAACACCTGGGACTTCCCCATCTACCTGTTCGTGGTAGCGATGGCCTACGGTCTGCATCGCTATGGGCACAGCCGCTTCGCTTACCAAGATGGCAAAATCAACTGGGCTTTGGCGAGAGACGTCGTCTACACGGCCGTTGGATTGGCGCTTCTGGGGGGGCTGCTCTACCTGCCCTTCTACATTGGCTTCCAGTCGCAGGCCGGGGGCATCCTGCCCCACATTTTCAACCCCACCAGGCTGCACCAGTACTTCATTTTCTTTGGGCCGTTCTTGTTCATCGTCGTCGGCTTTGTAGCGCTGGCGACGAAGCGGTTGAGAGCCGAGGTTGAGGACAAGAAGCTGTTGAGTAGCGGTTTGAAGGCTCTGTTTTGGACCATCCTTCTGCCGCCTCTGGTTGTTCTTGGCTCCGTCGCTCTGGTCATGTTTAGTGCCAGAGGCCAGGCGTTCCTGCAGAACATCCTGGCAAATGAGAAAGTGCGGCAGCAGGTCGGCGGGGCCGATTTGCCCTCGCTGCTCAAGATGCTCGTCGCCACCCGCGTTGGCAATCCCTGGACCTGGCTCTTCCTGGCCCTGCTGATCGCCTGGGTCGTGGCCCTGCTCTGGCGGAGATTGCAAGCGGGGAAAGCGGGTGAAGACATACCTATGGGGAGAATCGCCGAGCCGAGCACGCTGTTCGTGTTACTTATCATCGCCACCGCCTTGCTGCTCACCCTCAGCGTAGAGTTCGTCTACCTGAAGGATACCTTCGGCACTCGCATGAACACCGTGTTCAAGTTCTACTATCAGGCCTGGATACTGCTGGCCCTGGCCAGTGCCTACGGAGTGTACTACATAGCCAAGAGGGCTAGGGGGCTGGGGAGGGCGCTGTTCCTGGCGGGCTTCGTGGCGCTCGTCGCCCTGGGCATGGTCTACCCCCTGGCCGCGGGGTTCGACAAGGCCGGCGGCTTTGCCCCCCAACCGACCCTGGACGGCCTGGCCTACACGCGCCAACATTCCCCCGACGAGTATGCCGCCGTCCAATGGCTCAACGAAAACGTGTCGGGCACGCCGGTCATTTTGGAGGTCACGGGCGGCTCCTTCACCGAGTACGGGCGCGTCTCCAGCCGCACGGGGCTGCCCACGCTGCTGGGGTGGGGCGGCCACGAGTTGCAGTGGCGGGGAAACTACGACGAGCCAGGCCGCCGCGAGCCTGATATAAACGCCATCTACAGCAGCACGGACGTCCAGCAAATCTTGACGCTATTTGAAAAATATGGTATAACCTATGTCTACGTGGGCTCCCTGGAGCGGGGCAAGTACAACCCGGCGGCCCTGGCCAAATTCGACCGCTTCATGGACGTGGCTTTCCAGCAGGGCAATGTGACAATTTATGAGCGGCGGCCGTAGGGGATGATGAGGAACGAGTCAATAAGGAACGAGGCAATGAGGAATAAGGATGTGACGGTAGCGGAACGTACTAGAGAAACAACGAAGCAAATCGCCAAGCCATCGGCGCTGACGGTGGAGGCGGCTCTCTATCTCATCATCGCGCTGGCGGCGGTGGGCCTGCGATTCTACGGACTGGGCGATCGGCCTATGCAGGCCCCCGAAGCGGCTCAGGCATTGGCTGCCTGGCGCGCCGCGCAGGGCTTGCCCCCGGGTTCGGCCCTGGGACAAGCCAGCCCCATCCTATTCACCGGCAACATGTTCCTCTTTGCCCTGTTCGGGGCCAATGACTTGCTGGCCCGGCTTTTGCCCGCTCTCAGCGGAGTGTTGTTGGTGATCGGGCCTTACTTCCTGCGCCGGCGTCTGGGGCGGATGGGCGCTCTGGCGGCTTCGTTTCTCCTGGCAATCTCATCCTCGACCCTCTTCTTCTCGCGTTATCTGGGGGGCGAGATCGTCGTCGCGGCCTGCGCTCTGGCCATAACCTGGGGGCTGTTCGGTTATCTCGATCAGCGGCAGCCGAAGCATCTGTACACAGCAGCAGCCGCCCTGGGCCTGGCCTTGAGCGCAGGCGCAGGGACTTTCACCTTCATCGTTGTCGTCGTCACCTTCGTGCTGGTGCTGGCTCTAGCCAACAGGTTGGCGGGACCCGGCGAGTACTGGCAGCGGATTTCCGATGCCTGGCAGGCAGCGCGCGGAGCAAACGGTCTGTGGCAAGCGAGCTTGCTACGGGATTGCGCAGCCTTGCTCGTCCTCATCTTCGTCCTGGTTTGCACGGCCTTCTTGCTTCACCTCTCAGGCCTGCAGGATGGCATAGACCTGTTCTCTGGCTGGCTATCCACTTTCCAACCGCAGGCTGGGGGCCAGCCGTGGTACTACCACCTCCAGTTACTGCTCGTCTACGAATCGCTGGTACTCGTCTTCGGCCTGGCGGCGACAGTCTACCTGCTGAAGCGGCGCGACCTCTTCTCCCTTTTCCTGGCCTATTGGTCGGCGGCGGCGTTCTTGATCTACCTCGTTGCTGGCGGTCGAGGGCCGGGCGATGTGCTACTCATCGTATTGCCGCTGGCTTTGCTGGCGGGCGCGTTCATCGGTCGTCTGTTCGATGAGCTGGTTGGGCGAGTTTCCTGGGCGCCGGAAGGCCTGTTCGTGGCTGTGGCGTGTGCTATCGCCGTGCACTTGGGCCTGCAATTGGGTGGTTACGCTTCCAGAGCCAGTCGCAACTATTTATCTTTAGCTCTGGTCGCCGGTTTCATTCTGATCGGCTTGCTCGTTCTCTGTTGGTTCTCTTTCGGGCGGGAGCCAACCCTGCGAACGGGAGGGCTGGTCTTGTTGCTTGTTTTGACCACCCTGACCGTGAGTACCAGTTGCTATTTGAACTATCAGCGGAGCAGCGACCCCCGCGAGATCATGGTTACTTCCCCCACCTCTCGTGAGCTATTCGACTTGGTGGAGACCGTAGAAATGCTGTCCAGCAGGGAAGGCGATTCCAGGGCTATTGCCATGACTGTGCACCAGGAGGCGGGGCCTGCTTTGGCCTGGTACCTGCGCGATTTCGAGGACGTCGAATTCGTCGCCCAGCTCAGCCCTTCCATTGATACGCCCGTAGTCATCGCTCCGGCCGATGAGCAGGAACCGACCCTGGGCGCAAACTACAGCGGACAAGATTTTGCGCTGGCGTCCTCCTGGAAGCTCCAGGGCCTCTCGGGGCCTAGCCTGATGGATTGGCTGTTCTATCGCCAGGCCCCAACGCTGGTGCAAACCGACCATCTGGTTTTGTGGGTGAAGCAAGAGCCGCCGCCGGTAGGCGGCGAATGAAAGAACAGGATTGGCAGAATTCACGGATCATGTGACCCCGTACTTGGCCGTACAGGTCAAGTGCTTGGACTGAGAAGGAATCCGTAAATTCCGCACATCCGTGTTCTACAGAAAGGTGACTCCAATGCAAATATCTCCATCCGATGAAAAAAGTAGTTTTCTCGACACCCCCATGCGGCTTCTTTTCAGCCTGAACTGGGAGAAGGCTTTCTATCTACTTCTCATCGTTCTGGCCCTAACTACCCGCTTCTGGGACCTGGGAGCGCGGGCGATTAGCCACGACGAGAGCTGGCATGCCAACTGGTCGTGGAAGTTGTACGCCGGCCAGGGCTACCGACACGACCCCGCCAGCCACGGCCCATTTCTGTTCGAGGCCAACGCTCTCATTCACCTTCTCTTTGGCGTGAATGACTACACGGCCCGCGTCGTGCCTGCCCTCTTCGGCGTGATCCTGGTCGCGTTGCCCTACCTCTTCCGCAAGTGGCTGGGGCGGACGGGGGCGCTGATTGCTTCGGTGCTGTTTCTCATCTCGCCTTCTCTCCTCTTTTACTCCCGCTACATCCGCAACGATGTCTACATCGTCGTTTGGACCCTGCTTCTAATCTTCGCCATGTTCAGATACCTGGAGGAACGCAAGAACTTGCACCTCTATCTGCTCGTCGTGATCCTGTCCCTCTCCTTTTGCACCAAGGAGAACACTTTTATCACGGGCATTGTCCTCGGTTCCTTCCTGGTGCTGCTCTTCTTCGTCCAATGGCTTGGCGACAGGGAGCGGGCGATAAAAAGCTTCCCGGCCTTTGAGCTGGCCCTGGTGATGGCCACTCTGGTCTTGCCTCTCCTCGCCGCTGTTCCCGTTAAATATCTTCTGCGCGCCGATCCTCTGGACTACAGCCAGGCAGGGATTATTCGCTCCGGCATAACCTTTCTTGTCCTGCTAGCCATCTCTGCTATTATTGGCATCTGGTGGGATTGGAAGCGCTGGCTCACCTCCGCAGGACTGTTCTACGGCATCTTCATCGTTCTGTACACCACCTTCTTCACCAACGGCCAGGGCTTCGCCACGGGCGTGCTTGGCTCCCTGGGCTACTGGCTGGCTCAACATGACGTCCAACGCGGCAGCCAGCCCTGGTTCTACTACTTCATCCTCATGCCCATGTATGAGTTCGTGCCGCTGCTCTTCAGTTTCATGGGGCTGGGATATTACGCAGTTACTACTAGAAGGAAGGGAGATGGGAAAACGGAAACTCTATCAGTTCCCGTTGTTCCTTTTCTCATCTACTGGTTGATTGGCAGTCTGGCTCTTTACACTTGGGCTGGCGAGAGGATGCCCTGGTTGGTAGTGCACCCTGTCCTGCCGATGATGGTCATGGCTGGGCATTTTGTAGGCCACGTTTTCGAGCGGATTGACTGGCGGAGGATCTGGCGCGGCGGTGGGGCTATCCTGGCCCTGCTGTTGATCCTCACCCTATTCGCTGGTTCGGCCCTGGTAACGTCGGGGCCATTTCAGGGGAGGTCGCTGGCTCAACTGGGCCAGACTTTGCAGTGGCTGTCGGCCCTGGTAATGGGCGCTATCCTCGTGGTGAGCGTGGTGCGCTATTGGCGAGGCCTGGGGACGAAGCGCAGTTTGCAGGTGATCTTCGTCACCGTGTTTGTGCTTCTCTGCATTCTCACTGTTCGTGTCAGTGTGATGGCGGCTTACATAAACTACGATACGGCCAAGGAGTTCATTGTCTATGCTCATGCCAGCCCTGATATTACCCGTACCATGAAAGAGATCGAGGATATCTCGCGGCGGACGGTGGGCGATAAGCAGATCAAAGTGGCCTACGATAACGAATCCACCTGGCCCTTCGAGTGGTACCTGCAGGAATACCCTAATCTGGCCTTTTTTGGCGCTCAGCCTACAAAACAGGCCCTGGACGCGCCGATAGTCCTCGTCGGCCCGCCCAATGATTCCAAGGTCAGGCCCTTCCTGGGCGACAACTACTACTGGTTCAAGCGGCGACAGATTTGGTGGCCCATGGAGGAATACAAGAACTGGACCCCGAGCAAGATCATGACCATTTTACGGGATCCGGCCAAGCGGCGTGAGTGGTGGGACATCTTGTGGTATCGCAAGTACCCCCGCTCCGCCGATGACTGGTATCACAGGGATGAGTTCTACTTCTTAGTGCGCAAGGACGTGATCAACCAACTCTGGGACTATGGCGTAGGCCCGGCGCCGATAGAGTTGGTGGAGGATCCTTATGAAAAGGGTAAGCGCGAGGTGTCGGCCTTGCAGATGTGGGGCAGCCAGGGTAAGAGCAATGGGCAATTCCAGGATCCGCGCGGCATCGCTGTGGATGAAGCGGGCAACGTCTACGTCGCCGATAGCGGCAACCATCGCATCCAGGTGTTCGACTCAAGCGGCGGTTTCCTCACCCAGTGGGGCAGCCAAGGGATGGAGACGGGCCAGTTCCAGGATCCTTGGGGCATCGCCGTGGATCAGGCGGACAACGTCTACGTGGCCGATACCTGGAACCATCGCGTGCAGAAATTCGATGCCGAGGGGACTTTCTTACGGCAGTGGGGTAGCTACGGAGCTACTGGGGGCGCAGCGGTCGGCGAGGAGGGCTTCTTCTGGGGGCCGCGTGACATCGCCGTTGACGCGGCGGGCAACGTCTACGTCACCGACACCGGGAACAAGCGGGTGCAGGTGTTTGATCCCGATGGCGAGTTCCTCGCGCAATGGGGCGGCTTCGGGGTGGAGGACGGCCAGATGGACGAGCCTGTGGGCCTTGCCACTGACGAAGAGGGCAACATCTACGTGGCCGATGCCTGGAACCAGCGGGTGCAGAAGTTCGACCAAGACCTCGAATTCGTCACCCAGTGGCCGATAACTGGCTGGTATGGCCAGTCCGTGGTCAACAAGCCCTATCTGGCCGCTGG
>CAYWWC010000205.1:0-7502 GCA_964461615.1 uncultured Anaerolineae bacterium
CTCCGCTAACGCTTCGTCGCTGACTACGAACGAGATGTGACATTGTCGAACTACTCAGGCTGTCATTGCGAGCGAAGCGAAGCAATCCCCAAGCCGCTTAAGGAAGGAGGAGATTGCTTCGTCGCAAAAAAACGCTCCTACTAAGAAACAAACCGCCGTATGCAAAACCCGGAGAGCGAGCGCCGATTGAGTAGCGCAGCGTATCGAAATCAAGTGAGCGGCTCTCTGCATAACCCGCTTGGCCTCGATACGTCGCTTCGCTCCTACTCGGCCGGCGCTGACGGGTTTCTTTTACAGTGGGTAGCGCGACCGCGCTATGGAGCAGCTCGCAATGACACGGACTGAGCAGTTACGAATGGAGGCAGGATTATGGCGGCGGTAAGACAACCAATGCAAGGAAAAAAGACCTGGCTGCGACTGCGCCTGGCCTCGGCGGTGGGGCTGATCCTGCTGGCTCTGGTGTCCACGGGCTGCGGGCTGACCCGTACTACTACGCCCAGCGCTTCGGACCAGTGGAGCAAGGGAAAACTGCTGGGCACGGCTATCCTAAAAAACCGAGTGGCCTTGCAGGTGGACGAGGCAGGAAATAGCTTCATGGTGTGGGTTGGGCCTGAGCATGAGCTGCTCTTTGCCCGCTTGAATGAGCACGCTGAGGTAGTCGTCCAGGCTCCCCTTGATCTGCACACTACCTCTCCAATGAAGCCTCAACTTCTGATGGACACCACAGGCCAACTGCACCTTACCTGGCTGGACAAGCAGGAGCTGACCATGCAACTCTTTTACGCCCGCCTGTCGGCCGATGGTGAGGTGCTCCAGGAGGCAACTGTTCTCTCACCGCCCGAACGGCGGGTGACCCACAGCGCGATGGTGCTTGACCCTGCTGGCCAAACCATAGAGCTCTTTTGGTCTGACAATGTATACATCCGCCCTGGCTGCTACCACGCTGCGCTGGACTGGTCGGGAGCGGTCGTCGCCCCGGCAGAAATGCTGATCTCAAGGGGGCTACTGCCGGCGGCCCAGATAGACCGCCAGGGCTTCGTGCACCTGGCCTGGAGAGTGGAGCCGGAGGCGGAAAAGCCCGAATTCTACTACGCTGTCTACGATCCCCAACGCCGGGCGATGGGTTCATATACTGTAGCGGGTGAACCCCTGGTCCAGATGGGCTTGCTGGGCGGGCCAACGGCGGGTGCCTCGTTCGACGGGCCGTGGCTGGGACTGGACGAGAGCTCGGTCTACCTGGCCTGGGTGCTGGAGGTGCGCGAAAGAACAGACGTCCGGGACTTCACCTTCTACCAGGCTTTCCCTCAGCCTGCCTTGAGCCAGCGCGATGTCGCGGAGAAGTTCGACTATTCGCCCCCCAGGGTCACGAGCGAGCCAGTTTACGTTCGTGGCGTTGACCCGAGTCTGACGGGCCAGCCACAATTCCTGAGCGGCCAGCCAGCGCGCCAGGTGTTGGCCTGCTTCACCCAGGCCCCCGCCCCGGGCAATACAGAGACACTCCAGATCGTGACTGTTGACGTAGGGGCAGAGCAGGTCGAAGGGCAAGAAATCGTCAATGCGAGCCGTGGCGCTTCGGTGCAGCCCAGCGTGGCCATTGACAGCCAGGGGAATCTTCACCTGGCATGGCTTGACACAGCCGGTTTCCAGAGCTACCACGTTGTCTATGCCAGCACCTCTCCTCAGGCCAAAGAGACGCTTAATCGTGTCACCACCTATGAGGTCGTGGACAGAATCCTCGGCGCGGTCATGAGCTTTTTTACCGCTATCTTCTTTGTACCTATCGTTTTGAATTGGGTGATCATTCCCTTCGGATGGCTTATCCTTTTCGCCTTGACCACCAGGGAATCCGAGATCTCGGACCCCCACGGCCGCAGGGCCCTCGGTGTGGCCATGATCCTGCAACTGGGAATCAAGATCTTTCTCCTCTCCGATCTATTGAGCCGGTCTCCGTTAGTCTCTACGTTATCCCCCTTACTGGGCCTTATCCTGGGGCGGTGGGTCGTTCCAGTGCTTCTGGCTGCCCTGTCTGCGGGGGCGGTGTGGGCCTACCTGAAGCGCGGGCGCGGCCAATCCGTTTTCGTCGCCTACTTCATCTACGCCGCTGTTGACTCGCTCCTAACCCTGATCATCTACGTGGCTCCCGTCATGGGGTAATTCGCGTTTCGAGTTTGGGATTGCGAGTTTCGAGTCAAGTTGCAACGCGAGACTCAGTAGATCCAGAATCGCTCTGAGGGGATTGCCAAATCCCCGCCTTTGGCCTGGATCTGGCGATCCAGGCCGAGCAAAATTGGATCTACTGAGTCTCACAACTCGAAACAGGTACGGACTTATGAAGCACACTGCTGCCGTCGGCGTCGTTCTCTGCCTCCTTGGCTGGCTGGGCACGGGCTGCCAGGCCCCCACGAGCGCCCCGCCCCCGACCACTACCCTGCCCGCTGCTTCCACTCGTACGCCCACGCCTACGCCCGGCCCTCTGACAGACGCCGAGGCTATAGCACTGGTCAAAGAGGAGACGACGACTCGCGGAGTCGCTCCCCACACCTTGCGGATCACGATAGGGGGAGAGCCACGGTCAGCATCCATTCGCTACTCAAGCTCCCACACCGTGGACAGCAGCGTATTTCAAGCCCAGACGACACTTGTCGCCCTGGCTGCGGCGCGGGCCATAGCCAGGGTTCAGCCTTCCATTAACGGCGGAATGCGCCTGGCCGTTATTCCCGCCGGAGAGAGCGACGTGGGGCTTAGAGTGATCATCATTGACTGGTCCAGCCTGGAGGCATGGGCCAATGGCTCTATATCCGATCAGGAATTTGTCGGCCAATGGACTGTGGGGAGCATAACCAGGAAGTGAGTATCAGTAACGATCAAATCCTTACACGACGTGCAAGGATTTCGGAATGCACTTTTTTTCTGACACGAACCCTTCAACAGGCTCAGGACAAGTTTCACGAATTAACACGAAAAAGAGAAAATTAGTGAAAGCCGTATCCACTTCCGAGTTCGTGTAATTCGTGGCAAAAAGTCTTTTGGTTCTGGCTTATCCAGGTTGGGGAGATTAATATGCCTTTGCGCTTCGCCGGACGGCTCCTTTCTATACCCATACTCTTGATCGCCCTGGTCTTCTTGGTGGCGCTGGCCGTAAACCTGGGGCAGGAGGGGAACCTGCAGGCGCTGCCATCAGCCGTCCCTTCCGCCGCCGGGTTCACCGCCGATTACTTGCAGGGCCTGGCCCGTGGCGACCTCGGAGTTATCGCGTCCGGCCGCCGCGCCAGCGCCAGCACGCCTGTGACCACTGATCTGGGCCGCGCTCTGCCAAAGTCCCTGGGTCTGCTGGCCTTCTCGCTGACGCTGGCGGCGCTGGTGGGCCTCAGCCTGGGGATTGCCGCTGCCTTCCGGCGAGCCAGCCGTTTCTCCGAGCTGCTGCTCTTCGTCTCGGTGCTGGGTACCTCAACTCCCAGTTTCTTCGCCGCCATGCTGCTGATCTGGCTCGGCGTCTGGCTATACCAGACCACCAGCAGGCATATCATTCCCATCTCCGGCTTTGGATGGGACCTACACCTTCTCCTACCATCCCTGGTGTTAGCAGCTCGCCCCGCCGTTGCCGTGACACGCCTCAGTTACAACGCCCTGGTGGAGATTTTGGAGTCCGACTACATCCGCACCGCCACCGCCAAGGGCCTGAGGCTCCGCCTGATCCTCTTGCGACACGTGCTGCGCAACGCGGGGGTGCTCATCCTGACCACAGTGGGGGTCTCTCTTCGCTTCAGTCTGGCTGCCCTCCCCATCGTCGAGTACATCTTCAATTGGCCAGGGATCGGCCTGCGCCTCCTGAAGAGCATTGAGGCCCAAGATACCACCGCAGTGATCGGCATGACCCTGCCCCTCATCCTTCTCTTCGTCCTGGTCAACCTGCTGCTGGAGGTACTCTATCCGTTGGTGGACCCCCGGCTGCGGGCTTCAGAGGTCGGCGCAGTATGAAACCTCTAACCTTCTGGCAGCGGCTGGGTCGGGCAGTGCGGGACTACTACTTTGTCGTGGGCTCGGTACTGGTCGTCTTCCTCGTCCTGGCAGCCGTTCTGGGGCCGGAGGTGGCTCCCCACAACCCCTACCTGGTGAAGCGCATACAATGGATTGATGGGGAACTGCACAAAGCTCCTTTTCCTCCCAGCGACCTCTACCCGCTGGGGACGGACGACCAGGGACGGGATCAGTTCTCCCTTCTCCTCTACGGAGCCAGAGTGACCCTGGTCATGGCCTTCGTCGCCACCGTCGCGCGGCTGCTGCTGGGGCTTGTGCTCGGCACCTTCGCTGGCTGGTGGCCGGGCAGCCTCTTTGATCGAGCCGTAGCCGCCGTCACCGAGCTCCTGGCAGCCATCCCCGGCCTGATACTGGCCATGCTGGTGGTCTTTGCCATCGGCGTCCACCGGGGGCAAACTGCCTTCATCGTGGCCCTCTCGCTGGTCGGCTGGGGGGAAGTCGCCCAGATCGTGCGAGGCCACGTTCTGACCATCCGCAACAGACTCTACATCATGGCCGCGAGAGCGGTGGGGCTCAACTCAGCCAGCATCCTCAGCCGCCACGTCCTGCCCAACCTCCTGCCGACCCTCCTGGCACTGGCGGCGCTGGAGATGGGAGCCGCGCTGCTCCTGCTGGGGGAACTGGGCTTCGTCCAACTCTTCATTGGCGGTGGGCGCACCGTCTCTGACATGGCGAATTGGGGGACGCAGCACTACTTTGACGTTCCCGACTGGGGGGCGATGCTGGGCTCCTCCTGGCGCTGGTTCCGCTCGTATCCCTGGTTTCCTATGGCTCCCGCGCTGGCCTTCTTCGTCGCCATCCTGGGTTTCAACCTGTTCGGTTATGGCCTGCAGCGGTTCATCGAGCGGGGGCGGTTCCACCCCAGCGGCTGGTCGGTGATCCGCTTTCTGCTGGTAGTCGCGCTGCTCCTCCTGGGCGCTCGCGCTCTCCTGCAAAACGCCGGCGTCGAAGCTCAGCTCGCCCAGTTGGTCGGCCAGTTCGACGTGGACCGAGCCTGGGACGACATTGCCTATCTCACCCAGCCCGAGCTGGAGGGACGTCCCACCGGCGGGGCGGGCGCGATCAGGGCCACCGACTACATTGTCTCCCAGTTCGAGCAGGCAGGATTGACCACCATGCCGGGGTTGAGCCTCGGCACGACCGATAATAGCTACCTCCAGACTTACACTGCCATCCATGGGCAGGTCACCTCCGCACCGACCCTGGAAGCGCTGGACGCGGGTGGGGAACCGCAACTGCGTCTTACCGACGGCGTCTCCATAGATCCCTGGCAGGCCTTCAACGCAGAGGGGAGTGAGGAGGCGGAACTGGTGGTTATCGGGAACGCAACGCGCACTGCGATGGAAGCCGGTATCCTGCTTATGCTCAATCCAGATGAACGGTTAGAGAGGCCGTGGAACGTCCCTCTACAATACTCAGCGGTGCTCCGCCTGGTGCCCGACGACGAACTGGCCCGCAACGACCAGCCTCCCCCCATTGACCGAGGCAGATACTTGCGCACAGAATCTCTGCCCTCCTTCCCCAACCTCCTCATCGGAGAATCCGCCGCCCGTCAGATATTGGCAGAGGCGGGAGCAGACCTGGACGAACTCCAGGCGAAAATGGAAACAGGAGAGCAGATCGCGTTGCACACCGGCCTGCAGGTGAAGCTAACGTATGGCCTGGTCTACGAGGAGTCGCCAGCGATGAATGTCATCGGTTACATCCCCGGTCTGGACATGGAAAGCCGGGGAGAGCGTATCCTGGTGGCTGCTACCTACACCGCAGCGTCTCCACAGGATGGAGCGATCTTCTCCGGCGCAGACGAAAACGCCAGCGGAGTCGCCGTGATGCTAGAGACGGCTCGACTGATGCACGACCTGGAGTTTATACCCAAGCGAACGGTAGTCTTTGCAGCTCTTGATGAAATGGGGGGAAGTGAGTTCGTCATGCACCCCCCCTTGCCGACCACCCGGTCGGATATCTGGACAGTGGTGACGCTCCATGGGCTGGGAGCAGGCCAGCCGCGCCTGGCCCGGTCTGAAACGGGGTCTGGCCCGGCTCACGCCTTTGACCAAAGTGCGCGGCGTTTCGGGGTGCGCACAGAGGAGTTGGACGGGTGGCTATCCTTCATTGTCTCCGGCTACAGCCGTCTAAGTCACAATGAGCCACGGGTCTATGATTCCTACCAGGCCCTGGCGGTCACTCGGCCGGGGGACGACCTCTCCGGCACACCCGCCGACACAATAGATCGCCTGGACCCGAAACTGCTGGAAGAAGCCGGCAAAGCAGTGGCCCACTTTGTGATGGTGCTCAGTCAGCGCTAACGTGACTTTTGGGATCAGCGTAACCAAGTGGCTTCAGCCAACAGAGAGGTGGTGAATTGGACATCGAAAGCCTGATCAATCCGGAAGAGATCGAGGAGTTAGCCAGGCAATACGGCCCTAGCGAGCGACGCAGCTTTTCTCTGGAGAGGAGTAGGGAACGTTGCGAGCATTGGCAAAGGGTGTTGACCGACAGACGCGGTGAAGTGATATTCGTCGTCGAGCGGCCCGCCGGGCTGATCCTGCATACCAAGGACATCTATCCCCCAGGCATCTATCGCCTGCCCAGCGGCGGGGTGAGCTGGGGGGAGAGCGTTCTAAGTGCGCTGCATCGAGAAGTTCGAGAAGAAATGGGGCTGGAGATAGAAGTGGAACGTTTCCTGGGCTTCCTTGAGTACGAGTTTCACTGTGAAGAAGAAGAGGAGGAAACGCTCCCCTTCGTCTCTTATGTCTTCCTGGTGAGGGGAGGAGAGGGAGAGCTGGTTCCTCAGGATGAAGAAGAACGCATCCTATCATTCCGCCAGGTGTCGGTGGCGGAGCTGGCGGCGATGGCTGACAGCCTGCGAGCTGTGGAGGAAGATTGGCGGGACTGGGGCGAGTTTCGGGCCATCGGCCACGATTTCGTGGTCGAGACGATAGGAGATAGCCGAGATGACAATGACACTCCAGGAATTCGTTGAGCGGCGCGTACCGTCGCAACTGCAGCAAGCATTCGAGGAGATGATGAGCACGGCGACTGGTAGCCGGCTGGCCGAATCTTCCGCCCGGCGAAGGGCGCGCTACATCCTCGATCCCACGGGCAAGCTGGGCAGCAGCGCGATGAGCGTTAATCTGCTGAGGCTCGCCGTCATCGGCAGGGACGCCCTCGGAAACAAACTCTGGCTCATAAACTGCCTGGCCCACGAGGCTTCGCACATAGAGCAGAAATACAACTCGGATTCATTCGAGCAGGAGTACGTGGCCTTCACCACCGCCGCTCAGGTGATGACCGAGCTTGGCCTGGAGGATCCCTCTGGCTGGGATGCCCCAGAGCGCCAGGGCCTCTCACCCGAGGAGGCAGCGCGCCAAATCATGGAGCTTTACCCCAAGCATCCCCTCTACGGCATGACCCCCGCCATTCCCGTGTATCAGGTTCGGGGGGCGAGGAGCCTCATTGAGCTG
>CAYWWC010000206.1:0-7502 GCA_964461615.1 uncultured Anaerolineae bacterium
ACGAACGAGGAGGTCCGGCAGCGCTACTCCGAGCTGGTCTCGGTGGTCAAGCAGATGATGGCCGATGGAAAGCCGATACGGGCTGTGGCCTGTGCCTCCACTGGAGATACTTCGGCTGCTCTGGCTGCTTATTGCGCCGCAGCCGGCATCCCCTCTATCGTTTTCCTGCCCCGTGGCAAGGTCTCCACCGCCCAACTGGTGCAACCCATCGCCAACGGAGCACTGGTGCTGGCCCTGGACACCGATTTTGATGGTTGCATGGAGATCGTGCAAGAAGTGACCGCCGACAACACTATTTACCTGGCCAATTCCATGAACTCCTTGCGCATAGAGGGCCAGAAAACAGTGAGTATCGAGATTGTGCAGCAGTTTGACTGGGAGGCGCCCGATTGGATCGTGATCCCGGTGGGCAACCTGGGCAACGTCAGCGCGCTGGGCAAGGGCTTTTTGATGATGCGGGAACTGGGCCTCATCAACAAGCTGCCGCGCATCGCCTGTGCCCAGACAGAGAAGGCTAATCCTCTCTATCTGAGCTACCTGACCGGGTTCAAGGAGTACCGACCCGTCACCGCTCAAAAAACGCTGGCCAGCGCCATCCAAATTGGCAACCCAGTCAGTTACGAGCGAGCCGTCAAAGCACTCGAAGCGTTCAATGGAGTGGTAGAGCAGGCCAGCGAGGACGAGCTGGCCAACGCCGCCGCCAGGGCCGACAAGACCGGCATGTACTGTTGTCCCCACACGGGCGTGGCTCTGGCTGTGCTTTTCAAGCTGATAGAGCGGGGCGACGTCAAGCCATCGGATAGGGTCATCGTCATTTCCACTGCTCACGGTCTCAAATTCACCGATTTCAAAGTGGGCTACCACGACCGTGTACTGAAAGAGGTAGTCGCTCGCTACGCCAACCCACCGTTGGAACTGCCAGCCGATTATGGGACGGTGAAGGAGGCGATAGCGCGAGAGTTGGAAGGGAGAGATTGAGGATGAACAAGTCGTCGTCCAAAACGAGATCTGTTGACAGGGTTCGGGAACATCTGAAACGCTGCGGCCTGACCATCGAGGTGATGGAGTTGTCGGAGAGCACCCGCACGGCAGCGCTGGCTGCTGAGGCCGTGGGATCACCGCTGGGCGCTATCGTCAAGTCACTGGTTTTCATGGCCGACGGGAAGCCGGTGCTCGTCCTGGTGTCCGGCGATAAGCGAGCTGATCGCCAGAAGCTGGAGAAGATCCTCAAAGCCAGGCAAGTGAAGATCGCCAACGCCGAGCAGGTGCGGGAGGCCACAGGCTTCGCCATTGGCGGAGTGCCGCCGGTGGCACACAAGACCAAACTACTTACTATCATTGATAAGAGCTTGGGACGTTTCGAGGGTCTTTACGCGGCGGCAGGCTCACCGCGCGCCGTCTTCCCCGTCTCCTACGAAACGCTGTTGGAGATTACGGAGGGCCAGTCGGCAGACGTGACCGAGGATTGATTGCATGCGTTCAGAGGATAGGCCAAACGTCGGTTGAGTAGCCCCGAAAGGGGTGTATCGAAACCACGTTTGGCCGCCTCCCCGTGCGATCACTTGGTTTCGATACGACCTGCGGTCTACTCAACCGGCGTGATCGCACTGAGGCTGAACGCTTACGATTGATTTACAGAAAAGTCTGGAAGGAGATCGTCATGAAGCGTATCGGCGTACTGACCAGTGGCGGCGACGGGCCGGGCTTGAATCCCTGTATCCGCGCCGTGACCAGGATGGCCCTGGGATACGGCCTGGAGGTGATGGGCATCGAACGGGGCTACGCCGGGCTGATGGATGGCGAGATGATCCCCCTTAATGCTCGCTCGGTGGGGGGCATTATCCGCAGGGGAGGCACCTTCCTGGGCACTGCCCGCGCGCCTGAGTTTGAAACACCCAAGGGCCAGCGAGAAGCACTGCGTTGCCTGAACCGACATGGCATCGAGGGCCTGGTAGTCATTGGCGGCAACGGCTCCTTGAAAGGAGCTTGCGCCCTCCACCAGCGTGGCTTTCCAGTGGTAGGCGTGCCCGCCACCATTGATAACGACGTAGTTGGCACTGACATGGCCATAGGCGTGGACACCGCTCTCAACACCATCCTGGACGCCATTGATAAGATCAAGGACACCGCCTCTTCTCACCAAAGGGCCTTTCTGATCGAGACCATGGGCCGCGACTCCGGGTATCTGGCCCTGATGGCCGGGATAGCTGGTGGGGCAGAAGTGATCCTGATTCCCGAGATGGAGACCACCCTTGAAGAGATAGCCCAGGGCCTGCTGGATGCCTACGTACGAGGGAAAGCCCACTGCATCGTTGTAGCGGCTGAGGGGTATAAGCCTGGCGCCCAGGCGGTGGCTGCTTATCTCCAGGAGAGGCGGGAGGAGCTGGGCTTTGGGGTGCGGGTCACTGTGCTGGGACACGTCCAGCGGGGCGGCTCGCCAATGGCCTTCGACCGACTCCTGGCTACCCGGCTCGGCGCCGCCGCCGCCAGAGAACTCCAAGAGGACAACCACGGCCAAATCGTGGGCCTGATCGGTAACGAGATTGTTCTCACGCCCTTGGAGGATGTGTTAACTCGTCGCAAAGAGCTCGATCTGAGCCTCTGCGAACTGAGTAAAATAATGGAGAAGTAGTGGGGGCGAGGGACTAAGGGGAGGACACTTTCAACATGATTTGCAGTATTTGCGCGTCTGTTTGCACCATGCCATGATTCGCCAGCAACCCCAGGTTACGCACAGTGCTTTCGGCGGTTCCCCCCACTATACCCTCGCCTTCGGGTATTTGCACCCCCCGCATGGCCAGCATCGCAGACTTCACTGCCACGCCTGCTCCTGTCCCAACCTTGAGCGCACACCCCAGTTTGGCTCCATCGCAGATCACCCCCGCCAGGTTACCCATCATGATATTTATCACCCGTTCTATCTCCGCCGTCCCTCCTCCCAGCAGTCGCACAATGCCCGCTGCGGCGCCAATTCCGCCCGCTACGTAGGCGCCACATAACGCCGAAAGGTTGCCTATGTATGTTTTTATGTAGGCCGTGATCAAGTGACTCGTGGCTACGGCCTTCGCTAGTTCTTCCTCCCTAGCCTCCAATCCCCTGGCCACTATTGCGACAGGTATTGTAGCTACTAGTCCCTGGTTCCCACTATAGCCGCTGGTCATCACTGGCGCCATCAGGCCGGACATCCTGGCATCCACCGCCGCTGCTGCCAGAACCTCGGCCTGGCTGGCGAGGTCGTCGGCCAGAAGCCCCTCTTTCACTAGCTCCGCCAGGCTCGCTCCGATCCCCAAGCCCGCCTTCTTGGCCAACCCCTCACGGCCGGCGGCTTCGTTCATCCTTACACCCTTCAGTAAATATGTCATTTCCTCGGCCGTCATGTTATCCGCCAATTCCACTATTTCTTCCAGAGTCATCTCTTTGAGGATGGCCTCGCTGCCCTGGGACCCACCTTTGCCGCCAGCTCTCGCCCAGTTGGGCAGGGGGCGTGGCTGACCGTTGGCTTCCACTGCCGTGACGTTGGTGTGGGTGTTCTCAATGATCGCCCTTCCAGAACCCTGATCCGTTTCTACCAGTGCTTCAATGTAGAGTCCGGGGCGTTCCCTCTCTCCAGTGGAGACGTTAATCAGTCCCCTGTTCACTAACTCCCTCGCAGCGACCACATCTTCAGGGGCGACCTTGCTCAAGATCTCCAGGCGCAACTGGGAATCCCCCGCCAAAGCTCCCAGGCCCGCAGCTATCGAGGCCCCTTTCACCTCCTCGAGGCCGGGAATGTTCACGTGGAGGGCGTTTTTGAACACGTTGACGTCGCAAAGGACGGTCACTTTTTTCACCTCGCCCCCCGCGGCCCCTCTGGCCAGAGCTGCCGCCAAGGCGATGGCCGCCGGCTCCGTACATCCCAGCGATGGTTGTACCCCTTGTAGTATATCCATCAAGCGCATTGCGGAACCTCCTGTTTTATCGGGCATAAACAAGGAGGCCAACTCCAAAAGCCTGGCGTTGACCTCGCTTGAGTTCAAGCAGCATTAAGTTTCTCTGTTGGGCGAAGGTCTCTGACCGAGCCCAAAGCCCCATCGGCTGCGGTCAGGAGACCTTGCCGAACTAAGATGCTAATGCGTCAGAATCTGGCTCAGGAACAGCTTGGTGCGTTCCTCGCGCGGATTTGTGAAGAATTCCTCGGTCGTGTTTTGCTCGACGATGTTCCCTTCCGCGAAGAAGATGATGCGGTGCGCCACTTCTTTGGCGAACCCCATCTCGTGGGTGACGACGATCATGGTCATTCCAGAGCGGGCCAGTTCGACCATCACGTCGAGCACCTCTTTGATCATCTCCGGGTCCAGCGCGGAGGTCGGCTCGTCAAACAGCATGATCTTGGGCTGCATGGCCAGGGCGCGGGCGATAGCCACCCGCTGCTGCTGCCCGCCGGACAACTGGCCGGGGTACTTGTCGGCCTGCTCCGGAATGCCCACCCGCTCCAGGAGCTCCATGGCCACCTTCACCGCCTTCTCCTTCGGCCACTTCCGCGCCCAGATGGGGGCCAGCGTGATGTTGTCAATGACCTTCAGGTGCGGAAACAGATTGAACGACTGGAACACCATTCCAATATCGCGCTGGATGGCGTGAATGTTGCGCAGGTCGCTGGTCAGTTCGATACCGTCCACGATGATGTCGCCCCGCTGGTGTTCCTCCAGGCGGTTGATGGTGCGGATGAAGGTGGACTTGCCGCCCCCCGACGGCCCGCAGACGACCACCACCTCGCCCTTCTTGATGGTCAGGTTCACTCCCCGCAGCACATGGAAATCATCGAACCACTTCTCCACGTTTCGGCAGATGATGATATCTTCCGTTGTGTTCGGTTTCTCGTCCGGCATAATTCCCTCGCCTTATGGTAAATTCGGAAACTCGTATATTCGTAAGCGAATCTACGAATTTACGAATCTACGAATTCACGAATCTACGATTATACGACTCTACCGCTCGCCGACGCCCAGCGCCACTTCCAGCCGACGGCTGGCGTAGGACATAGAGTAGGTGAAAACCCAAAAAACGGCGGCGATGAAAATGTACACTTCGCTGTCCAGGAGCAGCCAATCAACGTTACTGTTGAGGATTGATTTGCCTATGGCGAGCAATTCCACCAGCCCGACGATGATGGCCAGGGTGGTGTCCATGAACAGAGAGATGAACTGCCCCACGATGGCGGGAATCACGGCCCTGAGCGCCTGGGGCAGGACAATCAGCAGCATAGTCTGAAAGGCGTTGAGCCCCACTGCTTCGGCGGCCTCGTACTGGCCTCGCGGGATGGCCTGCAAGCCGCCCCGCACGTTCTCAGCCATGTATGCGGCCGCAAAAAAGGTCATAGCCATCATGGCCCGTAGGACGCGGTCAATGCGGACATTCTCTGGCAAGAAAAGCGGCAGGATGATGGAGAACATGAACAGGATGGTCACCAGGGGCACGCCCCGCACCAGCTCGATGAACAGCGTGCAAAAGATCTTGAC
This sequence comes from uncultured Anaerolineae bacterium, assembly GCA_964461615.1. GTDB lineage: Bacteria > Chloroflexota > Anaerolineae > VGOG01 > VGOG01 > CAZVCJ01. The sequence continues at coordinate 5,499 of CAYWWC010000206.1, forward strand.
CACCGGCAGCGAGCTTTGCCGCCCCAGCGCCAGCAGGACGCCGATGGGGAACGAAGCGACGATGCCGATGAGGGCCAGGAGGAAAGTCAGCAGCAATCCGCCCCACAAGCCCGTTGCCACCACGGGAATGGTCTCGTTGCCTCCGAATCCCCGCAGCAGAACAATGGTCAGGACAAAAGAGAGAAGCCAGCCGATCAGCACCCAGCGGCTCTTGACCACCGGCGCTCGTCCTATCAGATACCCGACTCCAGTGAGAATCGGATTGGCCAGGAACCAGAGCCGCAGCGTCCAGCCCATCGTTTCCAAGCCAACGGGCAGCAGGGCGACGACGCCCAACGCCATGGCTAGGGCGAGGGCAAAGGTACGGATGGCGCCCCCCCACAGGCTCCAACTAACGCCCATGAGGAAAGATACCATAAGAAGGATGGCCCCCACTCGCCAGAGTTGTTCGTTAGGATACTGGCCTACGGCAAACAGTTTGACGCTGTTGATGACTGGGTCCCACTTGGCCGTGACGAGAACCCAGGTCAAAGCACCTTTCAGGACAAGATATACGAAGGCGGCTGCCACAAAAGTCAGCAGGGTGTTAGACCAGGTGCTAAACAGATTCTTCTTGAGCCACTTGATCGGGCCCGGCGGGGAGGGCGGTCGAGTCATGATATCGCTGGCTGTGCTCATCGCTATCGCTCCACCAATTGTATACGACGGTTATAGATGTTCATGATGGACGAAGTGGTCAAGCTCATTACCAAATAACTAACCATGACCAGGGCAAAGACGGGCACGGCCCGCCCGGCCTGATTGATGGTGGTCCGTCCCACGAAGAAGAGGTCTGGATAGCCAATGAGGATGGCCAGGCTAGAGTTCTTGGTCAGGTTCAGATATTGGCTGATCAGGGGGGGAATGATCACCCGCAGAGCTTGGGGCAGGACGACCAGACGCAAGACAAGCATGGGAGGCAGACCCACGGCTCGGGCTGCCTCGAACTGACCTCGGTTCACGGCCAGAATGCCCGCCCGCACGACCTCGGCGATGAACGCCCCGGTGTAGATCACCAGACCCACCAGCAGGGCGGTGAATTCTGGAGTGAGGTTCAAGCCGCCCGTGAAGTTGAACTTACCCAGCACCGGCAGCGTTTTGGCCAGCGGGCTCGCTCCGGCCAGGAACCATCCTATGACCGGCAACGCGATCAGCACAATGAGCGCTGTCGCGATGGGGTATGTCGTCCGCCCCGTTCGCAGCTGATAGCTGGACAACGCTCGATACAGAATAACTGCCAATACCACTCCGGCGATCACAGAGATCATCCAGGCGCCAAAGGTGGCGGTGGGACTGGCCCACACCATGTACAGGCCCCGCTGACTGAAGAAGATAGGGCCAGGCAACTCAAAACTTTCCTGCACCGACGGGAGTTGTTGGAAGACGGCGAAATACCAAAAGAATAGTTGTACTGCCAGGGGGATGTTGCGAATGATCTCGATGTAGACGCTGGCGATCTTGCTGACCAGCCAGTTGGTGGAGAGACGGGCCAGGGCCGTAATAGTGCCTAATAGAGTAGCCAGGACGACGCCGACCACCGATACTTTGAGGGTGTGCAGGATGCCGATCAGGAAGGCGTATCCAAAAGGGCGAGCTGCGTCGTAGGGGAGGACGGATTCGGGCAGAGGAAAGCCGGAGGCGGTATCCATGAACCCGTAACCCAGGCTCAGACCTCGCGCCTCGGCAGCGCGGAGCACGTTGCCGAGGAAAAAGATCAGAAAGGCTATGACCAGAACAGCCGACACGATCTGGGCAACCCACTGCAAAACCACTACGTCCCGCCAGATGGGAACTCCCCGGCGGTAAAAAACGCGAGTTAAGGATGATTGGCTCATGGTAGCATCATAGCCAGGAGTTACGCAGTTCGCCGGCTGAGTGGGAGCCCTTCACTTCGACAGGCTCAGTACAAGCGACAAGCTCAGGATAAACTCCGCGACGTATCGAAGCCAAGAACGGGGCTTGCAA
>CAYWWC010000207.1:0-7472 GCA_964461615.1 uncultured Anaerolineae bacterium
GGCGGCCGGGGCAGTAATGCCTCCGACTTTATGAGCAAGAGCTTAGCCGCGACCAGCAGGAAATCGGCCAGCACCTCGACGGTCAACTCCTCCAGAAGGCCGATGTACTCCAGATACTGATCCGTAACCTGCGCCAGGGACACCTTGGTGATGTCCAGTTCCTCCCGCTTGATCAGGTGCAGCAGGAGGTCCAGTGGTCCCTCGAAGATGGGTAATTTGACTTTGTAGGGCCTTTCTTCGACTCCTTCCGTTGCGTTCATGTTCAAACCTGTAAAATCCTGCCAATCCGTGCTCTAAACCGGCGCTCGCCGTCGGAGCAAGAACTTATTCGCTTCCGCGGCAGCAGCCGGCGCCAGGACGAGCGGGGCTATGGCCAGCCATTCTCTCAGGCCCAGGAAGGTGGTCTCGAAGATGGGGTCCAAGAAGGGCACGTAGATGATGGCCAGCACGACAATGACCGAGACCAGCACTGCCCGCTGCATCCACTTGTTAGAGAACACTCCGATGGATCGCAAGGAATGCCGCTCCGATCTCGACGTGTAGGCTCGGAAAAGCTCCGAGATGGATAACGTGGCGAAGGCCATGGTCTGGGCTGCCGCCAGGTCATCGGGGAACCAGCGCCGGCCGATGATGAAGGCCGTCAGAGTGGCGGCGGTGATGGCCACGGTCTGGATGGCGATGCCCCACACCATCTGGCGATTGATCACTGGCTCATCTGGCCGACGGGGTGGCCGTTTCATGTTGTCCGGATCTCCCTTCTCCATTCCCAGGGCCAGGGCCGGCGCGCCATCAGTCACCAGGTTGAGCACCAACAGTAGAATGGGAGTTAGGGGCACCGGCCAGCCGGCGATCATCGCCAGGAAGATGATCATGATCTCGCCCACGTTGCAGGAGAGGAGATAGTAGACGAACTTGCGGATGTTGGAGTAGATGACACGTCCCTCCTCCACCGCCGAGACGATGGAAGCGTAGTTGTCATCGGTGAGCACCATGTCCGCCGTCTCTTTGGAGACGTCGGTGCCGGTGATGCCCATGGCTACCCCGATGTTGGCTCGCTTCAGAGCCGGGGCGTCGTTGACTCCATCGCCCGTCATGGCCACCACGTGGCCGCGCTTCTTGAGGGCCTCCACGATGCGCACCTTGTGCTGGGGCGAGACCCGTGCATAAACCTCTATCCCTTCGACCATTTCGGAGAAGGTCTCGTCGTCCAGTTGATCGAGCTCAGCGCCGGTCAGCACGCGGCCGCCTGGCGAGAGCAGGTGCAACTCGTCGGCTATGGCTACGGCGGTGTTCTTGTAATCGCCGGTGATCATCACCGTCTTGATGCCGGCCTGCCGCGCCACTTCGATAGCCCCTCTCACCTCTGGGCGGGCCGGGTCAATCATGCCTATGAGGCCCACGAAGGTTAAGTCTCTCTCGATTTCCTCGACTGTCGGGTTCCTGGGAACCTCCGGCAGAGGTCGATAGGCTACCCCTAGCACGCGCAGGGCATTGGAGGATAGCGCCTCGTTGACCTCCAGAATCCGTCGGCGCTTCTCGGCCGTCAGCGGCCGCTCTTGGCCGTCCTCGACGACCTGCTTGCACAAGCCAATGATGATATCCGGGGCTCCCTTGACGTAGGCCACATAGCCGCCCCATTTGGCGTCGGGGTGGATGGTGGTCATCCGCTTGCGCTCGGAGTCGAAAGGGATCTCGGCCAGCCGGGCGTAATCCCGCTCCAGCTCTTCCCTCCAAAAGCCTGCCTTGCCTGCCGCTGTCACCAGCGCTCCCTCGGTGGGATCGCCCACCATGCGCCAGCCCCCAGTCTCCTCAGTGTCGGGGTCTTCTTCTAGCCGAGCGTCGTTGCACAGGAGGCTGGCCCGCAGGAGCAAGTTCGAGCCCGGATAGCCCCCCAGGTCTACGGTGCGCCCATTGTCGCTAAACTCCCCCACTGGATTGTAGCCCTTGCCGCTGATGCTGAGAATGGTGCGGTCAACGTAGATCTGCACGGCCATCATCTTGTCCTGGGTGAGGGTGCCCGTCTTGTCGGAGCAGATGGCGGTCGCGCTGCCCAGGGTCTCCACGGCAGGCAGCTTTCGAATCAGGGCATTGCGCTTGATCATCTTCTGCATGCCCAGGGCCAGGACGATGGTGACCACGGCCGGCAACCCTTCGGGGACGGCAGCGATAGCCAGGGTCACCGCCACCATGAACATTTCTATGATGGTCTGCCTGAAGGTGTCAAGGTAGAGCAACGGGCCGCTGCCCGCCTGGAAGATCATCCCCACTTCGGTGTCCCGCAGCACGCCGACGACGAATACGATCCCGCAGACGATCAGGGTGCCGATGCCCAGCCATTTGCCCAGTTGATCCAGCTTGATCTGGAGCGGCGTCGGCTCCTCCTCGTAGGACTGAATCATCTCGGCAATGAGGCCGATCTCGGTGCTCATCCCCGTGTTCACCACGATGCCCTTGCCCCGCCCGTAGCTGACCACCGTGCTCATGTAGGCCGAGTTGTGGCGGTCGCCCAGCGGGAGGTCCTCCTCGAGCGCCAGATCGGCCTTCTTCTCCACCGGCACCGACTCGCCCGTGAGCGATGCTTCTTCGACGCGCAGATTCGCGCTCTCGACGATGCGCACATCGGCCGGAATGTAGTTTCCCGTTTCCAGTACAACCACGTCGCCGGGCACCACCTCGCGCGCGGGGATAACGAGCAGATGTCCATCGCGGAGCACCTCGGCATTGGGGGCCGCCATCTTCTGCAGGGCGGCCAGGGCCTCCTCGGCCTTGGACTCCTGGACGACCCCCAGGATGGCGTTGAGGATCACGATGGCCATGATGGCCCCTGAGTCAAGGTATTCGCCCAGGAAGAAAGAGATGACCGCCGAGACGATGAGGATCAGCACCAGGAACTGGTTGAACTGGGCCAGCAGCATCTTCCAGAAGCCTGGTCGGGGCTGTTCCTGAAGCTCGTTAGGCCCGAATTTCTCCAGACGTGCCTGGGCCTCCTGAGCGGTCAGACCTCGCTTCAGGTCGGTTCCCAGAGCCTCGGCTGTCTGCTCAATTGATTTGGTATGCCATTTCGTGTCACTAATTTTGTTCACTCCAGTGTTCACTCCTCATTTCTTGTTAACTCGTTAACTCGTTGCCCATTTCCCCGGTCAGCTCACCAAAGCGATGATGAGGGTGAGGGTGATGGGGCTGGCCAGGGTGGAAAGGAAAATCGCGCTGGTCACGAACTCTGGCTTGGTATCGAACTCGATAGCCAGCACCGCTGTCGTCACGGCGGTGGGCATGCTGGCCTCGACGATGCAGGCTTGCAGCGTCGGGCCTGTCAGGCCCAGCAGCTTGGCCAGCGAAAAGGCAACGATGGGCGCAACGGCCAGCCTGATGAAAGCGGCCAGGCCCGCTGTCTTCATCCTCTGTGCCATGCGAGTCTTGGCCAGTTGCATCCCCAGCAGCAAAATCATGAGGGGTATGGCCCCCTTGCCCACCATCTCCACTGTCTTGAAAACGGGCGAGCCCGTTATGTCCAGATTTGTCAGCTTGACAAAAACCGCCAGGAGCACGGCGTAGACGATAGGCACTTTGAAAACATTGAGTAGGGCGTCAAAAGTCCTGGCTTTGCCTCTGGAAGCAAGATATACACCGGTGGTGTTCATGAGCAAACTGCTCACCACAAAGTAGATCAGGGCTCGAGCCAGAGCCTCATGACCGAAAGCCAGTTGATTGACCGAGAGGCCGTAGTTGCCGGCGTTCACGAATATAGTGGTCAGCAGGAACGCGCTCTCCATGGCCCTATCGAAGCGCAGCACCCTGGCCACGCCCCAAGTGACCAGCGCTACGACCAGAGTGACCAGTATCTCGAAGGACGCGATGTCCCAGAACTCTCCGCCGCTGACAGTGGAATTGACCAGAGAGGAGAAGATCAGGCAAGGGCTTAGGGCATAGAAGATGGTCCGGGAGATGGACTTGATCTCTATTTGCAGCCTGCGTTCGAGGATATAGCCCAGGCCAATGACGATGAAAATGGGTACGATGTTGTTGTAGAGTATAGCCGGCAGGGCCTTCACCATTTGCTTGCGTCAAGATCTTCCAGGGATATGTCAAGGACACCACTCATGAAATCCAGTTGTTCCAGAGCTTCCTCCACTGCCTCGCACAGGAACTCGTCATCCTCTCGGTAGCAGTCGTGCAGGATGCGGCGGGCCTCGTTTCCTCCGATCTTACCCAGGGCCCAGATGGCTGCTTCCAGCACCTCGCGGTCGGGGTCGTTGACCAGATTAGCCAGCAAGGGAGTGGCGGCTGCCAATTCCAACTCACCGCTGGCTATGGCTGCTTCATAAAGCATCTCCGGCCTGGCGCTTTCCAGTTCGCCGATCACCAAATCTGCCCAATAGTGGTCGGCGCTGCGTCCCATAGCGCAGAGGGCGCTGGTGCGCATTCGCTCATCCTCGTGATAGTAGGCCGCCTCAATGATCTCTCGCGCGTCCTCATCGCCAGAGTAAGCGATAGACTCAATGGCCCTCTGTCGTACTGCCGTATCCTCAAACGAGGAATGGATGGTCTCCAGCAAAGCCTCTCGCACCAGGGCTAAATGTCGGGCCGTTATCTTGTTCAGCTCGCCCAGGAGGACGAAGCGGCCCAACGAGGTGGCTGCCCCAGCCCGCACTGATGCGACGGGATCATTTCGCAGCATGGTGATCAGCGGATTGAGCAGGGCGGTGTCATGGTCTTCCCACAGCCCATCGATGGCGGCCGCTCGCACCTTCGCGTCCTCATCGCCCAGGCAAAAGCGAAACGCCCGGTCGAAATTCACCTCAAAGCTGGCCTCTGCTATCTCCACCAGGAAGTTGATGATCTGGCGGTGGCGCTCAACGGTCATTGAGAGCCAGGCTTCTTGGAACAGCAGCGTCTCGTCTCTGTCCATCCCCGACAGGCCGTACAGGCTGGACATGGAGAGGCGATTCTCGGTGTCGCATATTTGTTGGAGTAGTTTTTCAAAATCTGATGACATCTTTTCTACTTAAAACCGGGCACTGATCAAAGCCATCCCTCGTTGCCTCGTTACTCACATCACGGCGACAGTATCGGCTGACCGCTTAGCAGGCGAGCAACGTCTTGGTAGGAGACGATCAGCAGCAGGCCCACGAGGATGACCAGTCCCACCAGGTGAAAGAGGCCCTCCTTTTCCGGGGTTACCCTCTTGCCGCCGCGCAGAGCTTCGAGAGCTATGAAGGCCAGACGCCCACCATCGAGACCAGGGAAAGGCAGCAGGTTGACGATGGCCAGTTGGATGCTCAGGTAGGCAGTGAATTGCATCAGGGCTACCAAGCCGGACTTGGCGATCTCGCCGGTCACGGCTGCTATCCCCACTGGCCCCCTGATGTCGGGGGCGATGACTCCCTGGATCATGCCCGCCACTCCGGAAAAGATGGCCGCGACGACGTCACCGACCATCCTGCCCGCTATTGGGATTGCCTCCCCGAGGGAATAGCGCAGCTTGTTTGCTCCCACAATATCCATAGTTTGAATCATCACTCCCATAGCCCCTTCGTTGGCCGGTGGTTCCCTTCGTGGCGTCAAGCGGGCAGACATGGTTTCCTCGCCGCGCTTGATGCTGAGAGCGACTTCCTCACCCAGTCTCTCACTGGTGTATTGGATGAGATCATAGGTGTTGCGAACGGTCAAGCTGTCAATGCTCAGTATGATGTCGCCTTCTTGCAGGTCTGCCCCCGCTGCTGGGGAGCCGGGCGCGACTCCGATGATGGCTACCGATCCGGTAGGGATGTCGAAGCCAATCAGGCCAACGCCGATGAACAGGAGGAAGGCCAGGACGACGTTCATCAGTGGGCCGGCCAGGAGGTCAGTAGCGCGAACTAGCTTGCTCTTGGCGGCGAAGCTTTCTGGGTGGCCGGGGTCTTCCTCGCCCAGCATACGCACAAAGCCGCCGAAGGGGATGGCGTTTATGGTGTACTCGGTATCACCACGCCTGGCGATGGTGAGAAGGCGCGGCGGATAGCCGAAGCCAAACTCCTCTACCCTGATGCCGGTCAACTTGGCCACTGTAAAATGGCCCAACTCGTGGACGAACACCAGCAGACTAAAGACGAGCACAAAAGCGATTATGGTCATGGTGTTTTAGAAGCCTCCGTCAGTTTTAGTGTCACAATAGACAATATTCCTAGATCCCGCATCGGTAGGGACAACCCTTCGATTGCCTCTACCCTCATCTCACGGACATCTAATTATAGTCACTTGAGGCTAATCTGGCAAGTAGGGAATCTACGGTTCTATCACCCGCGCTCCTGGGCCCGGCCCGCCTACGATGACCTCCAGCACCCCCTCGATACTTTCGAGCCGCCTTTCCACCTCGGCCTGATCTGCGGCTTGGCAGATGAGGTGGACGTTGGGACCAGCGTCGAAAGTGAAGTAGACTTCCAGCCCCTCGGCCCGCCAGCTCTGTACTTTGTGAATCAACTGCATGGAGCTTGGCAGCCAGTAGAATATGGGCGGCCGCGAGGTCATCATCACGGCGTGCATGGAGACCGCGTCCTCTTCTATTAGACGCCCCAGGGTCGCCAGATCTTTCCCCAGCAGGGCTGCTTTCGCCTGGGCCAGGCGCTCCGCCACACTGGCCACGCGGGCCTGGTGGAGGTGGCTGGCGGTGGCAAGGGAGTGGCCCTCGGTCGAACCGACCCGTTTATGAGCTCGGCTGACGATGGCAATCACGTCTCGCAAGTCCCAATGCTCCGGGGGGGCTATCTGTCTGGCGAAGGAGTCTTCGCTGCAAGTTCCGGCTGTCCACTCGGTGAATCCTCCAGGTATGGAGCGACAGGCCGAGCCGGAGCCAAAGCGCGCCAGGATCGAAAGCTCTTTCTCGCTCAACTCTAGCCCGGCAGCTTTGCTGGCGGCCAGCGACAGAGCGGCAAAACCTGAAGCCGAGGATGCCAGGCCCGCGCCAATGGGAAAGCTGTTCTCGGAGATCACCCTGGCTCTGGCTTGCAGCCCGGCCATGGCCCTCACCCGATCCAGGTGGGTCACGATTCTCCGCCTCGCCGCCCCCCGCTCCTCCCGCCCGTCGAGGATGACCAGGTCATCCTCGTGATTGGGAGAAAACTCAACGGTGGTGATGGCGGTGAGCCGGTCCAAGTTCATGGAGAGTGAGGAGTTGGCGGGCAGATTCAGTTCCACATCCCGCTTGCCCCAGTACTTAATGAAAGCGATGTTGGCGCAAGCGGTGGCTGTTGCTTTTAGTATAGACATTGGGCGTTCACCTTTCTTACAGATTTGACAATTTACGGGTTTGGCTTATAATGATTGCGTCTTACCCAACCCTGTACAGCAAACAGATCGCTTATCAAGCAAAGGAGGTGCGCAATATGAACCAGACAAAAGCAGTGCAAGTTCTTGTCGTTTACGTTGATCTTGCTCGCCATTCTTTGCTTGAGCGGGGTGCCTAGCCCAGGGTTCTGCGTACCAGCATAATCCAA
>CAYWWC010000208.1:0-7388 GCA_964461615.1 uncultured Anaerolineae bacterium
CTCTCCCAGTATGTATTACTTATTCAGCACTCAAGAAGTAGCTCAACAAGATAGAGACCAGCCCCGCCCCTATCATCTTCACGCCTGAGATAATCAGATTCTCCTTGGACACCTTCCCCAGAAAAGCTCCCACGGCGAAGAGCACCACCAGGGCCATGCCCAGGGAGGCGTAGTAGCTGAGAGCGATGTCGTCCAGCAAGCCACTGAAGAAGAAAGGCAGGAGCACCACCAGCGCGGCGAGGAACGGGGCCAAGCCATCTACCAGGGCCACCACAACCACCGCCACCCGCGAGGCCCGACCGATCTTGGTATCACTGAGATCCGTCAACGTGTGGTTCTCTAGATCGCGCAGGTCCCTCTTCCGCTCGGCGGACTCCGTCATGTAAGCCCCCCACAGACCAGAGACCCCCATGGCGATGCTGGTGGAAAAGCCCGTGACGATGACAACCTTTGCATCCTGCACGTGGGCGGCATAGTTACCCATCAGGACGCCGATGATGGTCAGCACTCCGTCGAAGGCGTTCATGGCAAAGTAGCGCCGCGCGATCTCACTTATGCTGGCAATATCATTGTATTCCTTGAGCTCGTGCAATTTGCGAGCAAAAAATCCCATTTATGGCTTAGTCCTGCGGTGTCACCGCATCCTCAATGATGATCTTGCCCGCCACGACCTCATCAATGGAGTGCATCGTACCACCGTTCTCTTGGATCACCTCTAGCACGTTTTCGTAGAGGATGTCGGCACCCTCGATGGTGATCTTGGCGTTCTCCACTCTGCGGTCAATCTCGTAGATGCTGATGTTGACCGCCTCCACCCCGGAGAGCCCGCTCAACTGCTGCGCCAGCTCAATAATAGTGGGATCAAGGGGCTTCAAAACATCCAGCACCAACCGTCTGACCTTACCCATATTAGTCTCGATCTCTCCCTCCTTTTTGATCAATCATTTCTTGACAAACCGCCCTCTTCGGGGGCAGCCGAAGTATTCGCCTTCCGCTCTGTCTTGCGGGCGAAAATAAGATAGCCTGTGTGAGCCACCATCCGATCCATAGGCCGGAGGCGGCTGGGGACAGCCTTGTAGGGACGCAGAAGCAGTTCTTCGACCTCAACGGCGGAGAAGCCGTGCTCCGGCAGGTCCCTGATCAACCGCACCACCTGGTTGGTCGTGGGCAGAATAGCGCCAAAGAAACCGCCGCCCTTGAGAGCCGCATGCGCCTGGGCCAGATACTCCCAGGGGGGCCGCACATCGAGGAAGAGGGCATCGGCATCCACCTCATCGAACCCTTCTGCGATGTCCCGCTCCTTCAGTTCCACAAAGGGAATCAGGCCCAACTTCTCCAGGTTTTTGGCGGCCAGCTTCAGCACGTCGGGTCTCACCTCGTAGGAGTAGACCCGGCCCGTGGGCATCACCGCTCGGGCCAGGGCCAGAGTGAGGCCGCCGCTGCCGGCGCCAGCCTCCACCACTCTGCTGCCAGGCATCACATTCATCTTCAATAGGAGGTAGCCGATGTCCTTGGGGTACATGATCTGGGTGGCGCGTTTGAGGTTCAAGATCAGATCATGGGTAGAGGGTTCCAGGGCGAGTAAGGAATAGCCCAAGTGGGATTGCACTTCTCGCCCCAATGGTTGGCCGATGAGATCATCGTGCTTCACCACTCCCCTATGAATGTGTAAATGGGCGCCCGGCTCCAGGCGCACGATAAAGCTCTTCCTATCCTTGCCCATCAAGAACACCAGGTCGTTTTCCCTGGCTACCTTCACTGCCTGCCTCCTGATTCCGGACACCTTGCTCCGCGCATAACATTATAACCCATGATTGAATTAAATGCAACTTTAGGCAGACAGAAAAGCATTCGGGAAACCCTTCTTGCAAAAAATCCAACCTCGTGGTATAGTACAGAGAGATAATACCTAATTGAAGGAGCCCAGCATCATGAACACATTGAGAACAGTTGCCGAGCTGATGGCCGTTGCGGCCCGCACGGCGCCCAAGTCGGCGGGCAAGGATTTCGTCGTCACCGAGATCATCGAAGGCGACGATGTCCAGGCTCTGGTCGAGAAGATGTACGAATTCGGGGAGCGGACGGGCAAGAAGGACTTCGACCGCGACGGGGCCAACGTGCGGGACTCCGACGTCGTGCTCCTGATCGGTCTGAAGAACGCCAAGGCCGTGGGCCTCAACTGTGGAGCCTGTGGCTTCGAGCGGTGCCTCAAGCCCAACACCCACGAGGGCGAGTACAAAGGCCCCCAGTGCGCCTTTCGGCTGCTGGACATGGGCATCGCCTTGGGCTCGGCGGTGAAGACGGCCAGCCTGCTCAACGTGGACAACCGCATCATGTACCGCGCCGGCGTAGTGGCCCGGGAGATGGGCCTCATTGACGCCGATTTTGTGATGGGCATCCCCCTGTCGGCCACCGGCAAGAGCATCTACTTCGATAGGTGACAAATGTACCGTGTTCTGACTATCAACCCAGGTTCCACCTCCACTAAGGTGGCCGTCTACGAGGACGAACAACCCCTCTTCGTGGAGACGATTCGCCACTCGGCTGAGGAGATCGCTGCCTTCCCCCGCATCGCCGATCAATACGCCTTTCGTCGTGACGCTGTGCTCAACCTCTTGGATGAGCAAGGGATCACACTGAATTCCCTGGATGCAGTGGTGGGACGAGGGGGCCTCCTCAGGCCCATCCCCAGCGGTACCTATCGGATCAATGAGAAGATGTTGGACGAGCTGCGCCGCCCCCAGGAGAGAGAGCACGCCTCCAACCTGGGGGCCATAATCGCCGACGAAATCGCCCGACGAGTCGGCATCCCTGCCTTCATCGTAGACCCAGTCTGCGTGGACGAGTTCGACGAGATCGCCCGCATCTCTGGCCTGCCGGAGATCAAGCGCAGGAGCCTCTCCCACGCCCTCAACCTCAAAGCGGCGGCGCGGCGGGCAGCCGGGGAACTGGGCAGGCGTTACGACGAGGCCGCTTCATCACATGACGACGAGGCCGCTTCATCACATGACGTCGAGGCCGCTTCATCACATGACGACGAGGCCGCTTCATCACATGACGACGAGGCCGCTTCATCACATGACGTCGCGGCCGCTTCGCTAACAGAGGTCAACCTGGTAGTGGCTCACCTGGGAGGGGGCATCTCCGTCACTGCTCACCGACGGGGGAGGATGGTGGACGTCAACCAAGCTCTGGACGGCACGGGCCCTTTCGCCCCGGAGCGAGCGGGGGGGCTGCCGGTGGGTGACGTGGTACGCCTATGCTACTCTGGCAAATACACCTACGAGGAGATGATCAAGAATATCTCCGGTCGCGGGGGCCTGGTAGCCCACCTGGGTACCAACGATGCACGTCAGGTGGAACGGAGCATTATCGAGGATGGCGACGAGCACGCCAGGCTGATCTACGAAGCTATGGCTTATCAAATCGCCAAGGAGATTGGCCTCATGGCCACCGTGCTCAAAGGCAACGTGGACGCCATCGTCTTAACGGGGGGGATGGCCCGCTCAAACATGCTGGTGGCTTGGATCGTGGAGCGAGTGGAGTGGATCGCTCCGGTGATGATCTATCCTGGCGAGGACGAAATGCTAGCCATGGCTCAAGGAGCTCTCAGAGTGCTCAGGGGTGAGAAAGAAACCAGCGATTATTGACAAAATCCCGAAGATAGTATAGAATGTTGTCAGCTTTGTAACAAAATATAGAGGAGGGTAAAAATGGGAATCAAGACATCCGACGAAGCCAAGGAGCTGTTCGACAAAGCGCTGGATCTTTCAGACGAGGATATCACAGTCCTCAAGGAAATGAGTCTCACGGGCGCAACGTTGCCCGTCAAGCTAGCGGCACAACTCCTTATCAGCCCCAATGCGGCCTCTGACAGGATCGGCCAGTTGCAGGAAAAGGGCCTGGTCGCCAGCGTCCAACGGGTCAAGAGGGACATCTTCGCTTCCGAGGGAGAGGAGTACTTCGCTCTCAGCGACGATGGGGAGGAGATGATGACCGTACTGCCGCTGGTTGAGAAAGTGCGAGGCGCCCAATGATCTCAATAGTGCTTTTCTGCCTATCAGCAGGGCTGGTCAGCGCCGTGCTGTTCATGCTGGATGTCATTTCTGAGACCAAGGAGCCCTATGAGGCGATAACCACCCTGGAAGTAGTAGTTCTCTACTTAATCAATGTGGTCATCGCCGCCCTGGTCACTTATGTCCTCTACCTGACGGAGCGGGTTCAGCTCAGTCTCTTGGCCTGGATAAGCCTGGTTCTGGGCTATCCCCTATTGATGCACACCAAGGTTTTCACCATCAAGGGTCAGACCCCTGCCCAGAACATCTCCGTGGGCTTCGAGGTGGTCTATCAGCAGGTGAGCAAGCTGCTTCTCCCTGGCGTAGACAGGTCCATTGAGGAGCGCGGCTCTCGGTTGCTGACCGCTTTCCGGGCCATGCCCATGGACAGGATCGTGGACAAGGCCAAAGACTACATCACGCCCAAGAACATCGAAAACACACAGGCTGTTCTGGCCTGGCTGGACGAGATGAAGAACGACGCCGAACAGAACCCGGATCAAGCCGATGACATCAAGAGGGCCATCTTCGCCAAGCTCCAAGAGATCGGCGGCTACCGAGGCATCAAGTATATTTCGAGAAGCTGACGTAGACCCAGAAGAGGAATCGGCGGTTGTGAACCATCTTTTACAATCGCCGATTTGCGTTCATCCAGGCATCACTAGCCACCGGCCACTGGTGGGAAAATGGCCAGCACATCGTCTTCGCTGAGACTGGTGTTGAGACCGTCCAAGAACCTCATGCTTCGTCTGTTGACGAAGACATTGATGTAAGTCTCAAGGTTGCCCTCGTCGTCGAGAATGTGTTCCCCCAGGGCAGGATAGTCGGCCACCAGCCTGGCCAGCACACTCCCCACCGTATCACCACCTTCCAGGCCCACCTCTATCTCCTTCGCCCCAACGAGCTGCCTCAGTGTAGCAAAGATTTTCACCTTCATAGCTCGACCTCCCAAAACGATTATATCACCGCTGAACGCAAAGCGCAAAATAGATATTGGGAGATTTGGTATTGATCTTGACTATTCGAGAGATAAGGGATAAAATTGGCTGGACGCGCTTGAGCACAGGGATATCTTTTTGATAAAGTACAGCCTCATCTACGGCGAGGTCGAGGTGTACCCCTTGGTCGAGGCCAATCGAGTCTTGCAGCGATTGAAGGACCGGCAGGTGTGCGGTGGGGCGGTGTTGGAGGTTTCCGATCCAAGCGGAGGCAAATAATGCAAAAACAACCCAATTCCCGCATGTGTTTCGTATGCGGGCTGGAGAACCCCATCGGTCTGAAAGTCTTCTTCTATGACGATGATGACGGGCGGGTGATCGTCAAGTTCACACCCCGCCAGGAGCACCAGGGCTACCCTGGCGTCGTGCACGGGGGGATCATCAGCGCGCTACTGGACGAGGTCATCGGGCGCGTGGTGACATCCCTCGACATCTGGGCCGTGACCGCCAAGCTGGAGCTCAAGTTCCGCAAGCCGGTGCCTCTGGGAGAAGAGCTAACCATAATTGGAGAGATGATCCGCTTGCGATCCCGGTCATTTGAGGCCCGGGGAGAGCTGCGCCTCGCGGACGGCGCCCTCGCCGTCGAAGGCCACGGCGTCTACATCCGCCTGTCCGAAGAGGAGATCGAGAAGCGAAGGGATGAGCTGGGTTTCTGGGAAGTAGTACCTGACTAACAACAAGGCAACGAGGCAACGAGGTGACGAGGCAACGAGGGCCTCATTGCCTTATCGCCTTATTGCCTCATCGCCTCATTGACTAACAACAGGAGGTATGACTATGGAACTCAAGATCGTCAAGATCGAAAAGCCCGAGGACATCAACATGATCCTCGGCCAATCGCACTTCATCAAGACCGTGGAAGACGTGCACGAGGTGATGGTCACCTCTGTGCCGGGGGCTAAGTTCGGGCTGGCCTTCTGCGAGGCATCGGGGGCCTGCCTGGTGCGAGCCAGCGGAACCGACGAGGAGTTGCTGGACTTGGCCAAGCAGAACGCTCTGGCGCTGTCCGCTGGCCACAGCTTCATCGTCTTCATGCGCGACGTCTACCCCATCAACTTCCTCAACGCCATCAAGAACGTGCCCGAGGTCTGCCGCATCTTCTGCGCCACGGCCAACCCCGTGGAGGTGGTCATCGCCGAGACGGAGCAAGGCCGCGGCATCCTGGGCGTCATAGACGGACTTCGGACCAAGGGCATTGAGGGCGAGGAAGACATCGCCTGGCGCAAAGACTTTCTGCGGATGATCGGCTACAAGCTTTGAGCAGCCTCGTGTCCCCCACCGTGATCTTCGTCTTCCTGGATGGCCTGGGCTTGGGGCCAGCCGATGAGACCAACCCCCTCTGGCTGGCCCCCATGCCCAACTTACGACGGCTATTGGGTGGGCCGCTGGTAGCAGGGCAGAACGTGGATCGACCGGGGCTGCTGTTCAAAGGCATTGATGCCCTCATGGGCGTGCCTGGCTTGCCCCACAGCGCGACCGGCCAGACGGCCCTCTTCACCGGAGTGAACGCGGCGCAACTGCTGGGTCAACACCGGGGCGCTTACCCCAGCGGCCCCCTCATTGAGGTCGTCAACGAGCACAACATCCTCAAGAGGGCCACCGAGCGGGGCTACCGCGCCACCTTCGCCAACGCCTACACCCCCCAGTACTTCCAGTTGGTGAAAGAGCGGAAACGCAGACATTCGGCCACCACCCTCAGCGTCCTGGCCGCTGGCCTGCCCTTTCGCACCCTGGAGGATCTGAAACGGGGCGAAGCCGTCTACTGGGACATCACTCATTTCTACCTGAACAAATACCTACATGCGCCTGTGCCTATCATCGAGCCGGAGACGGCCGGCCACCATCTGGCTCGCCTCGGCCGCAGCCACGACCTGGTGCTCTACGAGTCGTTCTTGCCCGATGCGGTTGGCCATCAGAAGAAACCTGAGATGGTGCTGGAAATCCTCGACATGCTGGACCGCTTCTTGGCCGGGCTGCTGGAGGAGGTCGGGCCAACTGCCACCGTCGTCATGAGCAGCGATCACGGTAATCTGGAGGAAATCGGGTCGCGCCTGCACACCACCAACCCCGTGCCCCTGCTGGTCGTGGGGCCTGGGGCAGAATCCTTCCGCCAGACCCAGGCCGTCACCGACGTGGCTGGTGGGATCATGCAAGTGCTAGAGACCCTCACCCCCGGCCCCTCTCCCAGGGTTGGGAGAAGGGAGTTAGGGGGATGAGGGCCGACAACGCAAAAACCCACGAAGACCTTTCGCGGGTTTCCCCCTAACTAGTTCGACAATATCACATTTCGTTCGTAGTCAGCGACGAAGCGTTAGCGGAGTGGCGTTCCGCACTG
>CAYWWC010000209.1:0-7379 GCA_964461615.1 uncultured Anaerolineae bacterium
AGTAATCATGAACTGGACTCTGGCGAATTTTCGCAATTGAGTGTATAATTACCCTCGATCTGAGCGACATTGGATTAGCACTATTCTAGGGAGGCAAGCGATGGGCATTGATGACAAAGTGGAGCAACTGCAGCAGATGCGGGAGCAGGCCCGACTGGGCGGGGGGCAGGAGCGTATTGATCGCCAGCACGCCCGCGGCAAGATGACCGCTCGCGAGCGGGTGGAGAAGCTGCTTGATCCCGGTTCCTTTCGCGAACTGGATATGTTCGTGACGCACCGCGCCGTCGGCTTCGGCATGGAGGAGAGAAAGTACATGGGAGACAGCGTCGTCACCGGCTGGGGCGCCATCAACGGCCGCCGAGTCTACGTCTTCTCCCAGGATTTCACCGTCTTCGGCGGCAGCCTCTCCGAGGTTCACGCCGAGAAGGTGTGCAAGGTCATGGACCTGGCCATGAAGAGCGGCGTGCCCGTCATCGGTCTCAACGATTCTGGCGGCGCCCGCATCCAGGAGGGAGTCGTTTCCCTGGCCGGCTACGCCTACATCTTCCTGCGCAATGTCCTGGCCTCCGGTGTGATTCCCCAGATCTCCGCCATCATGGGTCCCTGCGCTGGTGGCGCCGTCTACTCCCCGGCCATGACCGACTTCATCCTGATGACCAAGGACACCAGTCACATGTTCATCACCGGCCCTGACGTTGTTCGAGCCGTCACCCATCAGGAAGTGACCTTCGAGGAACTGGGCGGGGCCATGACTCACGCATCCAAGAGCGGCGTGGCCCACTTCGCCGCCGAGAGCGAGGAGCATTGCCTGGCCCTCACCCGCCAACTGCTCAGTTACATTCCCCAGAACAACTTGGAAGATCCGCCCTTCGTCCCCACCGCCGACCCCGAGGAGCGGATGGACGAGGAGCTGAAGACCATCATCCCCGACAGCCCGACCAGAGCCTATGACATGAAAGACGTAATCCACCGCGTGGTGGACGATGGGCAGTTCCTGGAGGTGCACGAGCACTGGGCGCAGAACATCATCGTGGGGTTCGCCCGACTGGGCGGCTTCAGCGTTGGCATCATCGCCCAGCAACCGATAATCCTGGCTGGAGTGCTGGACATTGACGCCTCCAGAAAGGGTGCCCGCTTCATCCGCTTCTGCGATGCTTTCAACATTCCTCTGGTCACCTTCGTGGACGTGCCGGGCTTTCTGCCGGGGGTGGAGCAGGAACACGGCGGGATCATCCTCAATGGGGCCAAACTGCTCTACGCCTACTGCGAGGCCACTGTCCCCAAGATCACCATCATCACCCGCAAGGCATACGGTGGGGCCTACGACGTGATGAGCTCCAAGCACATCCGGGGCGACATCTCCTACGCCTGGCCCACGGCGGAGATCGCGGTGATGGGGCCGGAGGGGGCGGTCAACATCGTCTTCCGCAAGGAAATCGCTGCTGCCGAGGACCCCGATGCGGAGCGGGAGCGGCTGGTGCAGGAATACCGGCAGCAGTTCGCCAACCCCTACATTGCCGCCGCCCGCGGCTACGTGGACGACGTCATTGAGCCGCAGCAGACCCGCCCCCGTCTCATTGAGGCGCTGAAGTTCCTGCAGAACAAGCGAGACACCAATCCGCCGAAGAAGCATGGGAATATACCGCTGTGAAATGGCTAAATGGTAGGGGATAGGAGGTGCAAGATGCCAGTAGTGGAGTTTACGCAAGAGACAATGCCTGAAACTCGTAAGGAGTTCTCGCGGCTGCTTGAAGAAGCACGACGCGACGCCAATCCCTTGGACGCTCTCTTGGCTTTGGGCCGACAATTACTCTCTTTCGAGCAACAATACGACATGACTTCAGCCGAGTTCTATGCCAAGTACAAACGCGGCGAGATGGGAGATGACAGAGATTTCGTTCAATGGGCTGGACGATACCGTCTGTATTGTGAACTCAAAGATGAGATCGAGATGAGCTTGACGCTGGTCTTGACCGAAAGAGTGGCGGTGCCAGCATGAGGTTGGGGCGGTATCTGGAAAGGCTACGCGACACCATTTACTCGCGTCGAGAGATTCGCGTGGAATACCTTCGTGTTGAGGAAGTCCTGCCTGGTCGTCTGGGCGCTATTGAGGGACGCTTTCGCTTCTACGATGGTTCACTATTGGCATTCGATGAGACAGTGATCGAACGGGGAGTTGTGTTGGTCAAGACGGACTATGTCTACCACTACCAAAGTGCTGATGGAACACTGATCTTCCGTCACGACAACGCACCCCATCATCCGGAGGTCTCTACTTTCCCCGACCACATTCACACCGAGGGGCGCGTGGAGGCCGCGGAGCCGCCTGACTTGAGTGAGGTACTGCGCAAGATTGATGAGCTGCTGTATCCATTTGAGGAGAAGAGGAACGATGACTGAAAAAATCAACATCTCCAAAGTTGCTGCCCGGCTGGCCGAGCCGTTCAAGCACCTCGTCGTTGGGCAGGTGGACGATTACTGCGCCTATCTGGTCCGCATTTCGGGCACTTACTTGTTCCATCAGCATCTCCGAGACGAGATGTACCTGGTGCTAGATGGGGAGATGGCCATAGATTACGACGATGGCGCCAGTGTCACGCTGGGCCAGATGGATAGCCTGGCTGTGCGGGCGGGGGAGAAGCATCGTTCTCGATCGGAGCAGGGCGCGCTGGTGTTGATGTTCAAGGCGCGGGATCTGTTTGTGGAATAACACGGATCGGAGGTAACATGACCAACCCACTCAAAATCTGCGACCTCATGCTACGCGACGGCCACCAATCCCTCTTGGCCACCCGCATGCGCACCGACGATATGTTGCCCATCGCAGAGAAAATAGACCAGGTGGGCTACTGGGCAGTGGAGATGTGGGGCGGCGCGACCTTTGACTCTGCCATGCGATTCCTGGGCGAGAACCCCTGGGATCGCATCCGCCGTCTCAAAGAGCGAATGCCCAACACTCCCTTCCTGATGCTGCTGAGGGGGCAGAACGTCGTTGGCTACCATCACTACCCTGATGACGTGTTGGAGCGATTCATCGTCCACGCCCACGCCAACGGCATAGACGTCTTCCGCATCTTCGACGCCCTCAACGACGTACGCAACATGCGCCGGGCGATGGAGGTGGTTAAGCGAGAGGGAGCCCACGTCCAGGCTTCCATCTGCTACACTATCGGCCCGCCCTACAGCATTGACTACTTCGTGAACCTGGCCTGGCAACTGGCCGACATGGGAGCCGACACCATCTGCATCAAGGACATGGCCGGTCTCATCACCCCTTACGCGGCCTACGAACTAGTCCGTCGCCTGAAGGAAGAGCTTGACCTGCCCATTCACCTCCACTCCCACTCCACCAGCGGCATGGCTACTACCGCTCACCTGAAAGCAGTCGAGGCGGGAGTGGACATCGTGGACACCGCTATCTCGTCTCTCTCCCTCACTACCTCCCATCCCCCCACCGAATCCATCGTTTCGATGCTGCAGGGGACAGAGCGAGATACGGAGTTGGACCTGAGCCTGCTGGCCGAGATCACTGCCTATTTCGCCACAGTGCGCCGCAAATATGCCCGTTTCGAGAGCGGCATGTTCGGGGTGGACGTGCGCGTGTTGCAGTATCAGATCCCTGGCGGGATGCTGTCCAATCTGGTCTCCCAGTTGCGGGGACAGAACGCCGAGGACAGATACGAGGAGGTGCTGGCGGAAGTGCCCCGCGTGCGGGCGGAACTGGGCTACCCGCCGCTGGTCACACCTTCCAGTCAGATCGTCGGCACTCAGGCTACCCTCAACGTGGTGCTGGGGGAGCGGTACAAGATCATTCCGGAGGAAGTGCGGCAATACGTGCGGGGCTACTACGGCCACCCGCCAGCTCCCATTGACCCTGAGGTGCGGCGACTGGCCATCGGCGACGAGGAGCCCATTGACTGCCGCCCGGCCGACCTGATCCCGCCAGGGATGGAGAAAGCGCGGGAGGAGGTCGCTGCGCTTCTGGGCGAGTTGGCGGGAAGCGAGGAGGACGTTATCTCCTATGCCCTGTTTCCGCAGGTGGCTCAGCCTTTCCTGGAGCGGCGGGCGCGAGGCGGCGACGGGAAGGAGCCGGTGGTGGCTGCCATCGCTGGGTTGTTGCTCAAGCAGTTGGAAGAACAGGCTGCTGCCAGGGCCACACCTGCTGGCCCAGCGATCTCCCCGTGGAAGACTGCCTGGCGGCCGGGAGTGGGTCGCTGGATGGGATTGATTGATGGCGCGGGAGGGATGCGATGAAGCGAGAATTCACCATAACACTGGAGGGCATTGAGT
The DNA here is from genome assembly GCA_964461615.1 of uncultured Anaerolineae bacterium. Classification (GTDB taxonomy): domain Bacteria; phylum Chloroflexota; class Anaerolineae; order VGOG01; family VGOG01; genus CAZVCJ01. The sequence goes on from CAYWWC010000209.1 coordinate 4,291, forward strand.
ACCCGGTGCTGGTCGAGGGAAACACCGTCACCGTCAACGGGCGTCCCTTTACCGTGGAAGTCGCCGATGACGGTGCAGTATTAGTGGATGGCATCGCCTACGACGCCACGCTGGAGGGTGAGACGGCCACCGTGGGCGGGCAGCCCTACACTGTACAGGTCAGCGGTCTGGCAGCGACGCCTGTGGTTGCCTCACTTATCTCAGCCGGCCCTGCTGTCGATCACGCGGCCAAGGCTGGAACCGGTGCAGTGCTGGCCGTCATGCCGGGCAAGATCATCCGCGTGATGGTTGAGCCGGGTCAGAAGGTCGAGGAAGGAGACCCGGTCTGCGTGCTGGAGGCGATGAAGATGGAGAACGAGCTCCACGCCCACCAGAACGGCGCTGTGCGGGCGGTGCACGTGAAGCCGGGCGACGATGTGGAGAAGGATCAAGTGCTGGTGGAGATCGAATGATCTAGCGGGGCGACAGTGAAACAAGACAGCGGGCGCTTCCTCCTCAATTCTCTAACTCTAAATTGAGGAGGAAGCGCCCGCTTGATTTTGCTGGATCGTTCTTACGATTCCTACGATAGGAAGGGGTTGCCGCGCCGCTCGCGACCGATGGTTGTCGCTGGGCCGTGGCCGGGGTAGACCGTCGTGTCATCGGGCAGGGTCAGCAGCCTCTTGATGGATTCCATCAGGATACGATAGTCGCCGCCAGGCAGGTCGTAGCGCCCCATGCCCATGTTGAACAGGACGTCGCCGTCGAATAGCACGCCTTCCTCTTCGCTGTAGAGGCAAATGCTGCCCGGCGAGTGGCCCGGCGTGTGCAGCACCTGCAACTCGATGTTGCCCAGGGTCAGCACCTGGCCTTCATCCAGGATCGTGTCAGCGGGAGGGCTGGACTTACCCATAATTCCGAAAAAGAGGGCTCCGCCGCCTTTGGTCAACATGGGGGCATCGGCGGAATGGATGGCCAGAGGCGCTCCCGTGGCTTTCACCACTTCCTTGTTGTCCAAGATGTGGTCGAAGTGGCCGTGGGTGTTGATGACGTATTCTATCTTCAGACCCAGTCGTTCTACCTCGGCCAGTATGGCCTTTGCATCTCCGCCGGGGTCAATGATGGCTCCCTCTTTTGTGTCCTCGCAGCCCACGATGTAGCAGTTGGTCTGAAGCGGGCCGACGTGCAGCATCTTTACTATCAAGCTTTCCTCCCGATTACGAGCATAGGCACAACCTTCGCCCTGCGACTCTCCGAGGGCAAGAGAGTGTCTACAGCAAGCCCAATCTCTCCTTCACCTCTGCCAACTTCTCCTCAACGTCCTCGAAATCTCCTCTCTGTCCGGGAGGGAGAAGGGCGGCTATCTGACACATCGTCAACCGCGAAGTATCGAGCAAGAAATCGCTCCTTGCGAACTCGTCCATCTTTCCTGCCTCAGGCGGGTGTATCGGTTCACCGAACCTGACTTTCACTATTCTTGGCTTACCCTCTTTCTCTTTGGTCACCAATCCCATCGGCACTATGGTTATTTTCTTCTTGAGGGAGAACAGCGCCGCCCCAGTTCTCAAATCGCGTTCCAACAGGCCATTGGCTCTTGTGTTGCCCGTGACCGAAAGCCACAAGACGTTCCCCTGGCCATCGAGATGGGTCAGAACCTTTTTGAGAGTGTCGGACTCCAGAGTATATTTCCCAGACTGGTTCTTCAGGGCCGGGAAGATGTGCTGATCCACCCCCAGGACTTTTAGCAGCGTGTTTGCCCTCACCACTACTTCTTGCCTGCCAATCGCTTTCGCTCGGAACCCTTGTCCGGGCAGACGACAGCCAACCTTTATGACCGCCCTCATCGTCTGTGAAACCGAAGGATAGTTGCTCACCAAAATCGCGCGCTTACCCTCGCCCAGGCAGGCAGGAATGGGCTCCACCTCGATTCCCCTTGTCGCCATATCTGTCATCTTTCGGACCCACCTACTGCGGTCCAGTAACTTCCATGAACGTAGCCCGGTATCAACCCTCTGAGGGATTTTTCTCAATATGCTCAAAGCCGCCTGAACGAAACTTGGCGCATCTTTCACGGTTTCTGCCTCCGCGTAGTATGCTTTGTCGAGCGGTGTTGCACTTTCTCCTCCTCACTCTTTTTGCCCTCATTGGCTATTGTTTATCCACCAGGCATCCGGGACGGCCAGCAAGGTCAGAGCCAGGGTGACCCTCCGGAGCAGTTGGCGATGATGCCTTGCAACATGCCCCCTATTATAGCGTTTCAGTCTCCATTGTCAAACGGCCCTCACTACGCTACACCCTCAACACCTGCCGGGCGATGACCAGCCGCTGGATCTGGCTCGTCCCCTCGCCGATGGTGCACAGCCGCTGGTCGCGGTACATGCGCTCGACGTCGTATTCCCTCATGTAGCCATAGCCACCGTGGATCTGAATGGCCTTGTGGCAGACTCGTTCCGCAGCTTCAGAGGCGTACATCTTGGCCATAGCTGCCTCTTTGGTGAAGCGCACGCCCTTGGAAGTGGAAACGGCTTGGTCTTTGAGCCAGGCCGCCCGGTAGGTCAGCAGCCGGGCAGCGTCTATCTCGGTGGTCATCTCGGCGATCATCCACTGGATGGCCTGAAAGTTGGCGATGGGCTGGCCGAACTGCACCCGCTCCTTGGAGTAAGTAACGGCCTTCTCGAAGGCGCCCTGGGCCAATCCCAACGCCATGCCTGCGATGGCAATGCGCCCCCCATCGAGGGTGACCAGGAACTGCTTGAAGCCCTCCCCCTCTTTGCCCAGGAGGTTCTCTTTGGGAACGCGGCAGTCCTCGAAGAAGAGCGCGGAGGTGACTGAGCCTCTGATACCCATTTTCTCCTCTTTGCGCCCAGGACGAAAGCCCGGCGTGCCCTTCTCCACGATGAAGCTGCTGATGCCTCGCGTGCCTTTTTCGGGGTCGGTCACGGCGGTTATTATGGCCACTTCGGCTATGGGGCCGTTGGTGATGAACATCTTCTGGCCGTTGATGACCCACTCGTCGCCATCCAGCACGGCCCGGGTCTTGGTCGCTCCTGCGTCGGAGCCTGCCTCCGGCTCCGTCAGGCCGAAAGCGCCCAGCTTCTCGCCCCTGGCCA
>CAYWWC010000210.1:0-2373 GCA_964461615.1 uncultured Anaerolineae bacterium
GCAACCGAAGGTTGCACGCAATCCCCTCAGAGCGATTCTGGATCTACTGAGACTAGAGCTTGCCAAAATGCTCAGTCCCCTGGCAAGCTATCGAGGAAGAGATTCCACCACTCCTGCCAGTGGGATCCCTCACTGGAGAGGCTCTCCTCATTATTATTCCTGCGGACGAGTTTGAGGGACAATAGGAGCTTCCGGGAAATTGGGCACAACGCTGGTCTCTCCGGGCTTCACCAGCTTCCACTCTCTCCGAGCCCAGGAATCCACAAACTGGTCAGTCTGGACGTACCCCTTGAGCCACTCCAGATAATCCCGCCTGTCCTCCTCATACTCTATCCCCTGATCCAGCCGGGCTTCTCCGAGTTGCAGGTGGCGTTGTAGAGCCACCTTGCGTCCAAAGTCCACCACCAAAGATAGCGCGATGGTAGCCACTATGAGAGCCACAAATTGGGTTAGCGATACGCCAGAGCGCTTCTTCGCAATAGCCATCGTTGTCTCTCCCATCAGCTAAAGGCCAACCCGGAAGGACAAATCTCGGTAGTGCCGAAGGTGGGACTTGAACCCACATGGGCTAGTGCCCACTGCGCCCTGAACGCAGCGCGTCTGCCTGTTCCGCCACTTCGGCGTTCTCCCTCGGAGTCAGGTATAATTTACCATGATTCGCCCTATTTGTCAAACTTGACGACTCGCTTGGTCACGATGTACCATTCAGTGACGTTGCGGAAACGATCGCTGGGATCGCCCATAGGCCCTAACTGGACGCCCTTGACTTTCTCGTCCACGGCATAGGTGTAGATTGGATAATAGAGAAGCAACGACGGCACTTCATCCGCAAAGATCTCCTGGAAGCAACAGTACAACTCGGCCCGCTTCCCTGAGTCAGTTGTACATCGCGCCTCCTCAAGGAGCTTATCAACCTCATAGCTGATGAAACCGGCATAGTTCTGCCCCTCAGCGTTCGCCTGGGTCGAGTGCCAGAGGGGGTAGGGATCGGGATCGCCGTCCAGCTCCAGGTCAATCAAAAGGGCCTCAAACTTCCGAGGAATGAGGTACTCACGCACCAGTCCTGAACCTATCGCCCGTGGCGTGGCTTTCACCCCAATTGCCTCCCATTGGCGGGCGATCTCCCTGGCCAGTTCTACATGCAGAGGATCGTCATCGGTCAGCAGGGTGAAGGCCAGCCTCACCCCCTCTTTCTCCCTGGCGCTCTCGTTGCCTTCCTCACTACTATTGTTATTGCTGCTGTTGGTATCACCTACCATGGCCGAGAGACTGGGAACGCGCCAACCTGCTTCATTCAGAGAATCCTCGGCCCGCTGAGGATTGTACTCGTACCCAACGACGCCATTGTCATAGGCCCAGGTCTCCGGTAGAACAGGGCTGCTAGCCACCAGTCCCTGGCCCTTCAACACCCGATCTACAAGCTCCTGGCGGTCTATAGCGTAGAACAAAGCCTGCCTGACCAGCTTCTCCTGAAAGAAAGGTAACTCAGGGTCTTGCAGATTCAAAAGTATGAGGGTATAGCCTGTCAACTGGGCCGAGAAGAGCTGTAACCCTGAGTTGGCTTCAACCGCCTCAGGCAAATCTTCAGGAAGGACGCGGCTGATGCCCTGAACTTCGCCCCGCTCATAGGCTCTGAGGGCGCCCTCATGATTGGGATATAATCTGAACTCGATTCTGTTCAGATAGGGTTTGGGGCCGTAGAAGAGAGGGTTGGCCTGGAGAAGGGCGTGCTCGGCGTTGACCTCCTCCACCCTGAAGAGACCGGTGCCGATCGGATGCAGGTTAAACGGATTGTTGGGCAGCGACTCGGCGGGAACCTCGGCCAGGAGGTGGGCCGGCAGGATGCCAACGGCGGTGTAGTGCAAGAATGGAGCGAAGGGCTGCTCAAGGGTGAGCTTGACGGTGTGAGAGTCCACTTTGACGACCTCCACGCTCCGCCAAAGCTCGGCCAGATAAGGGGCGCCCCGATAGCCGGGATCCTGCATTGCTTGAACGGTGAAAACTACGTCGTCGGCGTTGAAGGGGACTTCATCGTGCCAAAGCACATCGCGCCGCAGATGGAAGGTGTAGCTGAGGAAATCGTCGGAGATCTCCCATCTTTCGGCCAGGTCGGGAATAATCTCGCCCCCCTCGTTTAGCTTGGTCAAGCCATTGAAGATGAGGGAACAGAGGTCCCGATCCACCTGGTTATGCTGGCAGAGGATGGGGTTTATGTATTGCGGGTCGCCAGCCAGGCCCTCCACGTAGGTCCCGCCAGCGCCGGGGACAATCACCGTAGCGGAGGTGAAGGTCAAATAGGCCAGCAAAGCGCCCAGCAAGACTATCCCCAGAAGGGTGATGACGACCTGCCAACGGAAATGCTTGCTCAAGCCT
>CAYWWC010000210.1:2473-7321 GCA_964461615.1 uncultured Anaerolineae bacterium
GACTATCCCCAGAAGGGTGATGACGACCTGCCAACGGAAATGCTTGCTCAAGCCTCGCGCCCCTTCCCTATCTCGACCGTCATTGCGAGGCGCGGCTTTTGTGCCGAAGCAATCCCCAGTTTGCGGGGTGGAGATTGCTTCGCTTAGCTCGCAATGACATCATCTGCCTGCTCATCCTGCCACGATGACGATGATCGTAGCGAAGACAAAGAAAGCGACGATTAGACCGATGGTGACGCTGAACATGGTCTTCTCCACCCCACGACGGCTGGTGTATACGGCACCCTGGCCCCCAAAGATACCACCTAAGCCCGACCCCTTGGTTTGCAGCAAAACAGCCGCAATGAGGGCCGTGGAGATAATGATCTGGATGATGTATAGATAGGTGAGCAACTTATGTTACCTCCATTATGATGAATTGCCTACATTATACCACGTTATCCACTGGCGGGCAAATACACATCTTCGGCGTTTTGTGGTATAATAGTAGAGGAAAGTAACATTATCAAGGAGTGCAAACATGAAACCCATAGACGAACAAATAGTCATCCTCATGCGCGGAGTGGATTTCGGCGACGAGCAGATCAAGCAAGTCATGGAAAGGGAGCTGCGAGAGCGACTGCAACAAGCCCAACACGAAGGGAGACCGCTGCGCGTCTACTGCGGCTTCGACCCCACAGCGGCTCAGTTGACCCTGGGCCACACCGTGCCCATGCGAAAGCTGCGTCAGTTCCAGGAACTAGACCATCAAGCTATCTTCCTCATCGGCAGCTTCACCGCCCTCATTGGCGATCCCACCGGCAGGGACAGCGCTCGCCCTCACCAGACGCCCCAAGAGGTGGCCGAGAAGGCGGAGGGGTATGCGGCCCAGGCCTTCAAAATCCTGGACCCCGACAAGACCGAAGTGCGCTACAACGCCGACTGGCTAGCGCCGCTGACCTTCGCCGATCTCATCAGACTGGCTTCGCATTTCACCGTGCAGCAATTCCTGGCCCGCGAGAGCTTCGCCAAGCGCCATGCCAAAGGCGAGCCCATCTGGCTGCACGAGTTCTTCTACGCGCTGATGCAGGCCTACGATGCCGTGACCCTGGAGACGGACGTGCAGATCGGCGGGACGGAGCAGCTCTTCAACCTGATGGCCGGCCGCAAGCTTCAGGAGGCCCTGGGGCAGCGGCCCCAAATATGCCTGACGCTGCCCATCCTGGTGGGAACCGACGGCCACCAACGCATGGGCCAGAGCCGAGGCAACTACATCGGCGTGAACGAGCCGCCCGAGGAAATATACGGCAAGGTGATGAGCATCCCCGATCACGCCATGCGCAACTACTTCGACCTCCTTTCCAACTTTGAACCGGCCCAAATCGCCGACATCGAAGAGAGGATGGCCAGCGGGAGGTTGCATCCCAGAGACGCCAAGATGACGCTGGCCCAGGACATCGTCGCCATCTACCACGATGCCGAGGCCGCAGCCCGCGCCGAGGCTCACTTCAAGCAAGTCTTCCAGAAAAGGGAACTGCCCGAAGACATGCCCACCCACAAGCTGGCCGCGCCCCAGAACATCGTGGACCTGCTGGCAGAGCTCGGCCTGACACCGAGCAAGAGCCAGGCCCGCCGCCTCATCGCTCAGGGTGGTGTGCGCCTGGATGGGAACAAAGTGGAGAGCATCGAGGAAACGGTGATGCCCGGTGAGGAAGCAATACTTCAGGTGGGCAAGCGAAGGTTTGTAAGACTCTTGAAGTAGTCGCTGACAGACGAGTTGAAGCCCCCTCGACTTCCAATCGAGGGGGCTTTTTCACTGAATGATAACAGCGGATTGGCAGAATTAGCGGATCAAGTGACTTGGCCTGAGGCGGAATCCGTAAATCTTGCACATCCGTGCTCTAAAGCATCCAGAACCCTCTTCGGCGTCGCCGGCAGGCTGTAGAGGCGCACCCCAGTGGCATTGTAGATGGCGTTGACGATGGCCGGCGCCGTAGGAATGAGGGGGATCTCCCCTATCCCCTTGGCTCCGTAGGGTCCTTCGGACGCCCTGTCCTCCACGATAATGGGCACGATCTCCGGGGTGCGTTCGATGGAGGGTATTTTGTACTTGGCCAGAGAAGTGCTCCTGGGAACGCCCTCCTCCATCACGAACTCCTCCTGCAAGGCCATGCCCAAACCCATCACCACCCCGCCCTCGATCTGGCCGGCCACAGCCAGGGGGTTGAGCGCCCTCCCCACATCGTGGGCAGCGATGACCTTGAGCACCTCCACTTGGCCGGTGTTGGCGTCCACCTCCACCAGAGCGGCCTGGGTAGCGTAGCCATAGGCGAAGTGCATGTCGCCAACCTCACCCAGCGGGACGGTTGTGGGAGCCTCGTAAACGACCGAGGCCCGCACTTCGCGCCCCTCCCCTTTGGCAAAGGCGACGGCCTCGGCCAAAGAGATAGACTTCTCCCCGAGGAAAGTCTCTCCGTTTACTACAGAGGGCCCATTTGCTACAGAGGGGCCGTTTGTTACAGAGGGGCCGTTTGCTACAGAGGGGCGTCCCCGCCCCGTTTTGTGCTGCACCAGACATGGCGAGGACGCCACTTTGTAGCGAAAAGCGCGTATGCGCCCGTCCTCGAAAACCAGACTGTCGGGCGGCGCGTCCAATTCCTCGGAGGCGGCCTGAGCCAAAACCTCCCTCACTTTCCGCGCAGCCAGGCGCACCGCGTTGCCGGTGATGAAGCTTTGGCGCGAGGCAGTGGTGGCGCCACCGTCGAGGGTCTGGTCTGTGTCAGCTACCAGCACCTCTACCAAATCGTATGGAAGTCCCAGCTCTTCAGCCGCCAGCAGGGCCAGCACTCCTACTAAACCTTGCCCCACCTCGGCCGCCCCGGCTCGCACGATAGCCCGCCCACCGTCGGTAAGCTCCACCTGGGCACCAGCACGGTCGGGCGCGCCGCCGCCCAGGCCGACGTTCTTGTAGGCGCAGGCCACGCCCCAACTCCTTCGGATATTGGATTTCGGAGTTTGAGCTTTGAATTTTGAGTTTTGAGCTTTCTCCACTTCTTCTTCTACTCTGGCGATGGTCTCCAACAGGCCCACGCTTTCCCTGAGTACCTGTCCGGTGGCTGTAGCGTCTCCTATCCGCAAAGCGTTCTTGCGCCGTATCTCGAACGCGGAGAGGCCAAGTTCTTCCGCCAGGATGTCCATCTGGCTCTCCACCGCGAAGGCCGACTGAGGCACGCCGAAGCCTCGGAAGGCGCCGGCGGGAACGTTGTTGGTGTAGGCGGCGTAGCAGTCTATCTCGACGTTGGGCACATCGTAGGGGCCGGTGGCGTGGGTAGCCGCGCGGGTCATCACATGCTCGCTCAAGCTGGCGTAGGCCCCGGCATCGCCGTAGATCTCGGCCTGGACTGCGGTGAGCGTGCCATCGCTGGCGGCTCCTGTCTTCAGACGAATGGTGGTGGCGTGGCGCTTGGGGTGGACGATCAGCGATTCCTGACGGGTGAAGACCAGCTTGACCGGGCGGCCGGTGGCCTGGGCCAGGAGCGCCGCGTGGATCTGGACGGAGATGTCCTCCTTGCCGCCAAAAGCCCCACCTACTTGAGTGGCTTTCACCCGCACTCTCTCCTCAGGAATGGCAAGGCTGGCCGCGATCTGGCGACGGTCGGCGAAGGGGATCTGGGAGCCCACGTGGACAGTGATCTTGCCCTCCTCGTCAATCGTAGCCACCCCCGCTTCGGGCTCCAAAAAGGCATGGTCCAGGCTGGGCGTTCGATACTCCCGCTCCACGACGACGTCCGCCTCGGCGAAGCCCTTTTCTGCGTCGCCTTTGCGCACCTGGATGTGCTTGAGGAGGTTGCCGCCATCGTGGACCAAAGGAGCATCGTGGGCCAGAGCCTGCTGAGGAGAAGTCACCACCGGCAGAGGCTCATATTCTACCTCGATTAGCCCCAGGGCCTGCTCCGCGACATCCTCCGTCTCAGCGGCAACAATGGCGATGGCGTCGCCCACGTAGCGCACTTTGTCGTAGGCCAGCACCGGCCAATCGGGGCAGACGATGCCGTGGTTCTTAGCGCCGGGGACCTCGTCGGCAGTGAGGACGGCGACCACGCCGGGCAAGGCTTTGGCTCCACTGGTGTCCACTCTCAGGATGCGAGCGTGGGGATACTGGCTGCGCAGCACCGTGGCGTGCAACATCCCCTCGAAGTAGAGGTCGGCAGCATAAGTCGCCTGGCCCGTGACCTTTGCCCTGGCGTCGGGGCGAGGGACAGGGCAGCCAACAGCAACCAGCGGGCTTTTCGTCGCCGGGAGCTGCGGCGGCGTGCCCTCTGCCGCTCCCTGAACCGCCTGGATGATTCGAGTGTAGCCGGTGCAGCGGCAGAGGTTGCGTTTGAGCGCGTCTTTGATCTCCTGGTCGCTGGGATGGGGATTGGCATCAAGCAAGGCTTTGGCGGCCATGATCATCCCCGGCGTACAGAAGCCGCACTGCACCGCCCCGTGCTCAATGAAGGCCTCTTGCAGCGGATGCAGCTCGCCATCTTGGGCCAGCCCCTCAATGGTTTCCACCCGCGCTCCATCGGCGCGACTGGCCTTGAAGATGCAGGAGCGTACTGCCTTGCCATCCACGATGACCGTGCAGGCCCCGCAGTGGCCCTGGCCGCAGCCATTCTTGGTCCCTGTGAGATGTCGGCCAACTTCCGTTGACACGTCGTCCCGCAGCACCTCAAGCAGGGTAGTCTTGAGGCCGATCTCGACCTGGTAGGGAGAGCCATTGACGTACAGGGAAATCGTTTGTTTCTGCATTGATCAATTCCTTTTCTGTGTTTCACTACCGGACACTTTTTTATTCTGCCACGAATTTCACGAATTAACACGAAG
>CAYWWC010000211.1:0-7313 GCA_964461615.1 uncultured Anaerolineae bacterium
TTGGCAGCCAGCAACAGCGTGAGAGCAAGCACCAAACTGACGAAAAATAAGCGTTTCATGGTTCACCTCCATAGCAGGTTTAGCCGGAACTGGCAGTGGAAGAGCATCGCCTAGCCTTCCTTCACTACCGGACACTTTTTTATTCTGCCACGAATTTCACGAATTAACACGAAGGTGGAGACAAAAAATTAGTGAAAGCCGTATCCACTTCCGAGTTCGTGCAATTCGTGGCGAAAAACTCAGATAGCGGTTAGCAAAACCGCCCTGCCGAAAAAGTGTCCGGTAGCAAAAGCCTTCCACGCCCGGCTCTATTATACCAGGAGATTGTTACAAAGTTATTGCAGACGTATAGCAATCAGATTAAGATTTTGGAGAGATCCTGACGGGGGGGGGATAATGTGAAGAGCTTATGCATTTGTGTCAACTTAACTGTGAGTCTTAAGTTAACACTAATGGGAGCTTATGCCACTGATCACTGACTCGGCTCCCCGGAGGGTGTAATATGCAGCCACGCCAGCGACGATGGTGATGATGCCAGCCGCTATAAAGACGGCCTGCACGCCGATCAGGTCGCCGAAGAGACCAGAGAGAGCCATTGACGCGCTGGTGGAGGCGCCGATGACCATGGTCACCGCGCTCTCCACCCGCCCCAACTTCTCATTGGGGACCAGAACCTGGGTCAGCGTAACCAGGGCGGCGCGGGCGGCGACAATGCTCAGGCCAATAATGGCTACGGCGACCAGGACGAGGGGATAACTGGGAGCCACTGCGAAGGCAATGATAGCCAGCCCCAGGCTCACCATACAGCCCCCCACAATCAGATTGGTACGCACGCGAGAAGCAAAGTGGCCGATCATCACCCCGCCAATCACTACCCCCAGCCCTTGGACTGCGTAGAGGAAACCGAGTCCTTCGGCCCCCATACCCAATACTTCGTCCAAATAGACTATCCCCAGGACCACGATGGCTCCGAAGCCCAAAGTGGCTACAGCCGTGGTGATTATAGCATGGAGAAGAGGGGAACTATGCCTGATGAAAAGCAGCCCCTCCACTAGTTGATTCCAGATAACCCGGCTATTGGTCTTGCCTGAATCAGAATTCACTGACGGTATAGTCATGGTAGCGATGGCCACAGCAGAGACGGTAAAAGTGAAGGAGTCGAAGACAAATGCGGAGGCCGGGCCGAGCCAGCCGACGACCAAACCGGCTATTGATGCCCCCAGGATGACAGCGATTATCTGGTTAGCTTGCATCAGGGCATTGGCTGTGAGTAAGACTTCGCCGCTGACGATGCTGGGGATGATGGCATTGCGGGCCGGGTTGAAGAAGACGCCCGCCGTGGCCATCACGAAGCTAACAATGTAGAGTATGTACAACTGATCCGCCCGGTTGATGAGTACGAGAGTGAGCACTGCCAGCCCGCGTATGATGTCGGTGACAATCATCACCCGCTTGCGGTCCAGGCGATCAACGAAGACCCCGCCGACCAGGCCCAGGAGGAGCTGGGGCAAGGTGGCGACCACGGCCAGCACTCCCAGAGCCAAAGGCGAGTCTGTCAGAGTGTTGATAACAAATAGAATGGCGACAAGGACGAAACTGTCGCCTATTTGGGAGAGGAGTTGTCCTATCCATAGGGCACTAAAATTGCGATTGCGAAAGGCGCTGACGATGGCAGCCCGGTCTCCCAGAAACTCTTGTGTTTGAGATTGCTTTGAACTCATAAACTGTCGGACTCCTAATTGGAAGTTTGAAATTGGAGATTGGTCCGAGCCGACTTTGTTGGGCGAAGGTCTCTGACTAAGCCCAAAGACCCATCGGCTACGGTCGGAGACCTGGCCGAACTTTTGACCTGATTCGCTACAGCAGCACGTCCAATGCCGCCGCGATGCCATGTGATGAAGCGGCGTCGTCGAAGTGCTCGCGAAAGCGGACGACGAAGTCGGCCAGGGTGTAGCGGTGGCTCTGCGGGCCAGTCTGCTCCAAGACGTAGGTAGCCGCCAGCGTCCCCATCCGCCCCGCCAGGCCCCAGGAGAGCCCCAGGGCCAGTCCCCTGATCAGCCCTGCACGGAAGGCATCCCCGATCCCGGTAGGGTCTTCGGCCCGCTGGGGGGGCACCGCCGGGATGTCGTAGATGCCTCCTCCTGCCCAGATACGCGCCCCCTCCGCCCCCAATGTGACGACGCAGGCGCGGGTAGGAGCGGATTGTATCGCTTCGGCGCTCAGGCCGGTCTTCTCTCGCAATAATTCGAACTCGTAGTCGTTGACCACCAGCAAGCTGCACCCTTCAAGCCCCTCCCGCAGATCCTCGCCAGCGAGGCGGACAATCTGCTGGCTGGGGTCGTACAGGTAGGGTATACCCAGTTCCTGGCACTCGGCGGGGTACTTCACCATCGCCTGGGGGTCGTTTGGGGAAATGACGGCCAGGTTAATCTCGTCAGTCTCTAAGTCGTGGAAGGAAAGCTCCCGGGCGCGGGCCATCGCACCGGTGTAGAAACTGGCTATCTGATTGCTGCCCTGGTCGGTGTTGACAAAGAACGAGGCGGTGAACAGATCGGGTTCAGCGCGGATGAGCGAGGTATCCACCCCTTGTTTTTCCAGCCATTGTCGGTACTCACCGAAGTCCCGCCCCGCCGTGGCCATAACCCGAGGGTGCTCGCCTAGTAGAGCCAGGTTATAGGCGATGTTGGCCGCGCAGCCTCCTTGTTGCCGCCGCATCTCGTCCACCAGGAAACTGAGAGAGATGCGGTCCAGTTGATCGGGCAGGATGTGCTCGGCGAAGCGGCCCGGAAAAGTCATTAGATAGTCGTAGGCTATGGAACCGGTTACAATGATGTTCATGCTGCTCCAGAGGGTTAGCCGAGATAAGTCTTCAGTTGGCGGCTGCGCCGGGGGTGACGCAGCTTGCGCAAAGCTTCACCCTCGATTTGGCGGATGCGTTCTCTGGTCAGGCCGAATTTCTGCCCCACTTCCTCCAGGGTATAGTTATGTCCGTCCTGGAGGCCAAAGCGCAGCCGCAGGATCCGCGCCTCCCTGGGACTGAGGGTGCCCAACACGTCCCCCATTGTCTCCGCCAACAAGTGTCGGTAGGCAGCTTCAGAGGGAGCAACGACCTTCTCGTCCTCGATGAAGTCTCCTAGTTCGTTGTCCTCCTCCTCGCCCACCGGTCTCTCCAGGGAGATGGGGCGCCGCGAGGCCCTGAGTATCCATTGCACCTTCTCTGGAGCCAATGCGACCTCTTCAGCTATCTCCTCCGGGCTGGGCTGGCGTCCCATCTCCTGTTCCAATTCTCGCGCTACCCGGTACAGCTTTCGGATGCGGTCGCTCATGTGGACTGGAACGCGGATGGTTCGCCCTTGCTCGGCCAGGGCTCTGGTGATGGATTGCCTGATCCACCAAGTGGCGTAGGTAGACAGACGATGGCCTAACTCATGGTTGAACTTCTCGACGGCCTTCATCAAGCCAAGGTTACCTTCCTGGATAAGGTCTAGGAAGGGCACCCCATGGCCCAGATATCTCTTGGCTATACTGACCACCAGCCTGGTGTTGGCCTTGATGAGATGCTGGCGGGCCTCTTCACCCCGCTCGATTTCCCGCCTCAACTCCCCCGTTTCCTCACGGTCATGGCCGTTTCTAGCAAGGCATTGTTGAGCCACTCGCCCATGCTCTACTCGCTGAGCCAGCTTCTGTTCCTGATCGGGTGTTAGCAGAGGCACGCGGGCCATTTCCTTAAGATATAGGGTGATGGTGTCATCGGCAGCAATCTCGCTTAGGTCAAGGGCCTCCTCCATATCCTCCGCCAAGGCCGCCGCCAACCCCATCTCTGCCTTCTTCCTTTCCTCTTCAGCCTCCTCCTCGCTTTCGTAGATTTCAATGCCCTGGTCATGGAGGTATACGAAGAACTCTTCCAGTTGGGGAAGATCCTTCTCTGCCTGGGGAAAGGCCTCTAATATCTCGGTAGAGGTGATATACCCTCGCTTACTGGCCTTCTTCAGCAACTCTTGCGTAGTATTCGATTCTTCTTGACGTTTTGATTGGGCCATTGGCTGGTTTGTTCTCGCTCTAGCTAGATCCTTCAGTCTGGTCTTTCTACTACTATATCATACATCGAGCATATTATCAAATTTGGTCCCGAGGCATCAAAGCTGCCGCCGCGGCCGATACTGGATGGCCTCCGCCAGATGCGCCGTCTCTATTCGCTCTGACCCTGCCAGATCGGAGATGGTGCGAGCCAGCTTCAGAACGCGGTGAAAAGCCCTGGCACTCATGGCCAGTTGTTGCATGGCCGCCTTGAGCAGGCTGCGCCCCGCCTCGTCCACCTGACAGTGCTCCCTGACCTCAGCCGGCCCCATGTCGGCGTTGCAGGCCAGCGACGTGCCAGCAAAGCGCTGGCGCTGCACCTCCCGCGCCTTCTCCACCCTGGCCCTGATGTCCTCAGACTTCTCCCCCAGCCGATCGTCGGTCAGCTTGTCGTACTCCACCCTGGGCACCTCGACGTGGATGTCAATGCGGTCCAGAAGTGGCCCCGAGATGCGCTTCTGGTAGCGACTGACCATTGAGAGGGAGCAGGTGCAGTCCTTGACGGGATCGTTGAAGTAGCCGCAGGGGCAGGGATTCATGGCGGCGATCAGCATGAAGTTGGCGGGGAAGGTCAGGGCGCCTGCTGCCCGGCTGATGGTCACGACGTGATCCTCGAGGGGTTGACGCAGTACCTCGAGGGTCCGCATACCGAACTCTGGTAATTCGTCCAGGAAAAGGACGCCGCGATGGGTCAGACTGATCTCCCCAGGACGGGGCCAACGTCCCCCTCCCACCAGGCCGGCGTGGCTGATGGTATGATGAGGCGCGCGGAAGGGCCGATGCTTGACCAGCGGGGTCTCTGGCGGCAGCGATCCGGCCACTGAGTAGATCTTGGTCACCTCCAGGCACTCGTCCGTCGTCATCCGAGGCAGGATGGAAGGCATGGAGCGCGCCAGCAGGGTCTTGCCAGCACCGGGCGGGCCGGTCATCATCACGTTGTGGCTGCCGGCTGCCGACACCTCCAGGGCCCGCTTCACGTGCTCCTGGCCCTTGACGTGGGAGAAGTCCACGGCGTAGGGCGGGGGCTCGTCGGCGTTGAGGTCCAGGTCGTAGTGATAGGGCTCAATGGAGCGCAGCCCTTGGAGGTGGGTGACGAGGGACGAGAGGTCTGTCACAGGTATCACTTCTATCCCCTGGATGAGGGCCGCCTCCGGCGCGTCTATCGCTGGCACGAAGACGGTGTGAAAGCCGCGCTCTTTGGCCAGGGCAGCCATGGGAAGGATGCCGGTAGTGTGACGAACCCCTCCGTCAAGGGAGAGTTCCCCGACGAAGAGGGCGTTCTCGACCCGGTCCGGCCAGGCCTGCTCAGAAGCCACGAGGATGCCCACGGCGATGGGCAGGTCGTAGGCCGGGCCCTCTTTGCGCAGGTCGGCCGGGGCCAGGTTGACTGTAAGGCGGTTGTTGGGGTAGACCATCCCTGAGTTCTTTATGGCCGACCTCACCCGCTCTCTTGATTCTTGGACAGCCGCGTCGGGCAAGCCAACGATGGTCAGGCTGGGCAGCCCACGCGAGGTGTCTACTTCTACTTCAACGATGGCCCCGTCCAGGCCGACTACGGCGCAACTGGTGACCTTGGCTAGCATTTATTATCTCCCCCGATTTTCACCCACCTCTGCTGCTGTTATCTTTTGGTGATGAGTGGCAGGTATACCTGCATAGTTATCGGCGTGTACTCTGGCGTGGTTGTCAGTGTCGAGGTTGGTATAGGTGTCGCTGTGCCGGTCGGATTCGGCGTGGCTGTCGGCGTCGGCGTTGGGGTGTTGGTAGTCGTCGGCGTGACCGTCGGTTCGTAATCATCAATACGGGGATAGCCATCAGTTAGCAGGATGCCCTCGCAGCCTTCGGTCAAGTCACCGCTGCCGCTGGCCTGCTCCACCACCACCACGGCGGGCAAAAGCGGTCCGTCCCCCTCTACATCCGTGATCCACACCACACCTGAGCCAGCGAAGGCATCGGGTACGCTGCCCTTCTCGTCTAGCCTGACGTAGCTCACGTGGCTGGGTTCGATCGTCAGGGACTCGGTGGTGACCGGACCATCCTCACTGTAGATATCCAGCGCGACGTGCAGCCTATTTTGAGCCGAGTTATTGCGAATGGCGATCTCTGAGCTCCAGCCTCGGTCGTTCTTCACCAGGCGAGGCAGGGCGATGGCCTCTATTCCCTCCGCTTGATCCTGCGGTATGGCATTGTAGCTCATCCCCTGTCCTGCACTAGAGTTGAACAACTTCACCATGGCATAGACCGGCGAGCCGGGGATCTCATCTTCTCCTGGGGGCAGGATATGGCTTTGCGATTCGACTACCGCGGCGCCTATGAACTGACCAGGCAGTGCATCGAAGGACGGAACGTAGAAGCTCTGGGAACCGTTGGCGCATATCCAATCGCTCAGAGAGTCGACAGGGTCTCCATTTTCGTCTAAGAAGCTCACCGTGACGAAGGTGGGCTGCCCCGTCTGAGTCAGGTTCTGTACCTGGATGGCGATGCTCCACTCCTGGTCCAGGTAGATCAAGGGCGCAAAACTGATCAAAGAGCCGCTGACCTCCTCCAACAACGGCACCTGGTGGGTGAATAGCATGTCTTGTCCCCATTCGTCCACGACGACGCCCAGGGGCACGTTGGAGCTGATCGAGGCTGACCCCAGCCAGCCATCGACTAGGGCGTCGGGCACGCCCGCACGATGGGTCTCGCCCGGCGCCAGCGGATCGATGTGTTGAGCATGCTCAATTTGACAGGTTTCCTGCTTCTGGTAGTAAACCCACACCGATTGACAAATCCAGCCGGAGTTCTGGATATTGAGCTTCGTGTCAGAACCGTCATAAGCCCTTTTGTTCAGAGGAGCGAAGTAATAATATGTAGGGAATGGCTCATCTAGTTCCTCTGAGATACCGGCGTAGGCACTGGAGACGGTTGTGCCACCAGCGTCCGGTCCCACCCGATGGATTGTCGCTGCCAAGACCCCGCCTCGAGCTTCAGCCTCCCACTGCTCCACCCAAGTATACCAGGCCCAGGAATCGCCCACTGCGTTCTCGGCCTCCTCGCATTTCGTATTGAATTGGTCCAGCGAGACTGGATAGACTATAGCCGCCCTCACTCCGGCCAGGGCGCTCCCGCTCACTGTCCAAGCACTGCCAGGAGGGATGGAGTCGGAACAGAGTCTGGCTATTGGGCCGGGATCGTTAAATGGGCACAGAACGGAGTAATCCCCCCACAGAAACATGATGGCACTGGTCGGCAGG
>CAYWWC010000212.1:0-1777 GCA_964461615.1 uncultured Anaerolineae bacterium
CCCAGCCGTCCCATGATGAAGCCGGCCACGGTCGAGGCTACCAGGCCCACGACGGCGGCGATGACGTAGTCCAGGGGCGTGGCGGTGTAGAAGACGGCCTGCTGCACTCGGACACAATCGGGACAGCGGAATCCCACCGGCGTCTGCACCGCACACTTGGGGCAGATGGGGTTGCCACACTTGCTGCAGCGCAGGCGGGTCTCCACACTCGGATGATAGCTACAATATGTCACCTGGTCGTCGGACATTCTTTCCCTTTCTTTGCCAATTTCGTCGAATCGTGATAGTATCTTGGAAGTTAGAGGTTGGAACACCTTCCAACTTCCATCTTCCAATATCCAAACTGCAAGGAGGTGCAACTATGCTACGCTTCGGAATCCAAATGCTACAATCCTCGCTGCTGATCGAAATGGCGATGCTGGCTTTGACGGCTACCGCCGGGCAGAAAGGCGGCCCTTCGACTGTAAGCAGAGCGACCTCAGGACACCGCGCCCAGTTCGCCCTGCCTTCGGCGGATACGGCCACCCTGGTCGAGCACATCGCCAACCTCGGCTTCACCCTCATCGAGCTCAACACCGACCTGAACGTGTTGTTCCCGGACAGCTTCGGAGTGCCGACCATCCGACGCCTCCAGGCCCTCAAAGAGTCGCGCGGGCTGAGCTATACCGTCCATCTGCCTCTCTGGTCGGTGGATCCCTCAACGCCCGTGCAGTGGGTGCGCCAGGGCTCAGTGGAGGCCCTGGTGGATGCCGTGCTGCGCCTGGTGCCTTTGGAGCCCGAGGTCTACGTGCTGCACGCCACCGGCGCGCTGGCATCCGAGTTCTACGCCATGACCGCCATACCGGACGAGGCGCGCCCGCTAGTGATGGGTATGTTCCAGAGCCACGCAGCCCACAGCGTGGAGGAACTGCTCCGCCGCACCAATCTACCCTCGCGGGCCATCGCCGTGGAGACCATCGGGTTCCCCTTCAACCTCACCCTGGCCCTGGCCGAGGAGTTCGACCTTTCGCTCTGCGTCGACACTGGCCACCTGCTGGCGAAGTTCACTGGCCCCATATCCTTTGAAGAGGGCCTTCAGAGATCGCTGCCGCGCCTGGCCGAGGTGCACCTGCACGACGGCTATTATCGTCCCCAGCCGGATGGGACCTTCCGCCGAGACGATCACCTGCCCCTGGGCAAAGGCAACCTACCGCTCGACTTCCTGCTCGACACCCTCAAGGAGGCCAAATTCGAGGGCCCCGTCATCTTCGAGCTGACCATCCAGGAGGCCAATGCCTCGCTGGAATACCTACGTCCCTTCCTCGCCGAGCGTTGGTCGCACCTTGCGCAGGGCGACGACGGAGAACAGGAATAGCGCGCCGTAGATGGCGAAGAGGAGCACGTACCCCAGTCCCGGCTGGTTCGGTACCTGGACAGTGAAATAGTCGGCAATGGGGCCGCCAATGTAAGCACCGACTGCGCCGGCTCCTGCTCCGGCCAGGTTAGAGATGCCCAGGTATCGACCCGCTTCCCCCTTAGGCACCAGGTCGGTGCCCAGCGCCCAGTTAGCGGTGAAGAACAGGCCCGCAGCGAGGCCGATGATGCAGCCGCCAATGTAGATGGCGATGAGGCTGGGGGAAAGCAGCAGGATCAGGGTGCCCAGCGCCGCCACAATGCCGCTGATGGCGACGAGCCGCTTGTGGCCGAACCTGTCGGCCAGCCAGCCGCTGGGCAGTGCAGAAACCAGGATGAAAAGCCCCACAACCATCATCAACTGACTGGCCGGGCCAGCCGCCTG
>CAYWWC010000212.1:1877-7206 GCA_964461615.1 uncultured Anaerolineae bacterium
GAGAAGCCAATGGCGGCGACGAAGACCAGGTCTACTAACGTGCCCAGGAAGATGAAGGGTCGCCGCCGGCCCCAGCGCAGGGTGCTGCGGTCGGAGAGCATCCCCATCAGTGCTTGCGCCAGCAGGGCGACCATCAGTGTCCAAAGGCGAAGGGTGCCAAAAAACGATCCTTTCCCCTCCTCGCCCACAAACTGCTGGATCAGCAGCGGGAACACCAGCGGGGTTATCGTCTGCGCTAGTGTTGACAGCCCCAGCCAATAGATGTTGATGGTGATGTAATCGAACCAGCGCAGTTTTTTCATGATGACCCACCTTTCTATTTATTCTGAGCGGCTCAAGTATGACTCATCTCAATCTCTCCACCAACGTTCGATAGAAATAGACTTTGTCCTGAGTCCTGATGAAGCGACAAATGTGGGGGCTGGCCGTGATCACCACTTTGTCGGCGTCCTTTAGCTCTACGTCGAACTGTCCGTCAACAGTAAAAATAGCCCGATGGTCAGTAGAAACCTGCACCTCGACCCGCGCTCCCTGGGACAGAACCACCGCCCGGCTCAGGCACAGGTGCGGGGCGATGGGTATGAGCAAGATGCTGCTTAGTTCAGGGGGCAGAATAGGCCCTCCCACCGCCAGGGCATAGGCCGTGGAACCGGTGGCGGTGGCCACGATGAGGCCATCGGCGGCGTAGGTGGTCAGATACTCGCCGTCAATGTAGGTGGCCAGGCGAACTATGCGAGCCAGAGTTCCCCGTCCAACCACGAACTCGTTGAGGGCCTCACCAGTCCACGGTGCAGTAACTGGTTCTCGCTTCCCTTCGGGCCACAGTTCGGCCTGGAGCATCATGCGCTCCTCGATCCAGTATTTTCCCTCCAGAACGCGCGATAACTTCTCAGGCCACTCCCCGCGTTCCATCTCGGCCAGAAAGCCCACCCGACCCAGGTTGAGACCCAGGATGGGGACAGAATGTTCGGCGGCCACCCGCGCTGCCCGCAGGATAGTGCCATCGCCCCCCAGAGTGATCAAGAGATCGAGAGCATCCACATGGCAGGCAATTTTGCCCTCGTCCCAAGCCGAGCACAGCCAGGGGAAAACGCCTCTTTCCTCCAAATAATGGGCCATCTCCTGGGCCAAAATCAGCGATTCGGGCAGCTTTGGATGGTGCAGTAGACCAGCGTTTTTCACTGATGATGCTCCGTTTGTCAAACAAGCCGCTGGCTCAGCCAATTTGTTACGTCTTCCAGGGCCACAGAGTGCTGCTCGCCTTCGGTCATGTCGCGTACGGCCACTTGGCCTGTTTCGGCCTCATTCTCCCCGATGATCAGGGCGAAGGCCACGCCTTGCCGGTTGGCCTGCCGCAATTGAGCCTTTAGGCTCCGCTTGCCGAAGGAGATGAGCGCACCAATGCCAGCCGCCCTTAGATCCCCGGCCAGTTTCACCCCCATCAGTTTGGCCTGTTCGCCCAGGTGAACGATCAACACCTGAGGCGAGGGCAAAGCTGGTACCGGTACCCCTTGGTGTTTCATAGTCAGGACGATGCGCTCCAGGCCGGAGGCGAAACCGACGCCCGGCGTGGGACGGCCGCCCAGCACCTCGGCTAGGCCGTCGTA
Source organism: uncultured Anaerolineae bacterium (assembly GCA_964461615.1). GTDB lineage: Bacteria > Chloroflexota > Anaerolineae > VGOG01 > VGOG01 > CAZVCJ01. The sequence continues at coordinate 3,485 of CAYWWC010000212.1, forward strand.
GCGCCCGCCGCCGCACACGGCGTTCTGAGCGCCGATTCCCTCGGCCCACACCTCGAAGACGGTCTTGGTGTAGTAATCGAGACCGCGCACCAACCGATGGCTGAGGGTGTAGGGATGGTCCAGGGAATCGAGATAGCCAAGCAGGGTATGGAAGTGTTGAGCGCACTCGTCGCACAGGTGCTCTCTCGTGCTAGGAGCGGCGTCAATGATGGGCTGACAGCTCGCGGTCTTGCAATCCAGCAAGCGCAGGGAGTTGCGCTCCAAGCGCCGCCGACAATCGTCGCAGATGTCGTCTATCTGACCTCGGTAGTACTCAACCAGCACTTTCAGAAAGTCGGGGCGGCACTTGGGACAGCCGATGCTATTGAGCTGAAAAGACAGCCCCTTGAAGCCCAGGTCTTCGTAGAGGCGCCAGGCCACGGACATGATCTCCAGATCCGCCGCCGGATCCTGCTCGCCGATGGCCTCGACGTTGAACTGGGTATGCTGACGGTAGCGCCCGGCCTGGGGGCGCTCGTAGCGGAAAACAGGCCCCACGGAGTAAACCTTGACCGGTTGGGGGCGAACGTGCATGCCGTGCTCGAGGTAGGCCCGCACCACCCCGGCTGTGAACTCCGGGCGCAAGGTAATGGGTTTTCCGCCCTTGTCCAGGAACGAGTACATCTCTTTCTCCACGATGTCGGTGGTCTCGCCCACGCCTTGCTCGAAGAGAGCAGTATCCTCGAAAATGGGGACGTCCAGTTGGCGATAGCCGTAGAGCTGAGTGATGTTGTGGATGCGATCTAGGATGTGACGCCAGTAAAGTTGATCCTCAGGTAGAATATCTTGTGTGCCGCGAGGTGCACGGTAGTGAGCCAATGGGAACCTCCTCTATATATGATGGAGCTTTGGGATTTGCGTTTTCAGCTTTCAGTTTTGAGCTTTGGTATTATATCCTATTTCCCTTTTTTACGCTAACCTCTCTTCACATTCCTCTCGATAGCCGCAGCTCCGGCAGCGATTGGGGTTAGCGTGGCTGGGGCACACGTCGTCGGCATCGAGGTCTTGGCGCATCTCGGCCAGGACGCCTAGCAACTGATCTCGCAACTGCACGGTGTACTCGACGGCGTAGGCTTCGTCGCGGTATTTGATGATGCCATAGGGCGGGGACTGCCCATATTCTTCCTCCACTAGAAGGCAGTAGGCGGCCAGTTGAAGTACGTGGGAGCGATAGGGGCTGGGCGGAGAGGGCGTGGATTTGACCTCGACCGGGATCTTGGCCCTCCCCTCATCAACGAGGTAGTCGGGCTTGCCCGTCAGGAGATGACGGCGGGAGAAGAGGGGCCGCTCACAGCGATCCCAGGCGCCGGTGTCGGCGTAGATCACTTGGCCGTGGGGCAATCCCGTCTGTTCGTGCAGGCGGCGAGCCCGTCTGAGCAGAAGCAGGCCTCCCGCGAGCAGGATCAGGACACATGCCAGCAGAATCATGCGAGGGTCGGTCACGGTGTTCTTCCCCTAGCTCCGCAAGGCCAACAGCAGCAACAACGCGCCAGCCAGTACGGCCAGCGCAAACGACACATAAGCCCAGCGCTGCAAGCGACGAGAGCTTACCACCTTTTGTCCGTGTCGGATATGGGCTGCTTCGCCAGCCGCCAACCTCTCCAGATTGGTCGAGCGGTAGCCAAGCACTCTCCCCGTCCACCAGGCCCTGGCGCAGTAGGCGTACTGGCCTAGCTCGCTGGCTCGAATGACCTGGCCGTGCGGCCTTTTAGCCATCGGCGCTGACCCTCTCCTCGAAGGCCCGCAGAGCTTCTTGCAGCTTATCCTGGCGCATGGCCATCGTCAAATCGCCTCGCGTTCGCTCCAGCACTGCCCGCACCATATCGGTGGTGCGGCGAAGCCGGCGGGTGATGGCATCGGGGAAGTCCATAGTGACCAGGGTGGCGTAGACGTCGTCCATAGCAGAGAGTATCTGCTCGCCCCGCTCGATCTGGCCGCGGCGGATGATGTCCAGCACGTAGCGGCGCATCTCTCCCACCGCCTCGCCCAGGCCGTTGAGATAAGCAGCGTACTCCACGCTCAGGTCATCGGGATCGGGCAGAGGCCCGTCGGTGATCAGAGCGTAGGTGATGCTGGCCTCGGCCAGCTCTTTCATGGCATCCTGGGTGTAGCCAGCATAGTACAGATCTGGGTAGTCGGCCACACATTCCACCAGCTCGGAGGCCGCCTGGTGGGCTGTAGCCAGCAATTGGCTGGCCTCCTCGAAGTCGGCCCGGTGGGTAGCCCGGATAGAGTTGGCGCAATAGCGAATCAACTGTCGCGAGCGCCGCAGCGCCTCGTCCCGCGCCGCGTTCTTGGCCTCGAAGTTCTGACGAATTTTCTCGGTAATGGCGTCCAGTTTTTCCAAAGGGTCCTCCCTCTATGTCTACCTACAATGCCACCCTGCCAACACTTGCGTGGATCGCACAGGCTCTTTTTTACCACCAAGACACAAAGACACGAAGTTTTTTTTGGGGGGGGGCAATCCATCCCGTTTTACTTTGCGCCCTGGTGTCTTTGTGTCTTTGTGGTAAAGAGTTTGGCAGCGGCTATTTTACGAAGCCGATGGGCTTTTCCTCTTCGAACTTGTGCTCAGGCGTCTTGATCTCGCCGAACTTCTCCTCGAACTTCTCCAGGTTCTGTCCCAGTGCCCGGTGAAAGAGTTTGGCGTTCATGGGCGTCATCAGGATGCGGGCGTAGACTTTGGCGTTGGGCACGTTGGGCAGCAGCTTGGCGAAGTCTACGACGATCTCCGACGGAGAATGGGTGATGAGGGCGAAGTTGGAGTAGACGGCCTCCAGATCCTTCGGCAATTCGATGTTAACGCGCCTCTGCGGTTGGGCTTTGTTGTTGCTCATAGTATCGCTCCTTTCGTTGAAATCCTAGAAACCAGGTTTTTGCTGGTAAGCGAAGCGGCAACCTGGTTTCTGGCCTCTTCATCTAAAACATCTCAATTCGATAATCCACCACCTCCACATCGGGGCGGTTGGTCTCGATCCACTCCACAACTCTGGCCAGGAGACCGTGCACGTAGGCGGAGTCGTTGGACACGCCGGCCACCCCCAGCGTGGCCGACTGCCAGAGGTCATTATTGTCCACCTCGGCGATGGAGACGTTGAACTGGTTACGCACCCGGGCCATGACGGACTTGAGCACCCGCCTCTTGCCTTTCAGCGACCCGTTGCCGGGGATGTGCAGTTCGATGGTGCAGGCGCCGATGATCATGCCTCCGCCTTTTTCTGATCCTCTCTAGGGCCTCCCTGCTCTTTGTCAAATCCGGACGGCCCACTCGTTCGCCGCTCTTCACCTCAGCTAGGTTGTCGCTGCTCCGCTTAGTCTTCAGGCGGTTGTACGCGGAGTGCCAACAGCGTCTTCAGTTCTGAGATCCACGTCTTTGCCACGACGACAGTAGATCGCAACCCTAACACAACCAGGCATCTCGCGACCTTGAGATACCTGCGATTATAGAAATAGACGCAGAGATGTTCGAATGAAGAGCCTTTGCCTATCGCTGTTCCAAGCTTACGGGATGCTGCACTTAACCGTTTTTCATACTCGAGCGCCTTGCGGAACTTGAAGCGCGTAAGGGTCAAAACCAATAAATTCCCAAGAATTGTCACCTGGTGTACGACATCATCTAGCTTCTCCATGGTCTTCAGGCTGCGCTGGTAGTACTCAATGGCCTTGTCCCATTCCCCCTTGGC
>CAYWWC010000213.1:0-7185 GCA_964461615.1 uncultured Anaerolineae bacterium
TGTAGATGGTCGCCCGGCGCGTTAGCGCCCTGCAGCTCCGATTTCAATCGGTGGCTGGCTCTGTTCAAAGTGCCGCTGACCATTACAGAATTCGTATAATTTCGTGGCAAATGTCCCACCTTGGCCATGCGAAATCCTAAATAGCTTCCTTTTCTTCGCGCAAAATTCACATGAAATTCACGTAAAATTCACGCATAGAACCTGAAAGTGTGTTATAATAAAGAGAAACAATTTGTCGCTACGCCTTCTTTCTTCACGTAGAATTCACGCGGAATTCATGCCATTTTCACCTACAAACCCCCCAGGTTGTGGTATAATGGGGGCAGAAAATTAGAATGGCGAGAAAGCTAACGTGAGTTTTAGGCATTAAGGAGGGAAGGAGGGCAAAGGGAGAAAAAATACTAACCCAAAACATCCGTCTCTATTTACGAGTTATGAACCATTAACAAAAAACAAAAACGCTAATAAGAAGGAACAAAAAATGTTCAAGAGAATACGTAGTGAGGGTGGGTTTACGCTGGTAGAGCTGTTGGTGGTGCTGGCCATTCTGGCCATCCTGGTGGCTGTCGCGGTTCCCAACCTAGCCGGCTTAACCGGAGGTGCCCGAGAGACGGCAGGCGACACGGAGTTGGACAACGTCCGGTCTGCTATGGACACCCTGATGGCGGAGAACCAAGCGGTAACGGTAACACTACGGGAGGGAACAGTCACAGACGCAGCCACTGTAGGTCCGAGCACCTCGGTCACTTATTGGCAGTTTGACGGAGACAGCGCTGCTGACTTCTTACGGTTGCGCGCGACCTCAACCGGCCTCTACTACTGGAACATCACAGGTACAGTCTCGCAGTATAGCTACTAACCACAAGCAGCTTGAGAATGTTGAGCCGCACTAACAGAATCAAGGATACAGAGGGGCTACAAACAATTGTGGCCCCTCTGTATCTTTTTGTGCTGTGATTAAATCGCTACCTTGGAGTTCCACATCCCAATGAGGCTCCGCCTGCTATCCCAAAAAGCCATTGGATTAGGGCTTCCGGCGATCATCCTGCTGGTTCCCCTCCTGGTGAACCTCCTCGGTTGCCGCTTCTACGAGCTACCCAAGGTCGCCTTTTTTCGCTTCGCCGTTCTGCTCCTCTTGACCGCTTGCTTGGTGGATCGAATAAATCTCAGGGGATCCACTATTAGTTCGCTTCGGAAGCTACTCGCCAGGCCGTTCGTCCTCCCCGTGCTCCTCTTTGCCTTTACACATGTCCTCTCCACGATCACCTCGGTGGCTCCCCACCTCAGCCTTTGGGGATCATTCCTTCGAGTGTATGGCACCTACAATGTCCTTTGCTACGCCATCTTCTTCTTCCTGACAATCCTCAGCCTCCGCACCGCCCGGCGGCTTGAACAACTTATCACCGTCATACTTCTCGCCAGCTTGCTAGTCGCTCTCTATGGGGTGCTGCAGCGCTCCGGTTTCGATCCTATCTTTCCCAGGCATGACTACAGTAGCCAAGTCATCTCTACTATAGGCAACCCCATCTTCCTCGGTGCCTATTTGATCATGGTCATCCCCCTCGCCTTTGGCCGGTTGCTCGTCAGCCTGCGCACGCTGCTAGGGGGAAATCAGCTTGCCTCATCGCGCCGCTCGCTGTTTCTGGAAGTTATCGGCTATTCGTCGCTACTGGTTCTGCAGTTGGTCTGCCTTTTATATACTAAGAGCCGTGGGCCGTGGTTTGGGTTCTTGAGCGGCGCCATGTTATTCGCCGTCCTGATCGCACTGCGGCATAGAGTGAGATGGCTGCTGCTTATCGCTGTCGTCGCGGGCGCGGCCCTCATCGCCCTGCTAGTCGCGCTGAATCTCCCCAATACACCACTGGAGCCATTCACTGAGTCGCCTTTTCTATCGCGGTTGGTATTCTCCGACGAGCTGGCAGCGGGCACGGGCACAGGTTGGGTCAGGTTGTACATCTGGCAGGGGATCTTGGAGCTTAGCAAGTCTGGCCCCAATATCGGCTTCATGCCTGACCGATTGAGGCCCTTCCGCCTCCTCATCGGCTACGGTCCTGAGACAATGGAGGTCGTCTTCCCTCAGGTCTATCCCCCCGGTCTGGCTTATGTCGAAGCGCGCGAAGCGATAGTTGACCGCGCTCATAACGAACTGCTCGACCTTGTGGTTACGACCGGTGCGCTGGGGTTGTTGACCTTTCTTCTCCTAATGGGGTGCTTCTTTTATTATGGAATTTCCCTTCTCCGGCGGACGCGCTCCTTCAACACCCAGATCTCACTAATCGCCTTGCTCTCCGCCATGTTTGCCCACCTCATTGAGGCCCAATTTGGCATACTGCGCCCCTCTGCCGAATTGCTGCTTTGGCTCTACCTGGCTCTGGTGAGCACAATGTATGTCACCGAGACCGCCGCAGCCGAACCAGAGAGGATTGACCTCGTCAGCTCGCCCCCTGCCGAAGCAAGTGCAGATAACGCCAACCTGCTTCGGGGCGTTCTCTCCCTGCTGGTCGTTTGCGTCATCCCCTTCTTTGCCAGCTACAGCAACGTTAACCTTCTCCTGGCCGATATCCACCTCCGGCAAGGAATAGAGTCCAAGAATGACAGGCAGTATACGGCAAGCATCGCTGCTTATAATAGGGCTATCCAGGTCTTTCCTCTTGAGCCCAGGTTCTACCAACGCAAAGCAGCCGCCTATTATGAGTTGGCTCAAAGCATCTTAGACGATGAACTGGAGGCCAGAGGCCAACTTCTCCAGGCTGGAGTGGATGCCCTAGCAAAAGCATTAGAGTTGCAGCCTTTAGATCCTGAGTGCCACGCTAACACAGGTAAGCTCTATGGCTATTGGGCCCGGACGGTTGACCCCAGCAAATTCGAGCAGGCGGTTGAGTTCTACGAGCGGGCGCTTCAACTCGCCCCCCGAGATGCCATGTATTGGAATGAACTGGGACGGGTCTACTTTGACGCTGGCCGCTACGAGGAGGCCATAGGGCAGTTACAGCTCTCCTTGGAGATTGATCCTAAATTCGCTGCCACCTACTACAACCTTGGTCTGGTCTATCTGAAGCTCGGGGAAAAAGACAAGGTCGAGGAGCATTTCAAAACAGCCTTGCTCCTCGACCCAGAGTGCGAGGAATGTGCTCAGTTGTTGGAATCACTGGGGAGCGATTAGAACGCAGTTGTATTTTCTGATGAGAAGTGATCGTCACGGAGGGGTAAGCAGGCCTTACCCCTCCGTGGCTTTTAGAGACCTTGCCTTACAGGTGAGGCGTTATCTTGGCGAGGAGAGTTCTCTTCGGCATAGCGCCGACCAAACGCTCGACCGCCTGGCCGTTCTTAAAAAGGATCAAGGTGGGGATGCTCATCACCCCGAATTGGGTAGCCGTGCGCGGGTTGCTGTCCACATCGAGCTTGGCTACTTTGAACTGGTCAGCGTATTCCGCGGCGACCTCTTCCAGCATGGGGGCGATCATCCGACAAGGGCCACACCAGCTTGCCCAGAAGTCGGTCAGCACAGGCAGTTCCGCCTGGATAACCTCAGCCTCGAAAGTCTCATCGGTAACAGCTTCGGGCTTACTCATCGTTATTTGACCTCTACGCCGGCGCCCTCGGCTTCCAGCCTGCCTTTGACATCCTCGGCCATCTCCTTGGCAACACCCTCCACCACAGCACTGGGCGCGCTATCCACCAAGTCCTTAGCCTCCTTCAAACCCAGGCTGGTGATCTGGCGTACCACCTTGATAACCTGGATCTTCTTGGGGCCGATCTCCTTGAGGATGACGTCGAATTCGGTCTTCTCCTCCTCCGGCGCGGCAGCCGCAGTCGGAGCCGCGGCTATGGCCATGGGAGCGGCCGCGCTCACCCCTAGTTTTTCCTCCAGAAGCTTGATCAGGTCGGAAGCCTCCAGAAGAGTTAGTCCCTGAATTTCCTCGGCAATCTTTTCTAGTTTTTCTGACATTTTGACTTACCTCCTTTAAGCTTGACTAGCTTGTTGTTCTAGTTGTTCGACTCGCGCTTTGAGCACGTACAAAACACTGCGGATGCTGCCGGCAACGGCCCTGCTGATCCCGCTAGCCGGCCCCTGGATGGTACCCAAGACCTGGGCCAATAGGATCTCGCGGGGCGGCAACGCGGCCAGAGACGTGACCTCGTCGGCGCTGATTATCCTGTCGCCCAGTAGCCCACCCTTAATGACCAGGATTTTAGACTCCTTGCTGAAGTTCACCAGCACCTTGGCCACCGCAGGCGCCTCCTCGAAGCAGAAACCAGTTGCCGTCGGGCCTTCCAAAAGGTCCTCAGGCACAGGTAGCTCTGCCTTTATCAGGGCCAGCTTCACTAGCCTGTTCTTGGTCACGTGATATTCGCTCTGAGTCTCCTGCAGCTTTCTGCGCAGTTGGCTCATGTCCGCCATCGTTAACCCTCGATAGTCGGTCAGGATGGCCGCGCTGCTACGCGAGAACAGATCGGTGTACCAGGATACCAGTTGTTCTTTTTTCTCTCTTGATGCTGCCAACCTTTCATCACCTCCTCATCATCGGTTAGAAAGACAAAAGTCTTTGCGCCGCCGACACAAAGACTTGCAGAAAAGTCATTTTTCGTTGTCTTCGCCTCGGCAGGCTTTCGATTAAGCGCTTCCGCGCACCTGCTGTCTTGAGCGTATATTCCATTTACGCAACATGCAATACGTTTAGGCTGTCTCCAGCGCCAGTGCCTGGGAGGTGTCTAATTTGATGCCCGGCCCCATGGTCGTGGCCAGGGTAATTTTCCTGACAAATTGCCCTTTGGCGCTGGGCGGCCTGGCTTTCTGGACCGCCTCAAACAGTGCCGCCATGTTGTCCACAAGCTTCTCCGTCGGGAAGCTGACCTTGCCAATGGGCGCGTGCAGGTTGGCCGTCTTGTCAACCCTGAACTCCACTCGCCCCAGACGCGACTCGTTGATGGCTCGCGGCAGGTCTTCGGCGGGGACGATGGTGCCAGCTTTGGGGTTGGGCATCAATCCCCTGGGCCCTAGGATCCTGCCCAGCCTACCCACCTTGCCCATCATCTGGGGTATGGATATGACGACATCGAAGTCCAGCCAGCCGTCCTGGACTTGCTTGACTAGATCATCACTGCCTACATGATCAGCTCCAGCATCTCGGGCTATCTTCTCCGCCTCTCCCTCAGCAAAGACCAGGATACGCACCTCTTTACCCAGCCCGTGGGGCAAAAGCACCACACTCCTCACCTGTTGATCGGCGTGGCGCGGATCCACCCCCAGGCGCATGTGCACTTCCATTGTGGCATCGAAATTGACGTGTGAAGTCCGCTTAGCCAACTCGACAGCTTCTTCAGGCGAATAGAGTTTCATCCGGTCCACCTGCGTGCGCGCTTCTAGATAGTTTTTGCCTTTTTTTGACATCTTTTTCCCCAAGACATATTAGTCTGTAATTTCGATTCCCATGCTGCGGGCCGTGCCTTCGATCTGGCGCTCAGCGCCAGCCAAGTCTAGCGCATTGAGGTCCTTCATCTTCAACTCAGCGATATCTCGCAGTTGCCTCCGGGTGATGGCGCCCACCATTTGTCGGCGAGCCTCGGCGGAGCCTCTCTCTATACCACAGGCTTTCCTCAGCAGGTCGGCAGTGGGCGGGGTCTTGGTCACAAAAGTGAAAGATTGGTCCTGATAAACGATTATCTCGACAGGGATGATGCTGCCCACCTGGCCCGATGTGCGAGCGTTGTATTCCTTGCAAAAGGCCATTATGTTGATGCCATGCTGGCCCAAGGCCGGCCCGACGGGTGGGGCCGGGTTGGCTTTGCCAGCCGCTATCTGTAGCTTGATGATCGCTTTAACCTTCTTAGCCATTTATTCTCCTCTTTGATACTATTTGAACTAGCCTACATCTTCTCCACCTGCAGGAAATCCAGTTCGACAGGCGTGTCCCGGCCGAAAAAGGCGACCAGCACGCGTACCTTGCCTTTGTCCATATCTATATCGGCAACGGTGCCCACAAAATCGCTGAAGGGGCCATCAATAATCCTGACTCTTTGCCCTGGGAGGAAAGTCACCTTTATCTTTGGCGAGTCTTCCGCCATGCGTTTCAGGATCTTCTGGACTTCCTCAGGACGCAGGGGGGTAGGCTTTTTGCCCATGCCGACGAAGCCGGTCACCCCAGGGGTGTTCCGAACTGCGTACCAGGAATCGTCTTTCATGAGCATCTCTACCAGGATGTAGCCGGGGAAGATCTTTTTTTCGGTGATCCGTCGCTGGCCATCCCTTACCTCGATCTCCTCCTCTGTGGGCACGACTACCTGGAATATCTTGTCCTGCATATCCATGGACTCAATACGCTGTTCCAGGTTGGTTTTCACCTTGTTCTCGTACCCGGAATAGCTGTGAATCACATACCAGGCGCTTCCGTCTGGCGCTGCCTTCTCTTCTTTTCCCTCTACTTCTTCTACCGACTCTTCCATGTTAACTTTGATACTCTCTGCTCCGGTTCAGACAAAAGGCAGACTAATCCATTCCGCCACGATCCTCTCAATGGTCTCGCCTGCCATCAGCGTATCTATCTAATTATCAGACCGAATACCCAAGCGAAGATGTAATCTATGATACCCAAGAGAGCGGCCATAAAAATCGTGAAAGCAACCACGATGAGGGTTAAGTTAAGCGCCTCCTGACGAGTGGGCCAACTTACTTTCCTTAGCTCTGCTCTGGTTTCCTTGAAGTATCTAACGATGAAATTGTCCTTCTTAACTGATGCTTTGGCCAATCTATTTCTCCTGCTCGGTGATAACCAGCCCTATGGTTCAAGACACCATCTCCCAGGATTGTGTCTTGAAGAAGATCAATTACTAGAGGCAGGGGGTATAGGAATCGAACCCATAGCCTACGGTTTTGGAGACCGTTGCTCTGCCAATTGAGCTAACCCCCTGGGTACTCGCCATTTACTTTGTTTCCTTGTGAGGGGTATGTGTTCGACACCGGGGGCAGTACTTCCTCAGTTCCAAACGGCCGGGGTCGTTTCTCCTGTTCTTACTGCTGGTGTAATTTCGCTCCTTGCACTCAGTACAGGCAAGGGTAATTGTAAGTCGGACAGCCTTCTTAGCCATTTACATTATTCCTTTACTCGATGATTTCAGTGATCACGCCAGAACCAACGGTCCGCCCACCCTCACGAATAGCGAACCGTGACCCAGCCTCCAACGCCA
>CAYWWC010000214.1:0-1732 GCA_964461615.1 uncultured Anaerolineae bacterium
ATTAGGTAAAGTGTCAAGTAGACCAGGTGCAACGCACCGTTTCTCACATCATCTACGCGGCAACAAAAACCAGGTTCCGAGGAGCAAAAGCACCAAACCAACTATTCGAGCCGCGCTCAGCGGGATTGTCTCGCCGCCTCCCCAACCCAGGCTATCTACTGCAACAGCAACCACCATCTGTCCCAGAATGATCGCTGACAAGCCAACCGCTATTCCTACTCGGGGCAAGGAATACGCCAGCCCTGTGATGATGGCAATGCCGAGCACGCCAGAAGCCAATATGATCAATGGCGTTGCCCCCTGCAAAGCCCCCCGTTGCACCACGCCCTGCCGAGACGTCCAGAGAAGTATAACGCCAGCTACCGCACCGCCAGCAAAGTTGACCAACAGACCAGTGCTTGTAGACCCCACCAGTCTCCCAGCCCAGTTGTTCAGGGTACTCTGTAGCCCAATGGCTATCCCACTCCCTGCTGCCACAGCAAGCGCAACGATCATTTCTTTTGGCACGATGTATCCTCCGCGGTTTCACACTGTTTCGCGAACTGCTTGGTCGTTTTCAAAGCATCGGCGTGTTGCTCAGTTCTGGCTGGTGAAGTCCGCCTCGTAGAACGCTCCACCTTCAGGCAACACTACATACCATTCGTCTGTATAATCTATGTCTATGGTCACGTTCTGTGATTGGCACTCAAGCACGTGCCCCCCCGCCGTTCTATCCTCAGTGAGGAAGTGAAAATGGTAACCTGGCGCATTGACGCCTTCCATGTAGTCAGGAAGCCGGAATCCAACCATTACGCCTGTGATGTTTTGAAACTCGAAGATGGGCTGATTCTCCAATACGTCCAAAAGGGGAGGATAAGGCTCGGTTTGCCTGGGGACACTTCTTGTCTTGAGATAGGCGAAAGCCCCTTCGATTTTGAAGGCAAAGGGAATGTTCTTGGTGGGTAACAAGCTGTCCAAGAACTCTTTCAATTGCGTACAATCCATCGCCTTGTCTGACGATGCGGTCTGGTCGGGTTCAAAGAAAGTCACCACGGAAAACGGCGATTTCATCGTAGCATCGTCAACGCGATAAGCGACCCCGTCTGCTTTGACTTGATAAACCTGATGGTCTATCTCGACCATTTCCCCATCGAGGGCATCAAACGTACCTAGCCCAAAGTCTCCGTGCGCTTTCAATTCCCCGAAGGTCATGTCTCCATCGTAGATCCCTTCCAGTAGGGCATCGAGCGTCGAGGTCTGGAATAGAACGTCGTCTTTATCGTTCGGTTGCTGTTGTGGAGATGTGCATCCAACGACAGCGGCGCTGAAAAGGATTGCCAGTAGTATATAAGCGGTGGTTTTCATCTATAGAGCCTCCCAGATTGATTATCGTAATTGCGCCTCATCATTGCTGTGGCCTGAACCATTCCACGCTTCGCATAGAACGCTTGAAGCTCTTGATCGCAAATAAGATCAATCATGTATATATCGCCCAGGCGCGCAAGCATGGAATCTACAAGCTCACTCCCAATTCCCCTTCCCCTGTACTCAGGCAAGACCTCCAGAAGCGGAATGTATGCCGAAAGCACATGGTCCGTGATCGCCGTAATGAACCCCACGACACTTTTCGTTTCTTGATCAATGGCCAAGACGATTTCATCACTGTTCTTCAACAGCCTCAGGTGCGTTTCGGGAGACAGTGGATTTAGCCACCCATCGAAAAAGCCTTTCAGTTGCTCAGGGGAAATCCCTT
>CAYWWC010000214.1:1832-7165 GCA_964461615.1 uncultured Anaerolineae bacterium
ACAGTCGCTATCGCCGCAAGCACACAACTAGCTCGCCATCCTCAACGCGGCCGGTATCCTCAAACCCTAGACTTCGGTAGAGCTTGGCGGCGACGTCATTGTCCGGCTCGTAACTGGTGAATATCTCCTGGCAATCCGGCTTGGCCTTGAGCTGGCGGATAATCTCCTCCATCGCAGCCCGACCATAGCCCCGACCCTGGTACTGCTGATCCATCATCAGACGGAGGATCCAGAGTTCGTCGTTGTCGGGATTAGTGCCATGCATCAAGAACCCCACCATCGTTTCAGTCTCGTTGTAGATCGCCAGGGGCACGAACGTTGGGTTGAATATGGCTTCGGCGATGGAGTAGAGGTTGGAGGCCACAAAGCGCTTCTGCTCCGGTGCGACGTCAATGCGGATAGCCTGCTTCCAGTTGTCTTGGTTGATCTCTCTTAGATGAACAATGGTCATTGTTTATGTTCCTGCCCGTAATCACTCCAGGTCCTTGAGCGCAGTCTCAGGTTCGCGGTAGCGACGATAGTAGTGGGTCAGCGTGGCGCGAGTGAAGAACTGGTTGACCCACCGTATCCTCAGTAACAGATTGAAGACCGGATAGGCCAGGCCAATGGCGATGATGGCATTGACCGACTCCATCACCCAGCCCGGCACCCAGCTCAAGAAGACCAACACGGGAACGCGCACCGCCAACCAGGCCAGGAGTGCCGTCGTGGGAATGACGCCCGCCAAGAGATAGGCCCCCACGCCCAATAGATGACTGGCCTCCACCGCCCGCGTGGGACAGTAGCCCATGCAGCGCATGCAGCTTTCACATCGAAACGTCCAGTACGGGCGGCTGTCGCTGCCACTGCCCTGCATCTCGATAGCGCCGTTCGGGCAATGCTTGGCGCAGAGCCCGCAGCCGTTGCAGTGGTCAGAAGCGAAGAACAACTTGACCAGGAAGAAGCGGCCGATCAGCAAGTAGGCGAGCGAGATGGGCAGAATCAGCAGGCCCAGCAGAAAGACGATCCAACTGCTGAAGCGCTGCTCGCCAGAGAGAATAGCCTCCATGAAACAGGCAGCCTTCTTCCTGGCCCGGGCCGTGATCCCCGCCACCGCATCGGGCGGGAGGCCCGGGTGCAGCGCGATCCAGTTGGGCGGCATGTCTATGCCCGCCGTGCCACGGACACGGTAGCCCTTTAGCGCGAGAATGAGCGCAACGAGTAGGGTAGCCGTTCCCTCGAACCCCGGCAAGTAGGTCGAGCCGATCCTGACCCCGGCGCGGGTGGCGATGACCACGGCGTGCGTGTGGCGGCGACGCGGTAGGCGGAGAGCAAAACTCAGCATGGCCCACGGCGCGGTGAAGCCGTGCGTCGGCATCACCAGCCCCAGGAGCGCAGTCTCACCCTGGCCGATTTGTTCTGAAGGATGGGCCGACTCGATGGGCCGCACTGTGGCGGTAGTTCCCGCATCGCGGGCGGCGGCGGCCGTTAGCGAAGCGGCGTCGTCCGTTAGCGAAGCGGCGCCGTTCGTTAGCAAAGCGGCATCGGCCATCCATACAGTCACGCGGTAGGAGTTGCCCGTGCCAGTGTAGAAGTAGAAAATAGATTCTCGATAGCTCATGGTTTCTCCAGTGCCTGGCAGCACGCAAAACAAAGGACTTCACCTTGGCCCCGCCAGCGCCTTCTCTCCTGCCTCAGCCAATGCCAGCAAATCGTCAAACCATTGCTGAAATCGCCCTGCCGTCATCCCTCGAGGATGAGCTCGTAACCATACCTCATCAGGTTGCAGATACACCTCTCTGAATCCTAATCTTTTTTGATCATCCAGCAAGCGTGCCAATACCCCTCTGCTTCCTGAGTCGGCCAGCAAGCGACGAGCACTCCCCTCTTCTTGGGCATACACTTGTAGACCACCTAGCTCTGCTCCAGCCACTTCCAGACGCCCACAATCCCTACAGTCCAGCAATGGCCGTTGCTGCCCAATCGCCACTCTCGTACCAAGGTCTGCGCTAACGTGAACGTTGAGTTGATCAGGCCAAACCGCTTGAGATGGCACGAATTTGACTTCCACCTCTCGCCCCTCAATCACACCGTGGTATTGCCGTCCAAATACCATGTAACTCGATGAAGCCAGCCCTGCCGGCGTGAGAACAGGGTCCAGAATGCGTCCTGCTCGCAGAAATGAGGAAACCGCATAGATAGCCAAGCCAACTATGTATCCCGCTCCCAGGACACCCGTCACTATGGCCGACATTAGGTTTCGCCCCCCGCTCAATGCAGGAGGAAACGGATGTGGAAGTGGTATCCACATCATTATCAAGGCGCAGAAGAAGAGCAGAATTGGAGGAACTAGAAGCAGCAACAAGATGCGCAATTTCATCGCCTCGCTTTGTAAACCATAACCGGTTCTGCCACAATCGCGCCGCTCACCCACTGCCGAAGATGGATCGGCTGCGCACGGGGCTATGCCGAATCGACATCACAAACCAAACTCTTGACCATCTGCAAGCAAGGATTCTCTTCTCCCCACAATTCATTGAGCTCTTCCAGGGGCCTGAATCCCATCGCCTGGTAGAACTCCCTCGTTATCGCGTAGTGTTTGTCTGGATGAGAGGAGCTCAATGTCTTGACCTGCAAATACTCGATACCCTGCCGACGCAGCATCGTCTCCGCTTTCTCGACCAGAGCGCGACCTATGCCGCTGCGGTGCACTTCTGGCCGCACCCCCATTACGTGGATCTCGGCTGCAAAATCGCTGTGCTGTTTGACCGTGAGAAAACCCACCACTTCACCGTCTATTGAGGCCAAGAGTGTTGAGAGCGTGTCTGTGTCCTTGATGTATTGGGCAGTGGCTTCCTCGATCCCAAACCACTCGGGCAAGGAACGCAGTATGGGCTCGCAAACGGAGGCCACTTCAAAGATCGGTCCTCGTATGATGATCTTCATGATTTGCTTCCCAAGCCTCGGTGGTCACGACCCAGACTACACCCGCTGCGTCGAGCTAAGTCGCACTCAGGTAGATGCAGCAGGCAACTCATCTCTGTTGGAAGGCGATTCCCAGTAGCTCTGTCATCAGTAGAACCCCAGGGATCTCAAGCTCCCCTGGATCAGGTCCATGGTTTTCAACGCCGGCGCTCCGGGTCGGTACTGGCCTTGATCTCCTAACAGCACTGCCGACATCTCAGCGTAGCGGCCGGTGATGAGGAACAACATCTGCGTTGTCCGCCCTGGATCGAACCAGCTACGCAGTGCGACCGGCTGGTCAAAGAATACCTCCAGGGTGACGTATTGAGTGTAGGCATCCTGGAGGGATTGTTCCGAGAGCCCGAGGCTCGTTAGCCGCGCAAAGCCCTGATCCAGGGTGGCTTGCACAGCACCAGTCAACTCCTCGAACCCAGCTTGCCCAGGCCGCAGTTCAGTGCGCTGCCCCGTGTGGTACACGATGATGCGGGACGGCTGGCCTTCGAACTCGGTCGCAAACCACAGTGGGTCACGGGCAGTGAGACTGAAGGTCGCCCAGTAAGCTAGAATCACCAAGCCAACGATGAGGGCCAGCAATTGGATTGTATTGGTGCGATCGTTCTTGATCCACCGGTTCATTTCATACCCTTCACTTGGACTTGTCGGATGGACGGAGCCCCATCATGAGAACACACTTCGCCACCAACCATCAGCTTACCGAACTGCCCCAATGCCATCGAAGCTGCTTCGCTCCCGGCAGTTGTCGTTCGACTGGGTCTGTCGAAGTCACGACCGTACCGTATCTTCTCAAGAAGCCGGGGGAGGACAAATCCAGCGCCGGCCGAGTAGGAGCGAGCGGAGGCTACGCATCCGAGCGACGTATCGAGGCCAAGCGGGTTGTCGGTAGACCCGCTCGCATCCTGGGTTTCGATACGACCTGAAGGTCTACTCAACCGGCGGATGCTCGCTATGCCCCCTTTCCCCCCCCCAATATTGAGAAGATACACCGTACCTCTCAGCGATTAGTCGTTCGGTCGCCGGCGGGCATACCTCCAGCCCACGGCACTCCCCAGCAGGATTGCCAGAGAAACCAGCCAGGGCCCGCTGGGAGACGCTTCCTCCGGCAGGGCAGCCGGCGTGGGTGTGTAGGTCGGCGTGCTTGCCAGGGTGTCCGTCGGCGCGCGGGTTGGTTGTCCCCGTGGAACCGTCGGCGGGACAATGGTGACCTCTGGCATCGTCGGGAAAGGGGCAGGCGTGGGGATAGAATCCACCGGGTAGCCCAACCAGGCTCGCCATGCAATCTCAAGCTGCGCTATGTCCAACCCCATCGTTTGGACCAGTGCATCCTCAAAGAGGATATTGTCCGCCAGGGTGAGGATGAGTTCGCCCAGCATCTCTTCCCCATAGGTCTCAACCAGATAGGCCACCAGGCTGTAGGCCACGGCATACCATCGCCCCACCTCCCCGTGGGCAACGCCCCCACCACGGGTCATGACGGGTAAGGTCTGCAGCTTGCCCTCCTCTGCTGCATCCAGTACCAGGGTCATGTCCCGGCTGTGGTCGCGCCGCTCGTTGTAGATTGCAATCCCCTCGTTGAACCAGGTGGGAACAGGGAGCCAGGTGTCGCGCAAGATTCCGCCGTAGAAGACATGGGCCAGTTCGTGGGGAATCACGCTATCGGTTAACCAACTCAGATCGTAGCCCCACTGCACGGTGATGCCGGAGAAGGTCTGCCCACCGACCCAGTCCGCACAAGTCCGAGGGGCATAGAAGGCGCAAAAATCCTCCTGACTGTCGTAAATGACCACGCGAATGGCTCGTTCGGTGGCGGCGCCAGTGACGTAGGCCACGTGATCGTATGCCTCCCGCGATGCCTGGAAGAGGGCTTCACCGAAGGAGGCAGGCTGGTCGTACCAGAAGACGATCACGCGATCATCCTCCAGCCGCTGCCAGTCGTGAGTGGCGTCAGTGTACTCAGTTCGAACTGGCTCGGTGCTCAGCGTCTCCCCCGTGCTGTCCCTCACCTCCCAATAGTAGGTGACCTCGACGAACGGAGGGACCGTCTCGGCAAAGGTGTTCCAAACAGCAGCCAGTTCCACCTGCGGAGCAGGCGTGAAGGGCTGCGAGGCCAGCGGCCGCATCGTCTCCTCCCATCCCACCTGGAGATACAGAGTGGCTTTCACGATCTCCCCCGCATCGCTGCGCACCACCAGGCTGAAAGTGAGATCATCGGGGAAGTGACTTTCCACCGACTGGGTCGCCACCTGGATTGGCGTCCGCTGCGCAGCAGCAGTGGGTAGGGAGGACACCAAGACCAGTATTAGGGCAAGAACTGCTCTTACCATCACAGCTTCCTTGCTCGGGATTGAAGCCCGAGTACTGACCCTGAGTAG
>CAYWWC010000215.1:0-7139 GCA_964461615.1 uncultured Anaerolineae bacterium
TATGATACCCCTTTTCCGTCACTTCGTCACAGGGTTACTTTTGCGGTACTGCGAAATAAGTGAAAGCGTTGGTGCAGTGATGAAAAGCAGTACACAGGTAAATGAAGATTACGAAGCGAAACCCCGAAAGAGATACCTGCCTGGGATAGGATCCATAGTTGTGTTCCTGGCCCTTCTCGTGCTCACCCTTAGTGCTATCTCTTGCTCTACAGAGCGGGTCACTCCTACTGCAACTCCAGAGCCTGAACGCAGAAAAGCCGCTCTGGTGGATCAGATAGCTTTGACGGCTCCAAATCCTGAGTTCACTGACCAAGCTCTGGCCTATCTGGAAGAGGCCGGGTTCAGTACCGATGTCTACGAAGGGGAAGAGATCACGGTCGAGTTCTTCAGAACCCTGCCTGCGCAGGGCTACCAGTTGATCCTTTTTCGCAGTCACTCTACCAATATCATCAACGAGACCACTCCGGGCGGCCCTGTGTTCCTGTTCACTTCAGAGCTCTACGACAAGAACAAGTATGTCAAGGAACAACTGGCAAACCGCACCGGGCGGGCCACGATGCTCTACGACGACGACTCCCCTCTCTATTTCGCTATCGTCTCAGGATTCGTCAAGCAGGACATGGTGGGCCGTTTCGATGATACTTTGATCATCATCGGTGGGTGCCAAAGCCTGGGCACGCCGGACCTGGGGCAGGCGTTCATCGAACGAGGAGCTTCGGCCGTCGTTGGCTGGAGCGATTGGGTAGATATGTCCCACAACGACAAAGCAATCCTACATCTGTTGCGCGGCCTAACTACGGAAAGCCTGACCCTGGAGCAAGCCGTCAGGAAAACCATGAACGAAATAGGCTCTGCTCCGGCCTACGATAGTATCTTGACCTACCTCACACAGTAAGGAGGATGACCTTATCACTTGAGGGAGTGATGAGATGCGAAAAGAACTGAGGAAACTACCTGGCGTGGATAGATTGCTGAAGGAGAGGGCCGTCCAGGCTCTGGCCGAGGAATACGGGCACGACTTGACGGTAGAGGCCATCCGGCAGAGTCTGGATCTCGCCCGGCAAGGCATCATGGCCAGCCAGGATTGCCCCTCCACCGCTGAACTGGTCGAGATGATGAGGGCCAACCTGGAGGCTCGATCACGTTCCACTTTGCGCCCGGTGATCAACGCCACCGGGGTGATCATCCACACCAACCTCGGCCGGTCTCCCATCAGCGCTGAGGCTCGGGCCGCTATGGAGCTGGCAGCGCGAGGTTACAGCAACCTGGAGTATGATCTGGAGGCCGGAAGGCGTGGCTCCCGCTACGTCCACGCCGAAGAGCTTCTCTGCCAGTTGACGGGAGCTGAGGCTGCGCTGGTGGTCAATAACAACGCCGGTGCGGTTTTGCTGATTCTCACGGCCTTGGCACGGGGCAAAGAGGTAATCGTCTCGCGGGGACATCTGGTGGAGATCGGTGGGGGCTTTCGCATGCCGGCAGTGATGCGCCAGAGCGGGGCGCGCCTGGTGGAAGTTGGCGCCACCAACCGCACCTACATCCAGGACTACGAGGAGGCCATCACCGAGGAGACGGCTCTCCTCATGAGCGTCCACCGCAGCAACTTCCGCCTGACCGGCTTCGTCCATGAGCCAGAGTTGGCCCAGTTGGTGGAGCTTGGGGAGAAAAAGGGATTGCTGGTAGTAGACGACCTGGGGAGCGGCGCGCTCCTCGACACCTCTTACGTCGCGGGCGACGCCTACGGCCTGGCTCATGAGCCGACGCTTCAGGAGACTATTGCTTATGGTGTGGCCCTGGTCTCAGCCAGCGGCGACAAACTCCTGGGCGGTCCCCAGGCGGGCATCATCGTCGGTCGAAGGGATGTCATAGCCAAACTGAAGCGCCACCCTTTGACCAGAGCCCTGAGGGTAGACAAGACGACCATCGCTGGCCTGCAAGCGACCCTGCTTCACTATCTGAAAGGCGAGGCCGAGGAGAAGGTTCCTATCTGGCGGATGATTGCCGCGCCTATTGAAACCATTGAGGAGAGAGCGATGGCCTGGGCGGAGAAGCTGACGGAAGCGGGGATCGCCGCCAGGGTAGTGGATGGCCGCTCCACCGTGGGCGGCGGCAGCCTGCCCGGCGAGACCCTGGCCACCAGGCTGGTGGCCATTCAGGTGGACTCCCCCGACGAGTTAGCGCGCCGTCTGCGAGCTGGCGATCCCCCGGTCATCGGACGCATCGAGGACGACCTCTTCCTCCTCGACCCACGCACGGTTTTGGATGAGGAGGATGAAGTGCTGGTTGAGGCAATAAAGCGAAGTAGCTTATGACCCTTATCTTAGGCATTGAGACATCGTGTGACGAGACGGCGGCAGCGGTGGTGGACGGCGGAAAACCTCGCTGCAGGCAGAGAATCATCTCCAACGTCGTTGCCTCCCAGATAGACATTCACCGCCGCTATGGTGGCGTCTTCCCGGAAGTGGCCTCCCGCCAGCACATCCTCTCCATCACCCCCGTCGTCGAGGAGGCTATGGACGAGGCGGGGGCGTCCTGGGATGACCTGGAGGCCGTGGCTGTGACCTATGGGCCAGGCCTGGCGGGTTCCCTCCTGGTTGGCGTCAACGCGGCCAAGGGGATCGCCCTGGGCTGTGGGCTGCCCCTGTTGGGGATCAATCACATTGAGGCCCACATCTACGCCAATTGGCTGGGGAGCAAGGAGAGGGATAGCGTCGTTTTTCCCGTGCTCTGCCTGGTGGTCTCTGGCGGTCACACGGAATTGATCCTCATGAGCGGCCACGGCCAATATCAGCGATTGGGCGGCACTCTCGACGACGCAGCCGGCGAGGCCTTCGACAAGGTAGGGCGACTGTTGGGGCTGGACTACCCCGGTGGGCCAGCCATCGAGCAGGCGGCTAAACACGGCGATCCCACCGCTTTCGATTTGCCCCGTGCCTGGTTAGGGGGCAGCGCCGGGCGACATCGGTACGATTTCAGCTTCAGCGGGCTCAAGACGGCGGTGCTGCGCATCGTGAAGGCGCACGAACCCTTCGGCTTGGCTCAGGACAAGCGTCAGTTGCCCGTGGTTGACTTGGCTGCCAGTTTTCAGATGGCGGTGGTGGACGTGTTGGTGGAGAAGGCCAAACGAGCGGCCCAGGAATATGGTGCTGAGCAGATCATTTTGTCTGGAGGAGTGGCTGCCAACAAGCTGTTGCGTCGAGAGATGGCCAAGAGGTCCGACCTGCCTGTTCTCTGTCCGCCGATATACCTGTGCACCGACAACGCGTCCATGGTGGCCGGTGCCGCCTACTTTCGCTACCAGGCCGGCCATCGCTCCGGCTGGGACCTGGACGTGATCCCTAACCTGAAGTTAACGGGGTGACACCTCAGCCACCCCATCCTCGGCTCGGCAGACGTAGATCTGAGGGACGATGCCTGTGACCTCCTCGTAGTCTGCCGCCACTTGGCCCCGAAAATCCTCAATCGCCCCCTCGGCCACCAGGCTCACTGTGCAGCCGCCGAAGCCAGCCCCCGTCATTCGAGAGCCGTAGACCCCGCCCACTTTCCACGCAGCCTCGGCCATGATGTCCAGCTCCGCGCAACTGACCTCGTAATCGTCACGCAAGCTGGCGTGGGATTCGTTCATCAAGTGGCCAAAGGCAGTTAGATCGCCCGCTCGCAGAGCGGCCACGCTCTTGAGAACCCGCTCGTTTTCGTAGACGATGTGGCGGCAACGCTTGCGCACGTTTTCTGGCAGTTGCCCCTTGTATTCTACGAACTGGTCGGTGGAGATATCGCGCAAGGCTTGCACCCGCGGCAGGTATCGCTGCAGGATGCGTACTCCCTCCTCGCACTCCCACCGCCGGGTGTTGTACTCCGAATCTACCAGCCCCCGCCGCTTCATAGTGTCGGCGACGATGATGGCTGCTCCGGTCGGAAGGGGAACCGGCTCGTGGTGGAGGCTGCGGCAATCAATGAGCAAGGCATGCTCGCGCTGGCCCAGAGCGGAGACGAACTGGTCCATGATGCCGCAGTTCATGCCTACGAACTCGCTCTCCGCTCGCTGGCAGAGGAGGGCCAGTTGCACCCGGCTCAGCTCGAAGCCAGCGAGCACCTGCCAGGTGTAGGCCAACGATACCTCGATAGCGGCCGAGGAGCTGAGGCCCGAACCGATGGGAATGTCGCCGGCGACCACGACATTCAGCCCAGGCAATCTGATGCCTCGTTCTTCCAGGAAGTAGGCCACCCCGCGCTGGTAGTTGCTCCAAGCTTGTGCCTGGTCGCGTTCGATGTCGTCCAGGGAGAAGACGACGCTCTCGCCGAAGTCCAGGGCGTGGATGATGACTTGCCGATCCTCTCGCAGGGTGGCGGCAATCAGAATGCTCCTGTCAAT
The DNA here is from genome assembly GCA_964461615.1 of uncultured Anaerolineae bacterium. Taxonomy (GTDB): domain Bacteria; phylum Chloroflexota; class Anaerolineae; order VGOG01; family VGOG01; genus CAZVCJ01. Next base: position 4,370 of record CAYWWC010000215.1, read on the forward strand.
GGCCACTGGCAGCACATAGCCATCGTTGTAGTCGGTGTGCTCCCCGATGAGGTTCACCCGCCCAGGCGCTCGCACGACAGCAGTTGGTTCCCCACCGAAAACCTCCGCAAACCTCTGCCCGATGTCAGTTTGAGCTTTGAGCTTTGAACTTTGAACTTTGAAGTTCGAATTCCTCATTCCTCGCTCCTCATCACTCATTATCTACCTTCGGCAAGTAACCCAGTTTGCGCAACTCATCTGACAGCTTGGGCCAGTCCTCCGGGGCTATTACGGCTATCTTGGGCGAGATGATCTCTCGTAGATAGGCCCTGGTTTGGGGCGAAGTGCTTAGCTCCTCCAAGGTCAGTTCGCTCTCAACCTGGAGCAGAAGCGCCTTCCGCAATCGTATCTGTCCCCGCCTCTTATCCCAGTTCTGCAGGGCAGAGACCACATTCTTGGGAACCTTGCCGCGGCTGACTCTCTTCAGGAAGGCCAGGAGCATTTCGATTCTGATGCCCTGCCGCAACCCACGGGCCAGAGAGTCTCGCGTTATACGATAAACATAGGAATCTGCAGAGGACTGCCAGACGGCAACCCTCTCCAACTGGAAGCGGTCGTAGAGGCTGCCCCCAGGCGGGGCGATGATGGTGAAATCGGGTTGGACGACCATTGGGGGTGGGGACGCCTCTTGTGACATCTCGCCGGACAATCCCAAGAGAGCAGCCCCCCAGGGGGTGACCAGAAACGAGCGTACGTTTCCCTCGGCGTCGTAGCCCAGCGAGGCGGCCCCCAGCCAATGAAGTGGCTTGGTCACCAGGTGGACGATGAGGGCTCCCTCTACCTGGTCCCAATGCTCAAAGCCCGTTAGATACGGCCCGCTAGCCGCCTTGTCCCTGGTACTGCGTTCCGGGGGCGCAGTGCGAATGTACCAGGACGTGTAATCGCCGTCGGGGCGTTGAAAGTCGGGATCGCTTTCTTTGACGGCCCCAATGAAAGCCGCCAGGGAGAGCCACTGCTTGGGTGGGCACTCAGCGAGATGCCCCAGGATTTTCTTTCGTGCTAGCAGGGGATCGTTGCGCCAGCCGGTAGGCTCGCAGCGCAGGGATTTGACTCGCCACAGCTCGTTCCAAGCAAGATCATCGCGCCATGTCTCCTGCAGAGCCTGGAGTTGTTTCGCCCGTGTGGCCTTGAGCCAGCGCTTGGCTTCAGGGGGATTGGGCTTCAGAAAACCCTTGGATATGTGCACAAGTTCGAGTCGCTGGCAGAGGTGATGTAGAAAGGCCAGGCGTTCGGCTTCCTCTTCGCCCTCCTTAGCCAGAAAGCGTTTGTTGATGCCCTTTGTGTCACGGTGAGCCAGGCTGCCGTCTTTGAGGGGCTTGACATCCCCGTTTTGGAGGTAGCTGAGAAAAGCACAAGTTTCTTGCACCAGGGCCAGGTTGCCTTCGCTAATGATCGAAGGTGTGGACACGGTCTCTACGACGAAAATCGGTGATCTTTTCTCAGTTCCAGGCAAGAGGGGCAGCAAGTCCTGAGGCAGAAAGATGAACTCGCTGGTGTGGCCTTCCATCTCATCGAAGGCTCTGTAGACAAGCCCGGAGTACCAGAGCCCTTCGGCTGTGCTGACGGCGTCCTCCCAGGGTTGCTCGCGTTCCAGGCTGCCAGGCCCAAAGGCTCGAATCGCGCCGTATTGGCGGACAAAGAGGTGGAACTTATTTCTTCCGCCCTCAGAGACCAGAGATTGCAGGGCGTCTCGCTCCTGAGGTTTCAATCTCTCCAAAATATCGGCTATGGACTCAGGTCGAACCAACTCCTCGGCCAACTGCTCCACGACCTCGAGTTGGCGGTTGCTCGTAAGCTCGATCCCTCGTCTCTGGGCGATGACCCTTAGCATAGCCATATCGCAATCTATCAGGCATTGGCGCAGGTTTTTCATTTACACCTCAAACGTGCTTCAGTGGATTCTTCATCCCAATTATACTCTTTTGTGATAATAGCCTAAACTCATGTGGAAGGAGGTGAAATGCCGTGACAGTAGAGGGCTATTGTGTTAAGTGCAGGGCAGCAATTCCCGTTATGGGGTTCGTAGTAGCGACTTTAGTCGTTTGGGCCGCGTAATCAGCGACTAAAGTCGCCACTACGATGCCATATCACGCGGCGATGATGCTAAAACGGGAATTGCTGAGCATTGATCAAGGAGACGATGGATGGTTCTTCATGAGGACGGGGAAGTAGATCTTGAACAACTGAGGCATTCCTGGGTAGAAATCCTGCCCGACCCCCTCGCCCTCCACACCTACAGTCACTGTCTGTTTGATGCCCAGGGCCTCAACAACGTGAGTTGAGCCGGCTGCCAGACCACCGAAGGCGTAGTACCCGTACGCGTCGGTGTAGTCAGTCTGCGCACCGCTATCAAGTTCTACCAGTTCATTCACAATTGGCGTGTCCGGGCTGACAGAGAGGGCTACACCCTCCTGTAATCTGACGGTGGGTATCTGGCAACCGGGGACTTCATCATTGTTGTTGCAGAGGAAGCCGTCGATCGTATTGGGCAGGGGTATGGTGTCGCGCAGCGGGCTCTGGCCAGGGGTCGCCCACACGCCCGAACCCGAGGCCAGGAGGAGCACCCCCACCAGGCCGAGCACGACGAAGACGAGGAAGCCCCTGGAGGCCCGGAGCGACCGACTCTTTTGCTGCATAAGCTTGTTCATCGTATTCTCTCCTTTCTTTGATCTACTGTTACTCTTGCTCTCGCCGGATTGCCAAATCCGGCCCGTTTTCTGCGTGAGTTTGT
>CAYWWC010000216.1:0-5448 GCA_964461615.1 uncultured Anaerolineae bacterium
CGTGTAATTCGTGGCAAATCTCTCGGCTTGACCCTGCGAAATCCTGAAGAGCCAATAAAGAATAGGCCTGACAGCCCTTCGCCTCACAGCCCTTCGCCTCACAGCCTGTCCACGTAGCCCTTGCCCTCTTTCATCACCAGCATCAGGCGCGACTGGTCCTGCAGGATGGCGACGTCGTCCAGGGGATTGCCATCCACCACCAGCAGATCGGCCAGCTTGCCCGGCTCCAGCGTGCCAACTTTGTGGTCCACACGGCAGGCCTCGGCGGAGGTCTTGGTTGCGGCGACGATAGCCTGCATTGGCGTGAAGCCGTAATGGACCATGTACTCCAACTCGCGGGCGTTCTTCCCATGCATCTCATCAACGATTGCATCTGTGCCGACCGCTATCTTGACGCCAGCCTCCGCAGCCCTTTGGAAGCTGGCTGAGTGAGTGTGCTTGATCTTTTCTACCTTGGCCAAGGACACAGGGGAGAGGCCCATCTCCTCTCCTCGTTCCACCAGCTCTTCCATCGTGAACAGAGTCGGAACCAGGTAGGTTCCAGTATCGAGGAAAAGCTGAATGCCTTCATCGTCGAGCATGCTGCCGTGCTCCACCGTCCACACCCCCGCCCGAATGGCGTTCTTGATCCCCTGGGTCCCCTCCGCGTGAGCTATGACGGCCTTGCCGCGCGCCGATGCTTCGTACACCATCGCCTTCAGTTCCTCCAGGGTCCACTCGGTGTACTCAGGCGAATCGGCGGGCGATGCGACGCCGCCGGTGGCGCAGACCTTGATGAAGTCAAAACCCTGGCGGAGCACCTGGCGTGCTGCCTTCTGCACATCGGGGACGCCATCGCACATCTTGACCCCAAAGAAAGGCAACTCCACATCACGGGGGTAGTACTCGTCAAAGTGTCCCCCGGTCTGGCCAATCCCACCGGCCAGCACCATTCTTGGCCCTTCGATCAGCCCCATCTCCACGGCCTGACGGAAGCCAACATCATTCAATACTCCAGGCTCGCGGATGGTGGTGAACCCGGCGTGAAGCGTGCGCTTCATGATCTCGGCGGTCTGGAAGATCTCCACGGTCTTGGGCGTGAACAGTCGCTTTTCAATGCTCAGGGTGGTCAGCGAGACGTGGCAGTGGCAGTCAAACATGCCGGGCATGATGGTTTTTCCCGACACGTCAATGATCTCGCAGCCGGCGGGAATCTCTACCTCACCCTTCTTGCCTACGTCCTGGATGACCGATCCACCAATCACTATTACCGCCTCCGCAAGTGGATCCTGCCCGGTGCCGTCTATGAGCGTTCCTCCGACGAACGCCTTCCGCTTTTCTGCTGTGACTTGCCCCTCTTTAACCATCGGTTTCTCCTTTCTTGTCTTGGGTCACGACCTGAAACAGGCTTGTAACGAAACTCCTCCCCCTGGCAGGGGGAGGTTGGGTGGGGGTGGATTCCGCAACACGGAAGATTCACCCTCCCCTATCCCCACCCAGAAAGGGAGTGGATATACATGTCCGACCTAGAAAACTCCAATCTGAACCCACTCGGGGAAGAGACAGGCGGTCAGACGCTCTTGACCGTTCACTGCCCTCAAGGAGGGAACTTCTATGGAGCACAGCTCCTCAGCGTAGCGACAGCGGGGATGGAACGGACAGCCCGGTGGTGGGTTGCGAGGACTGGGGATCTCGCCTTTCAGGATGATGCGCTGTCGCTTATCGCGTAGCCGGGGATCGGGCACTGCGATGGCCGACATCAGGGCTTCCGTGTAGGGATGCTTAGGTTGGGTAAACAGCTCTTCCGTCTCGGCCAACTCGACGATCTTGCCCAGATACATGACCGCCACCCGATCGGCGATGAAACTGATCACATTAAGATTGTGGGTGATGACGATGTAGCTCAGGTTGAGCCTCTCGCGCAGGTCTTTGAGCAGGTTGAGAATGCCAGCGGCTACAGATACATCCAGGCCAGCGGTAGGCTCGTCCGCCACCAGGATGTCTGGATGGAGGGCCAGGGCGCGCGCGATGCCCACTCTGCGGGCCTGGCCGCCTGAAAGCTGATGCGGATATTTGTCGGCTTGCTCAGCCGAAAGGCCCACCATTTCCAGCAGTTCGTCAACTTTTTGCTCGTTACCTACCGAGACACCGTGGATTTTGAACGGCTCCAGGAGGGTGGAAGACACTTTCATTCGGGGGCTCAGACTGGAGAAAGGGTCCTGGAAGATCATCTGCATGCGGGCGCGCATCGGCCTGATCTTTGGCTGCGGCAAATGGGTGATATCCTGCCCCTGCACCACGATCTCTCCATCGGTGGGGCTTTCCAGACGCAGGATGGTACGCCCCAGGGTCGTCTTTCCCGATCCAGACTCCCCAACCAGCCCCAGCGTCTCGCCTCGGCGGATCTTGATGTCCACGCCATCAACGGCCCGGACGGATCCCCCGCGCTGTCCCAGAATCTGACCTAGCAGGGCCACGTGGTCGCGGAAATGCGTGCGCAGTTCTCGTGCTTCTACTACAACTTCTTCCACGGCATCTGATGGCTCCTCTTCCCCAGAAGACTCGCGTTCTGTGGCCAGGGGCGCCATCATTTCGACCGGCTCGTCGCCCTCCCAGCCCGGCTGGTAGGCATGACATAGAACCAATTGCTGTTCTATTTGCACCTGTTCCGGTTCGGCGCCGTGGCAGACCTCGCGCACATAGTCGCAGCGCGGCGCGAATTTGCAGCCCCACGGGAGATCCTTCAGACTAGGCACTCGCCCCCGGATGGTTCTCAGCCGCCGCGCTCTCATGCTATGCGTGGGATGGGAGCCCAAGAGCGCCTGAGTATACGGATGCTTGGCGTTCTCGAAGATGCTGTATGTATCACCAGACTCGACGATGTTGCCAGCGTACATGACGATGACCCGGTCACAGAGCTGCGCCACCACGCCTAAGTCGTGGGTGATATACAAGATGGCGGTTCCCAATTCGTCTCGCAGACCGCAGATGAGGTCAATGATCTGCGCCTCCAATGTCACGTCCAGAGCAGAGGTTGGCTCGTCGGCGACCAGCAGGGAGGGATTGGATAGCAAAGCGGTGGCGATCATGATCCTCTGGCGCATACCGCCGGAGAACTGATGGGGGTACTCTTTGATCTGCCGAGCAGCGTCTGGAATGCCGACCCGGTCCAGCATCTCAATGGCACGTTCCCTCAGAGCCTTGCGGCCTCGACGCCCTCCGTCAGACTGGTGGGCCCGCAGAGCATCCACCATCTGCTGCTCGACGCTGAAGACGGGGTTGAGACTGGTCATCGCATCCTGAAAGATCATGGCCATTCCCTGACCCCGGAGTTGCCTCATGCGTTCTTGATCGAGCTGCCGCAGGTCTTGACCTTTGAGCATAATCTGCCCAGCCGTGATCTCCCCATTGGGTGGCAACAAGCGCATCATGGCCGAAGCGATGGTGCTCTTGCCACAACCGGACTCGCCCACAATGCCAACGATCTCGGACTCGCCCACCTCGAAGCTAACATCCCGAATCGCGGTCAGAATACCTTCGCGGGTGTGGTACTTGATTTCCAGGTCTTTGACTTGCAACACTGATGTCATCAGGCTCCTTTGGTTCCAGAGAGTCGCGGGTCGAGCACATCCCGCAGGGTCTCGCCGAACAGCGTGAATCCCAGCGTGGTGATGATCAACGTCAGGCCCGCCCAGGTGATGGCCCAGGGTGATTGACGGATGAAGTTGAACCCATCGGATAGGATCACGCCCCAGGATGGCGTCGGGGGGCGCACGCCCAGTCCCAGGAAGGAAAGCCCCGCCTCAAAGGTAATGACCACGGGCAGGTCCATGGCGGCCAAGATGAGGAGGGGGGCCAAGATGTTGGGCAAGATGTGAACCAGGACGATACGTCCCCTGGTGGCTCCCAGCGATCGCTCTGCCTCCACATATACGTTCTGCTTAGCCGAAAGCACCTGAGCCCGCGTGATTCTGGCGTAGCCTGGAATCCAGGCCAATCCAATGACGATGATGACGTTCAGCAAGGATGAGCCCAACAAAGCCAGAATGGTAAGGGCGAGGATGACGGCCGGAAACGCCTTGAGCGAATCCAGAACCACCACAATGACATCGTCAACGATCCCCCCCAGGTAGCCCGCTAGAAGCCCCAACGTGATGCCGCCCGCCAGCGCAATACCCACCGACGGGACAGCAACCCCCAAGGCAATGCGGGAGCCATAGATAAGGCGCGATAGCAAATCGCGGCCCAGGTGGTCCGTACCCAGCAGGTAATCACTCGACGGGCCTTGCAACATGCTGGGGACGTCTATCCGCGCATAGTCGTACGGCGCTATTACAGAAGCGAAGATCACCGTGAGCATAAAGCCCAGCACGATCAAGAAGCCCAGCGCACCCAGCGGGCGTCTGAGCACATCCCCCAGTACGGGAATGCGGTTGAGAAACTGCTGATAGCGATTGGTGGGTCTGGCGACAAATTCCATGATTAACCTCGTAGAAAATCGGGGCGAGGACGCCCCTCTGCAGTAGACAAATTAACCTCGCACCTTGTCGAGTTGGATCCTCGGATCAAGATAAGTGTATATCAGATCGGAAAGTAGGTTCGCTGCTACGAAGAGAAACGCGATTATCAGAACGCCGGCGCGGACAATCGGATAGTTGCGGCTCTGGATGGCGTTATAAATCAGCGTGCCCATGCCAGGTCGACTGAAGATGAGCTCGACGAAGACCGCGCCCCCCATCAGATTGCCGATGCCGACACCCAATACCGCTACCGTTGGGATCAGGGCGTTCTTAAGCGCGTATTTGTAGAAGATCAACCGCTGGGAGAGGCCAACCGCCATCGCAGCCCGAATGTAGGTCTCGTTGAGCACCTCGAGCAGGCTGGCGCGCACCAGCCGGGCCAGATAGCCGACCCAGGTGATGGCCAGGGCTGTGGCGGGCAGAATCAGGTGTTTGATGTAGTCCGCAATATCGCCGTCCTTCCCCAGGCCGATAGCGGGCATTACCCGAAATTGCACCGCGAACAACAACAACAGGAACAGCCCGCCCACGTAGGAGGGAACGGTGATAAAGGAGATCGAGACAACGGCGGTGATGCGGTCCAGCCAGGAATCGGGGTGTGTCGCTGAGTAGACGCCCAACGGGACACCCACAATGACAGCCAGCCCCAGGCTGACCCAGGCCAGCACAAGGGTATGCGGGAGCGCGCTGCCCACCAGCATACCGATGGACCGGCCTGTGAAGACGTCTGTGCCAAAGCTACCGTGCAAGATGTTCCAGAGGAAATTGCGCACCTGCACCGGAATGGATTTATCCAGATCCATCGCTGCGCGGGTCTTGGCGATCAAGTCGGGGTTGGCTCGCGGGCCAAGCAAGGTCTTGGCAGGGTCACCGGGAACGATGTGCACCAGCAGCGACAGAAAGGTGATCACCAATAGTAACACGAGGATCGTCATTACGAAACGTTTCA
>CAYWWC010000216.1:5548-7083 GCA_964461615.1 uncultured Anaerolineae bacterium
GCCACCAGCGTGTCAATCAGGCGGGGATTGGTGTCCAGGGGAAATGGGCTGCCCGTGCTGACCACAAAACCTTTCGCCCGGGCGCCGATGCGTATCTGGCGTTTGACTTCCGCCGCCATCTCGGCCATGGTGGAATGAATGCCAAACTGCACGGCGTCTATGTTGCCGAAAACAGCCACCCGCCCACCGACACGGTCCACCACGTCCTCAATCTCGATGGTGAAGCTCTTCTTGCTCTCCTCAACCGCCACGGCTGCTATGTCAAGTTGCGCGATCCGGTCCAAACGGGGGACGACATCTCCGCATACGTAGTGAATCGCCAGCAATCCTAGCCCGCTCATGTGGCGGAAGTAGGGTTGGTTGTAGGCGAACACAAACTCGTCGTAGCTGCGTGGCGAGATCAAGTCCGCCCCGGTGAAAACCTCCTCCACATAGACGCCGTGGATGCCTATCTCCGCCCAGGCCTCCATGACTTGTTGCGTCTTTGCCAGTTGCCTTTCCAGGAGATAGTGGAACAGATCCGGACGATCATGTTGGATCAGCATAAGCCCCTGGAAACCCAACAGGTCGTACGCGTCGGAAAAGGGTGTGTCGAGAATGGTGGAGATGAAATACCGGTCGCCGTAGCAGCAGCCATAATCGGCCACCACCTGTTGGGGCAAGTCAAAATCACCCCGCGCCAGCAGCTCGTCGGCGCTCAGGATCGGCAGGCGCGCGTCAATCTGCTCTTTGCTCTGGATCTGCCCCGAAGTATCCCAGCGGTCTCGCGCCGATCTGTTTCCAGCCACCGGGCGCTCATCCCCACGAGGAAGGGCTGCCTCGTGCATCGGCAGGCGTCCCCCCGATACTTTGTCCTCGTAGCATAGGACGCCGTCCTGCAACACGATGTCGGTTTGCTCGGCCCAGGCGCGGCTGGCGCCTCGGCCAACTTCAATCCAGTCCGGCCGCGTTTTGAAAATGCCATAGGATTGATACTTCGCCTGCACGCGAAAGCGTGTGTCTTCGCCATGATCAATCGGGTACCGCGAGCGCCCGCGCATTCGAAGCCGGTACTGCTCAACGTAAAAAGCCCGCTCGAAGTCGGCGAGAAAGAGACCTGGGTAAGCAGGCGCTGCCGGAACCACGTCGGGCTGTTCTCCCTGCAAAGCCCTGAACATTCTCTCCTTAGATGTCATACGACTATCCATGGTTACAGGTGCCGGAATCCCAGGCAACCGCAGGTTGCACCTTGTTGGGGCCAGGGCGCGACGAACCCCAACAAGTTGGGGACTCCGATATGTGTCTTCTCAATATTCGGGGGGAAAGAGGTGCGTATGGACATAGCGAGCATCCGCCGGTTGAGTAGACCTTCAGGTCGTATCGAAACCCAGGATGCGAGCGGGTTTACCGGCAACCCGCTTGGCCTCGATACGTCGCTGCGCTCCTACTCGGCCGGCGCTGGATTTGTCCTCCCCCGACTTTCTGAGAAGATACTCCGATATCGGGGATGGTTCACAATAGGTTGACACTTTAACAATCGCATAGGCTTGACAACA
>CAYWWC010000217.1:0-7068 GCA_964461615.1 uncultured Anaerolineae bacterium
CTCAAGCTCTGAGGCCCGTCCCCGGGCCGCCCCGGGGACGGGCCTTTGAGCCTTGGCTGTACCAGTTTTCGCCTCATCAGGTCGCAATTTTGCTCCATGCTCCCTTTCAGCCTCAGAAATGGTGCCTCTGCCACTTGAGATTGTGCTTCTTCAGGAACGCAAAAGAGCAGGCTCCGGCCATTGCCGGGGGCACTGCTCTGACACTTATATTACGGCTTTAATCCTCTGTTGAAATTGCACAATGTGCTGCTGGATGAGTGCTTCCGCCCGCGCCCCATCCCCTGCTTTCAGCGCTTCAACGACCCCTCGGTGCTGTTCTATCGCTCCTCGCACGCCGCTGAGCCGATCCAGGGCAAGATACCAAAGGCGCAAACTCTGAGCATAGAGACGACCCAAAGCCTCGGTCAGGAATTCATTGTCTGCAGCCTGGTATAGCAAGGTTTGGAAGCGTTCATCAATGGTCATTAAAGCCTCAGCATCGCCGTCCTGCACCTGCCCTAAGTCCTGGAGTATCGCTTCCATCTGGGCGATCTGCTCCTCGGTGATCCGCTGAGCCGCTAGTCGAGCACAAAAACCCACCAAGACCACCCGCACTTCGGAAATCTTTTGCAGGTCGGTGATGCTGATGTTGGCCACAAACATCCCTCGCCGAGGGACGATGTCCACCAGGCCTTCAGCAGCAAGCTGGTGCAACGCCTCGCGGATCGGCGTGCGTCCCAACTCCAACTCTTCCATCAGGGTCCGTTCGTCAATCACCGAAGAGGGCGAAAGCTCTAAAGTGATGATCATCTCCTTGATAAGGTGGTAAGCTTTCTCACTTAGTCGCACAGCCGCTCCTCATCAATTGCAGTACAACTCGGAAGAGTAACTACCAGCCAGCCCCCTCGAAACCGTGCTACTCCCCCCAGGATTGGGGGGAGGCGATCAGGCGCTACTGAGGCCACTTTCACTGCCTGCCTGGTAGTCACTCAGGGAACTTGGCAATCAGGAAGGCTCTTAGCATATCGATAATATATCTACAATACATCCTAATTATGCCACACTCCGCCTGATTTGTCAAATCCCCATTATTGCAGCTCGCCCCCAAACTGACATGCACCTCGTGGATCAGGTTGATGCCGCTGAACCTGGCCATCAGCACGGACAGCATGGCTTCCAGAGCGGCTTGTTCGTCCATGACCTTGGCGTCGGAGCAGCCCGCGTATCCCCAGGTGGGGATGCCGTACCAGCGACCTAGTTCGGCAATGGCGGCCTCGGTGAGCTGAAACTCATGCGAGGCGCAGCAGATTTGCGCTGCGCCCATGTCCATGTGATGCAGTCCGGCTCCAATACTCCTCAGAAAACAACCCACCTGTAGGCATGAACCTACGGACGTTGTGGTACTTATTCCTATCTTGCCTCTCGCTCTTTCACCACCTCCGCGATCACTTCCTCCGCCGCCTCTGGCAGAGGGGGCGCTTCATGTTCAGCCAGGATCTGGCGGGCGCGCTCGTTGGCGCGGGCGGCCATGTCCTGGCGGCCCTTTTCCACCCAGCGGTCATAGCGCATACGATCAATCAGCGCGGGCTGCCACTGGGCCCACTTCCAGTTGTCCAGGGTGTGATCGTCGGCCAGGAACCCGCCGCCGGGCCTGGCCCGATGGATCGCCTCGCGGGCCAGGGTGCGCTCGCTGACCTCAACCCCGCCCATGACGTAGCGCGCGTCGCGGATGATCTCGTCAACCACCACCAGCATCTCCATCGAGGAGGTCGTGCCGTACTCGATATAGCCCACGTCGTGCACCAGATTGCAGCGGGTCAGGAAGGCGGTCATGACCGAGACCGTGGCCTCGATGCCGGCCTGGGCGTCCACCACCTTGCTGTCGGTGGCGCCGGCCGTGCCCCACACTGGCAGGTCGTAGTAGCGGGCCAGGTCCGCGCAGGCGGCCATGCCCAGCGGCCACTCGGGGCTGCCGTAGCTGACGATGGCCGACTTCATGTCCAGCGCAGCGGTGTTCATGCCATACAGAAACGGCGTGCCCGGTCGCACCAACTGGCTGAGCGCCAGCCCCGCCAGGCACTCGGCGTTGCCCAGGGCCAGCGCCCCCGCCAGGGTGATGGGCCCACCGCCGCCGGTGTTGGGCGAGGGCAGGTAGGTAACGGGGATGCCCTTCTCGGCGCAGAACAGCAGCTTGTCCACCGATTCGTCGTTGAAGAGCAGCGGGGAGATCGGCTCGGCGTAGTGCAGCAGGAAGGGTTTCTCGCGCAATTCAGTCTCGCCGCCAGCCACCGCGCAGGCGATGCGGTAGATGGCCTCCATGTCCTCTCGATTGTTGGCCGTGTAGACGTTGGGCTTGACCGACCCGCGGATCATGTTGATGAAGCTGTGGAGATAGTGATCCAGGGGCGGCACGTCCGACGGAGTTCCCATGGACATGACAAAGTCAATCTGGCCCAGGCCGTCGCACAGCTTGGCGATGCGCCGCACGTCCTCGGCAGTAGCCTGTCGCCGCTGGCCCGTCTCCAAATCAATGGTGAAGGGACAGTCGGAGCCAGGCCCGAAGAAGACCTTATTGGCCTCCAGAGGCATGGTCAGCTCGCCCAGCCGATTGAACATGGGAATGCGCGATGGAGCGGAGGCGATGGCGTCCATCACCAAGAGCGGTGGTACTTTGAGCCGCTGTTCCGATTCCCATGCTCCGGCGTCGAGCAACAACTCGCGGGCGGCCTCGTTCTTCATCACGATGCCCGTTTGGGACAGAATGTCCAGGCTGGTGTGGTGGATGGCCTCAACCTGCTCATCGGAGAGCATGCGGATGGTGGGGTGTAGAGTTTCGATGGGGATTTGTTCAGTCACAAGGATTTCCTCACGCAACACGGATCACGCCACCAGATTCCGAGCTACATCCACCGCCGTAGCCGCATCGGGCGCGTAGGCATCGGCCCCGATCTGCTCGGCGAAGGCCGCTGTCACTGGCGCGCCGCCGACCATTATCTTGACTGTATCGCGCAGTCCTGCTTCCTCCAGCCCCTCGATGGTGGCTTTCATCCCCGGCATGGTCGTGGTCAGCAGAGCCGACATGCCTACGATCTGCGGTTGATGCTCCCGCACGGCGGTCACGAACTCGTCGGCTTTGACGTCGGTGCCCAGGTCAATGGTCTCGAAGCCAGCGCCCTCCAGCATCATCTTGACCAGGTTCTTGCCGATGTCGTGCAGGTCGCCCCGCACCGTGCCGACGATGTACTTGCCCGCGGTGGGCACATCGGCCTCGGCCAGCAGTGGGCGCAAGATGTTCATGCCAGCGCGCATGGCCCGAGCAGCGATGAGCACCTCCGGCACATACAGGTCGCCAGCCTTGAAATCCTTGCCTACCTCATCCATGCCGGCGATGAGGCCGCCATTGAGGAGCTCAGCCGGAGACACCTCCTGATCCAGCCCCTGCTGGACCAGATCAGCAACGACTTCGTCCTCCCCATTGTACAGGTTAGAGGCGATCTGTTCCAAAATGCTACTACCCATGATTCGCTCCTTTCAAAAGTGATTTGGAGGCTACAACGATTGCGATAAGCGTCTCGACTACGTCAAGACGCTCACTGCAATCATTGAAACCCATCCAGATTTGAGCCAGCTTATTATATCGCCCGATTCTCACTCTGTCAAATAGCGATCAGCTGCTCACTGACTACCGGCCAGGCGGCTAGCGACTCGATGGGGTGGAGTGAACGGGCCAGGCCAGAGTTAATAACCGGACTCTATCTTTGGGACAGGCTGCCAGGTCTTTGGCGCTTGATCCAGAGCTTCTTTCGCTATGCCACGAACTGTATGCCCGCCAGCTCCCTTTCGGCCCCTTTGGCAATCTCGTTGATCTTCTGACTAACATCCTCCGGCAGCGGCTCAGGCTGGTGCGTCTCGAGAATCTCAAGAGCCTTCTGAGTCACAACCTCTTCGTAGGTCTTGCCGCCTCTGTCCGCCCAGGCTCTCGGGCTGTCGCGGTTCAAGAACCTGGGCTGCCAGAGTTCTTGCTGAAAGTGGGTCTTGGTGTGCATCACGGTCAGGAAATCGCCCCCTGGCCCGACCTCTCGGATCACGTCAAGGGCCATCTTCTCTCGACTCATATCAAAGCCCCGGATGACCCGCTTCACGTAGCTTATGATCTCGTCACACATGACGATGGCAGCAGGGTTGCCAAGCAACCCCTGTCCCAGATAGCCGATATCGTGAATAAGGTTGGCTTGATCGAGTTCTCCATCATGGCCTTGGCACACTCGATGTACATCGAGTTGATCGGAACATCGCTCGGCAGGGCGAAGGAGGCGATGAAATCAACCTCCTCGCAGTAGTCCGCGACTTTGGCAGCATTGGCCACGTCTTGCCGCAGCGAGCGGCGTGTCTTGCCCGTCCGCAGGTCAACCGTGCTGATCAGATCCGTTCCCAGCCCAAAGTTGATGTTACGCCCCTCCAGAGGCGCATCGCTTCCTCCCCTATCCTGTTGTACATGGTGATGCGGGAAGGCGCGCTGCGGATCGCTTCCTCCACCAGCCAGTTGGGGATCTGAACAGTATCTCCCTCTTTCACCCGGCATCCGGCATCTCTCAGAAGTTGAACGCCTTCTTCGTGAAACACCCGAACGCCAATGGTTTCCAGCACCTCCAGACTGGCGCGGTGAATCTCTTTGATCTGCTCCTCTGTCAGAAGCCTGTAGCCAGGTACGCATTGAGTTTTCAAGCCACTGTCCATGATGTCTGCCTCATCATCTAAAATAAAGAATATAAGCTCCAAGGCCCGTCCTCGGGCCGCCAAGACCGCGCCCGGGGACGGATACTAGAGCCTTATGTCAAAACTTCAGGATATTGAGTAGACTGCCTTCCTTCGCGCCCCCCTCAATCGCCCCAGCTTTGGGGGCAGGAGGGCGGGGGAGGTTGGCTCTTGCCGCTCTACGGCTGGCGCTCAGCAGCTTTCAGTCGCTTGCGATAGGCTTTGATCCACCGCGAGCCCCATTCGTCGCGCCCCATGGCGAGGTCGGCCGCCAGGATCGCTGTGGCTACCTGCTCGTGCAGCGGGTTGACGATGGGACAGGTCAGACCGGCGTGGATGGCCATGACGATGAAGGCGGCGTTGATGCCGCTGCGGTCGGGCATGCCAAAGGAGATGTTGCTGGCTCCCATGGTTATGTTGACCCCGAACTCCGCAACGATCATCTCGATGGCGTCCAGAGCTATCTTCGCGGCGCGGTGATCGGCCCCCAGCGTCAGCGCCAGCGGGTCAATGGCGATGTCCGCCGGGGAGATGCCCAGCTTGCCCGCCCGCTCAATGATCTTCCCCGCCACTGCGAACCGCCCCTCCGCCGTGGGAGGGATGCCATCGTCGTCCATGCACAGGCCGATGACAGCCGCGCCGTACTCCTTGACCAGCGGCAGTACGCTCACCAAGCGCGCCTCCTCGCCATTGACCGAATTGATCAGGGCCTTGCCGTTGTAGACTTTCAGCCCTGCTTCCAGGGCCTCCCCATCGGCGGTGTCGATGCACAGCGGCGCATCGGTGACCTCGCGCACGGCGTTGAGGGCCTGGACGAGCAGGGCTGGCTCGTCGGCGCCCGGGACGCCGACGTTGACGTCCAAGATCTTAGCCCCCACCTCGACCTGGGCCACAGCGTCTCGCCGCACGATGTCGAAGTTGTCCTCTTGCAGCGACGCCGCCAGCTTCTTGCGCCCCGTCGGGTTGATCCGCTCCCCGATGATGACGCAAGGTCGGTCACGGCTGATGAGCACCTCCTTTGTTTTAGATGTGACAACAGTTGTTAGATTCTCTGCCATTTTTCCTCCTTGATTTTTGATGACGATTATGTTGTTACCACTTCTCGATCGTGGATGAGGCACGCGGCGTACCCATGCACAGAACCTTCAACAATCCGCCAGGTATTTTGTAGTTGCCATCAGCTTCATCGCGGCGCAGCCGCATCGTCTCCTCCATTGAGTTGTTAGGCCGCGGCTTACCCTGTGTTCTCCGACAGTCTGCTGCTGTTCGTTGTTACTCCCGCCTCCTTGATCTGCCACTTCCTGCAAAGTATCCACTCATAAAACCCAAGATAGCCGTAATTATGGGGTACAGCACCCTGTTGACAGGATCCAGCTTGTCAATTGCAATCATGTAGAAGGTGAAGAATAACGATCCCAACAGAGCAATTGCGAACACCACCATAATTGACCTATCTATGCCTATCAGCTCCTTATCTGCCTCAACTCTTCTCTTCTGAATCTCCTTGTAGGTATCAATCGCCTTACTGACATTGCGGTCGACGATTTCTGGCCAAGGGGTCTCTTTCTCCGGTTCATATGGCTCCAAGGCAGCAGACGGAGCTTGCACAACAAGTGAGGCAGATTCGCCCGATTCTTCCAAATCTAGTATTTGCTCTTCCATTTTCGCTTGGGCTCCTTTCCAAACCTAGAATACAACTTGGATATTGCTCTACTGGAGTGTCAACGACGTTCAGCATTGCGTGGCCTAACTCGTGCATAACCCGCAGCAGGCGGAGATAGGCGTCTGTGCTCTTATCTTTGTAACATAATCACACCTCCTATCACCAGCGCACTCCCAACGACCTGCGGCCAGGTCAGCGATTCGCCCAGAAAGAGAGCGGCCCACAGCGTGGCCATCACCGGCTCGATGGCGGCCGAAATGGCTGCCCCCGTATTGGCACGGGGTAGGCGACCGCCCCGCCGACCAAGACTTAGGCGGCGGCAGTTTTCTACTTGGATGATGGGGCTTCTCTCAAAGGAGCTTTCTCATCGAACATCTATCTGAAGCGACAAGTCCGTTTCAACTTCCCGTAGTCGCCTATTGTATATCGCGACAATATCCTGAAGGACGTGAAAGAAATCAACTCCCTCGCCTGTAGAGAGTTCAATGATGTTCAGTGCGAGAAAATCCTCTATTGAGATAATACTGACCTGCGCGCCAATCCCTTCGTCATCGGCGAGCGCGGATGCTCTATATTCTTGGTCTTTCGGGACAAGCAAAATTGGATGTTGGCCCTGTTGTTTTTGCTATAATAATCTGAGCCCACCTAGCTGAACTTTGACAATTGAAAAT
>CAYWWC010000218.1:0-7037 GCA_964461615.1 uncultured Anaerolineae bacterium
TTCATTGTTTTTCTACATGAGACTCTGGGTCTGCTGTAGCTTCACCAAAGCCGTTTCAGTCCCCCGAAGGGGATTCATTGTTTTTCTACTGGCACAGGTGCGACCGTTGCCTGGACTCATGTTTTAGGTTTCAGTCCCCCGAAGGGGATTCATTGTTTTTCTACCCCTATCTCACCTCCCAAATAGGGCGCAATCCCCACTTGGTAGTACGTGTGTTTGTTTTGAACACTACCCCAAACTCAAGTGTCATGCGAAAACCTCCGTTTTCAGGGCTGAAGCCCCACTTACCCTCCACTTTTCCCAAATCCGAGCATCGTCGCTTGCTCTCAAAACCCAGGGGATGCTCGTTTTTTTCGCCCCGCTACCAACTAGCTGTGGCCTTATCTCCGACTCTACCCACTACCCGTAGTGGTGGGCGGCCCGATTTTCCGAGCATCGCCAAAACACCCCCTACCCCCCTCGATGCTCGGATTTTCACACTATTATGGCCCCCGGCTCCTCGTGCAGCACCTCCACTCCGCTGGTGATTTCTGTCTTGCGCAAACACCTGGCGCACAGGTGGTAATACCGCACTCTGTCCACCCGAGGCTTGATCACCCTGGCCGTGGCCTTCTTCATCTGCGCCAGCCCTTTCTCGTCCAGCAAGCACTCGAACACGCTATACTGCACCGGCGAGCCGTAGTCCAGCAGGGTGTTGTGCAGCTTCGTCCGCCGCCGATCGTTGGAGATGTCGTAAACTACCACTACAAATTGCTTGGACATTGGTCAGGTGGTCCTTGGTCAGGTGGTCTTTGGTCAGATTCAAGAATCCGTAAATCCTGCGAATCCGTGTTCTTATGGTCAGGTGGCCCGAAAGCCAGGAGACCACTCGACCAGAGACCACTCGACGACCCGACCATCCGGCTATTTTGTCAGAAAAGGTGAGTACGCCTCTGTCTGACCCTCGATCACCTTACGCAGCAGACGCGCTTGCACTTCAAAACACTTCTGGTAGGTCAACCGCCGCCCGGCCAGAGGATGGATGACCTCGGTCTGCAAGCGGGTCGTGTACTGGCCCAGGAACTCCCGCAGGGCCGAGCGTCGTAGGATCACACCTCCCTTGCGGCCAGGCCGAAAGTCGTCCGGCGTCAACATCCGCTTGTTCACCACCGTCAAGACCACCGAATCCACGATCACGCTGCGGAATTCCTCCACCAGGTCCAAAGCCAGCGCGGGACGCCCGTATTTGTCGGCGTGGAAGAAGCCGTCGTACGGATCCAGACCCACTACCTCCAGGGCGGTCATCATGTTGTGTCCCAACAGAGTGTACCCCAGGCTCAACATAGCGTTCACCGGATCGCCCGGCGGCCGCCGCACCCGCTTCTCGAAGCCCCACTCCAGCTCTTGCTCTGGTCCCTGGCGAAGGGCCTGACGGAGAACTCTGAAGTAGGCCCGCGCTCCAGCTCCCTCCAGCCCTCGGAGAGTGTCCATGTCCGGCGCGCCGTTCACCTGTCTGATGACCGATGTGATCTCCTCGACGGATGCGGCGTCTATCTCATCATGCCCCCGACACAGCCGCCGGGCCAGGGTGCGCTCGTTGCGCAGCTTGCCCCCCACGATGGCCCGCGCTATTTCCAGACAGAACCCCTCGTCTATCGCCCGCTCGTATTGCCGATGCCGCAGGGGGATGTTCTTGGCCGTCGGCGGCGTCAGCCGCCCGCGCAATTTCCCGCTGCGGCTGACAAAGGCCAACTCAATGCCGGCGTCCAGCAGGGCCAACAATGCCGGCGTGGTGGCCCCCGTTCGGCCCACCAGCACCACGTCCGATACCCGGCTCAGAGGCGCCCGCAGCAACACCTCATCATCTTTGGTCACCAGCAGGCGGCGGTATTCCTTCTCAATCCGCGCCCCCGGCTCAGTCACGTACAACGTAGCCATTTACTGCTCTCCATCCGTTGGGCGCCAGCCTGAAGAGCTTAATGGCACTAACATTTTGCGCTGCATAGCTTTGAGAAATAACCGGGTAATGGGATGGTGGTCTGGTAAAGCTACACTACATCATGAATGATGTAGTTTGGGCAGTAGACAGCCTGTTTGGCGATACGAACTGGCACAAGCTATAGCTTGGCTCTTTAGGATTTCGCAGGGTCAAGCTGAGAAATCTGCCACGAATTGCACGAATTAACACAAAAAAGCAAAAATTAGTGAAGATTCGTGTAATTCGTGGCAAAGAATTAAACATTTGCTGAACCAACCCTGCAAACTCCCAAAGACCCTATAGCTTTCAAGCTGTAGTGTAGCAATAAAAGTCACTCCGCAGTTACCCGAACGAATTCTCAAAAAAACATCTTCCCAGTGTAACCTGGAAAAGTTAGCGCCATTAGCCTGAAGAGCTGGTGCTGGGCGAGGCTCCCAGCGCCGCCTGCGGCGTGTATTACGCGTACCCATCCGGCACATAATCGTAGAACAACTGGCGGTCGAAACCACCCTTGACCTCGACGCGCTTGTCCTCACACAGGAAGCTGTAGGTGTCCCGATAGAAATGCACTCCCAGGTAGTCAAAGCCTTGGTCGAAGTGAGTGATGGCCGTCTTGCGCGGCTCCAGGCATAGCTTCAGGCCGGCCAGGATGCGCTCCGTATCTCGCCTGGCCGCCGCTACCTCGGTTCGACTGGCGCAGAAGACGCAGAAATCATCGGCGTAGCGCACCGGCCAATAGCCCCGTTCCGTCAGGCCCAGGTCCAGCCGGTGCAGGTAGACGTTGCACAACAGGGGCGAGACCACCGCTCCCAGCGGGATGCCCACCGCCCGTTCCGGATTCCTCCGTCCGATCAGCAGCCATTGCTCCATCAGCCGCAGCACGATGGCATCATCCAACTCTTCCCGCGCGAATCCCATCAGCAGGCCGTGATCCAGGCTGTCGAAACATTCATCAATGTCCGCATCCAGCACATACTGCCGGCCAGCGTCCCGGTGGTGGAGGATGGCCCGCACCGCGTCGCGCAGCCCCCGGCCCGCTCGATAGGCGCAACTGCAATCGAGGAAGTGGCGATCAAAACAGTCATCCACCACCCGCAGCACGGCCCGCTGCAGCACCCGGTCGGTCACCGTCAGAATGGACAACTGGCGGAGCGAGCCGTCGCGTTTGGGCACGTAGAAGCGGCGCAGCGGTCTTGGCTTATACGTATTCGCCCGCACCGCCGCGGCCAGATTGACCAGCCGCTCCTCCCAGTTCCGCCGCCAGCGCTTGATGCTCACCTCATCAATGCCAGCCGCCCCCTTCTTCCGCGCCACCTCCTCCCAGGCCTGCCGCAGATTCTCTGTCGCCAGAATGTGTTCCCACATCCCCCATCCCTCATTGCGTACCTGCTCAGCGTTTGTACGTATGGTACTGATCACGAATTACACGAATGGACGAATACCACGAATTTTCCCTGGTTAGTTTACGATGCGAGTGTACTCAACACGCGGCGCGCCAAAGTTGATGAGAATGCCCAGTCTCAAGCCCGTGGCTTTGAGGTACGATAGGGTTTGCTGCTTGAAAACGTCGGTAAGTGCTGATACCGCCTTCAACTCAAGGATGATTTTGCCGTCCACAACGAGGTCGAGGCGATGTATGCCAACGACGCGCCCTTTGTAGCGCACTGTAACCGCCTTCTGGCGTTCGAAGGGGATCCCGCGCAGTTCTAGTTCGTAGGCCAATGCTTCTTCGTACACACCCTCAATGAACCCTGGCCCAAGCGCGTTATGCACTTCGAACACTGCTTTCATCACCCGATAGGATAGTTCTCGATAGATAACCTTGTTACCTTTCATTCACCCACTTCCCAAATTCGTGTGATTCGTCCATTCGTGTCATTCGTGATCCCCAAGACCTCAACGCGAAACTCGTACCCCCGTCACTCCTTCCTCAGCACCCTCGTCTGCCCCATCCCCATAGTGGCTTTCTGTCCCGTGCCGCAATAAAAAGCATAGGCGGCCAGGGTGTGCAGCAGGCGCAGCCAGTAGGGATCGCGATTCAGGGCGCGAAAGGAGCAGCGGCCGACGAAGCCGATGAACGTGGCCGGCCCGAAACGCACCACCCGGCTCCGCAACTGATAGCGGCTCACCGCCAGACACTCCTCGGCGAAGCGCTTCACGTCGGGATGCAGCGACAGCGGCGCGAATTTGTTCCACTTGTTCAGCCAGTGATCAAACACCAGCCCCGGCAGCGGGAAGGGCAGGTGCTTCCCCCGGGAGCGAAAAGTGGTCGGCGCAGCGAACTCCAGGTTCAGCCAGGGAGGAGGATCCTTCGCCCCCAGCAGGTGGGCCTGGGCTAAGTCCTCGTAGCTCGTCTGTCCCGCCCAGCCATGTTCAGCTCCGTCCACCGTGGCCCCCAACAACTGGAACGGTTGCTCGGCCAGGGTCAACGTATCGGGCAGGTTGGGCAACACCTGCTCCAGCATCACCTGGGAGAGACGCGGCGTCAGCGTCGTCACCCGCTGCCACAGCGCGCGCTGGGGATCGAGGGTCACTTCTCCCTTCACCCTGCGGCCCGTTGCCTGCAGATCAGACACCGTGAACGGCTTGACCCCTTCGATGTCGTGTAGCTCCTGAGCCAGCGCGGGGTCCGCCTGCCGTACCCAGTTCAGGAACAGGCCGTGGGTGGCTCGGCCCTGGTCGGCGGGGATGGTGGATTTTTGCGTTGGTTGGAGGGTCAGGACGGCGGAGAGGAGCATTAGGCTATCTCGCTTTCCGCTTCAACTGGCTGGAAGCGCACCAACATGGGCGTGGAAACTATCTCCCCCTCGCGTCCAGACATGTACTGCATCGGCCAGCGACCTCCCCGGCAGGCCAACACCATCCCGGCCGACATCGGTTTAGTGCCGCCGGTGAAGTCGGCGATGATCTGCTCTGGGGCCAGCCCGTGCTCAGCCGCCTCTTCGGCGTAGATACGGCGCACCAGGAGATAGGCTTCCTGCACATCAATCGGACTGTTGAGCACACGTATGATCATTTTGTCACAGCGACTTCCGTAGCGCTCTTGTACCTTTTGAGCTACGGACATCGAACCCGTGACCCCTCCAGTGGCGATCAGCCAGCAGACCCGGACAGGCTCGCCTCCTGCCTCTTCGCGATCCAGGTGATACTCAATCGCTGAGTTGTGAGATAGTTTCTTCGGCTCAACGTCTTTGCGCCCTGTCCCAACCAGCACGATCAAACCAGGGAAGCGAAGCGGTCGCTCCTCCTTGGGCACCAGTTCCAGCGGCGTCTGTTTCTCCAATGCCCGGAGCAACACCCATAGCCCCACGGCAAGGGCTATGCCGATGGCCAGCAGTTGCATCAGGCGGTTCGGCGTCTGCCCGATGGTCAGCTCCAGCCAACTGCTGGCCAGGTTAGTGATCAACGGCACCAAAAGACCGGAGATGAGAAGGAGCACCAGGTTGCTATGGCGACGTAGTCGATTTAGCCAAGTCATCATCTACCTCCCTCAAGCAGGTCACGACACTGGGCATTGATGGCGTCATAGGGATTGGGGCCTAGTTCGACGTTGGTCAGAAGTTGGAACATCTGAGTCAAGGTCTGAGCGGCCGCTTCTAAGCTGTCACCAAATCCCTTTTCCAGTACCGCCAACTGGACGCCCTGGTTGCGATGTACCCAGTGATTGCGCAGTTGCGCCAGCGATTCAAGTTGGTCGGATAGAGCCAAAAAACAGCGTAGTCTATCATCATCCCGCTGCTCGGCCAAAAAGGCCAGCAGGGCCCGCAGCAGGGGGCGCGAAGCGGACCGGCGGGGATTCAGGCCAACGCCGCCGCCCGGCTTGGGTGCTTGAGCCAGGTAGTCCGCCAACCCTGATTGGGCCTGCACCCAGTCCAGGTCCAGGTACTCCTTGTTCTCGCCTCGAAAGGCTACCCTTTGGTCGACGGCCGCGTGGCGCAAGGCGCTTTCCTGAAAGCGGAAGACCCGCTCCAGCCAGCCAGCGTAGGCGTGGTTCAGGCGCTTGATCTCGGCGCTGAAGTATAGCTCGCGCAAACGGTCGGTTTCGGTCGGATTGAGGATCTGGTTTTGCCAGTGCAGCAACCGGTCTTTCAGGGGGCCAGCAGCGTGGGGTAAGGCGGCATCCAACGCCTGGGCAGCATCGGCGAAGTTGAAGGCCAGTCGGTCGCGGGCGTAGGTCAGAAGGGCCTCCAGCACCAGGCGCGTGCTGTGGGCGTCCACCAGCACCGTGCCTTCCATCTGCAAGAGCGCCAGCGCGGCCGCATACTGGTAGGTTTGCAAGTTGGTCAGCAGGGCCACGCGCAACGCACGGCTGGCCAGCCGCCGGCCCACCCCCAGCGGGAAGGGCTGCTTGCGCTCGCGGGCGTCGTACAGGTTGACCGTCTGTGGTCCAAAGACCTCGTTGCCTACCACCAGCAGCATGGCGTTCATTGCCGGCGTGCCTCCGGTGAGGGAAAGGTAGACCTTCAGAGACTCCGAATCGTAGTAGCTGCCGATATGGGGCAACCTGGCCTCGAAGTAGGTCAGCATGGTGTCGTAATCGGCCGGGTTACCGGGGATGACATGCAGGCGGATTTGCTTGGGGCTCCATCCCTGCTTCTCGTACTGTTTCAGCAGTTTCTCTTTGACCAGCTTGCCCAGTTCACGGGTATCTTTGGCCCATTCGCCCTCTCCCGCCAGTTCCTTGTCCTGGTCCGAGACAAAGAGGATGATCATCTTGATCGGTTCCCCCTGAGCTAGGATGTAGTCCAGCGCCTTGGTCAGGATGGGCAATCGGATGCGGGCCCAGTAAGTCTCCCGCTCAGCGTTCAGGCGCACCGCCAGCGGGCGCGCCTGCCTGGGCAGTTCGCCTCTGGCGGCGCCCTCTACCATTAGGTCGCTGTTGCCCACGTTGCATAAGACTAGGGTGGTCATTTCATATCCTCCCGTATCTGAGCTTTCAGCTTTGAACTTCATACACCCTTCATCGTCAGGCCGATGCGCCATTTGCCCTCGCGTCGCTCCACGTTGAGCACCCGCACTCGAACCTGCTGTCCCCGCCGCACCACGTCTTCGACCTGGCCTACGTGGCCCTCGGCCAACT
>CAYWWC010000219.1:0-2758 GCA_964461615.1 uncultured Anaerolineae bacterium
CACATTTGGGCGTTGATGCCAAGTCGACCCTTGTATGAATTCCACATCAGGCGTTATATAATCGTTCACAAGGTGAACAGAGAGTCCACTAATTGAGACAGCTATTTGAGGAAGTGTATCATGACAAGTACATCACTGTCAGAAAAGACCCTACATGTGGATAGGCTGCAAGTTGAGATTTATGCAGATCGAGAGAAGATGGGCGTTGGGGCAGCCCTCGCTGTGGCAAACCGAATGAAGGACATCATCGCTGACCGGGGAGAGGTAGCGATAGTCTTCGCTGCTGCGCCATCCCAGAACGAGTTTCTGGCCACGATAAGATCACTGAACGGCATCGCCTGGGACAAGGTTATCGCCTTTCACATGGACGAGTACATTGGCCTGACGGCCGATGCCCCTCAGGGATTTGGGAATTTTCTGCGGGAGCATTTATTTGAGTCGGTCAAGCCAGGTACCGTGTACTATCTGGATGGCCAGGCTCCTGATCCAGAGGAGGAGTGCAAGCGCTACGCTGCCCTGCTTGAAGCGCATCCTGTTGACATCGTCTGCGCTGGCATCGGGGAGAATGGGCACCTGGCTTTCAACGACCCACCGGTGGCGGATTTTGCGGACCCCGTACCAGTGAAAGTGGTACAATTGGACGAAGCCTGCCGTATGCAACAAGTGCACGACGGTTGCTTCCCAGATTTCGACAGTGTGCCCACCCACGCTCTCACCATGACCATCCCCGCCTTGATAGCAGCGCAGCGGATCTACACCGTAGTACCTGGCCCCACCAAAGCCCAAGCCATCAAAGATACCCTCACTGGCTCTGTTGGTACTCACTGCCCGGCAACAGCTCTGCGGCAGCACCCTGATTCTGTCCTATACATTGACAGAGATTCCGCTTCGCTTTTATAGTCCTCTACAACATTTCGTTTTCTGATTCTGATGATCGCAATCAACACTCAATGAGGAGGTGCCAAGAATGACAAAGAAAGTCGTAACTTTCGGTGAGATCATGATGAGGCTCTCACCGCCGGGGTTCCTGCGTTTCGGACAGGCTCGTTCGTTCGACGTGATCTATGGCGGCGGCGAGGCCAACGTGGCCATCTCCCTGGTCAACTACGGCTTGCCTGTGGACTACGTGACACGCCTGCCAAACAATGACCTAGGTGACGCCTGCGTCCAGTTTCTCCGCCAATACGGCGTCGGCGTCGAGAAGATCGTGCGCGGCGGCGACCGGCTGGGTATCTACTTCCTGGAAGTAGGCGCGGTGCAGCGCAGCAGCAAGGTCATCTACGACCGCGCCAATTCGGCCATCGCCACCATCGAACCAGGCATGCTCGATTGGAAGGCCGCCTTCTCCGATGCGGATTGGTTCCACTGGACCGGCATCACCCCTGCCATCTCTGAGAGCTTGGCCGCCGTTTGCCTAGAAGGTGTCAAGAAGGCTAAAGAGATGGGCCTGACGGTGTCCTGCGATCTCAACTATCGCTCCAAACTCTGGAAGTGGGGGAAGAAGCCATCTGAGGTCATGCCGGAACTGGTCAAACATTCCGACGTAGCCGTTGGCAACGAGGAAGATGCTGGCAAGGTCTTCGGGATCAGAGCGCCGGAGACTGATGTGACTTCCGGCGTGGTCAAGGCAGAGAAGTACACATTCGTCTGTGAGAAACTGGCGGAGCGTTTCCCCAACCTGAAAAGCATCGCCATCACTTTGCGGGGCTCCATATCCGCCAGCCACAACACCTGGTCTGGCGTGTTGTGGGACGAGGGGAATTTCTACACCGCCCCAGTCTACGATGTCACCCACATCGTGGATCGGGTCGGCGGCGGCGACGCCTTCTGCGGGGGACTGATCTACGGCCTCAGAACCTACGGCGACGACAAACAGAGCGTTCTCAACTTCGCTGTGGCCGCCTCGTGCTTGAAGCATAGCATCTTCGGCGATTTCAACATGGTCACTGTGCCAGAGGTTGAGAAGCTGATGGGCGGCGATGTCTCCGGGCGGGTGTCCCGATAGATAGAATATCGCACTGAAGAATCAGGAGGAAACTCAGAATGGCTCGCTTTTCAAGGCTCGAAGTGCTAAACACGATGATCGAGATCGGGGCGATACCCGTCTTCTACAACAAGGACGTAGAGGTCGCGAAGAAGATCGTTGAGGCTTGCGCAACGGGGGGCGCAAAGGTGGTCGAATTCACTAATCGTGGCGATCTCGCCTACCAGGTGTTTGCGGAACTGGTGCGTCACTTCGCCAAAGAGGACCCCAGCATCATTCTTGGCATTGGCTCGGTGATAGATCCGGGCACAGCCGCGCTCTACATTTCGAGCGGGGCCAACTTCGTGGTCGGCCCCGTCCTCAATCCCGATGTGGCCAAAGTGTGCAACCGCCGCAAGGTAGCCTACTCCCCTGGCTGCGGCAGCGCGTCGGAGATATCTGAGGCCGAAGAGCTTGGCGTGGAGATCTGCAAGATTTTCCCCGGCTCCCAGGTCGGCGGCCCAGCCTTTGTCAAGGCCGTACGCGGGCCATGTCCGTGGACGAGGCTTATGCCTACCGGCGGGGTTGATGCTACTGAGGAGAGCATAAAGGGCTGGTTCAAGGCCGGCGTGTCGTGCGTGGGCATGGGCTCGAAACTGGTGCGTAAGGATTTGGTGGCGGCTGGCAACTGGGAGGAGATCACGCGCACAGTGCGCCAGGTGCGGGAGTGGATCAGGGAAGCGCGGGAAGATACGTAGATGGTTTCTGTTCGGCAAGGTCTGTTCGGCAAGGTCT
>CAYWWC010000219.1:2858-6966 GCA_964461615.1 uncultured Anaerolineae bacterium
TCTGTTCGGCAAGGTCTGTTCGGCAAGGTCTCCCGACCGCAGCCGTGAGTGGGCTCGGTCAGAGACGGAGATACGTAGATGGCTCAACGAGAGTCAGGATTAACCCTGACGGTCAAGAAAGCGATGGACATCCTGGATTGCCTGGGTGAGACGGGCGTCCCGTTGTCTGTCAGCGAGATCAGCCGCAAGCTGGGCATATCTCGCAGCACTGTCTATCGCCTGCTGACCACGCTGGCCACAGGGGGATACGTAGGTCAGGACCCGACTAATCCTGAATCTAACATAACGAAATACCGCCTGGGGTTCAAGATCCCAGAACTCGCCAGCAGCTTGCTGGGTAGCATCCAGTTGCGCCAACAAGCCTTGCCATTCCTGCAGGAGCTCAAAGACATCGCCAATGAGACAGTTCACCTGGTGGTCATGGATCGGGGGGAAGTGACCTACATTGACAAGGTGGAATGCTCACAAGCCGTGCGCATGCACTCCGCCATCGGTCGCCGTGGGTTCTCGCACTGCACAGCCGTCGGCAAAGCGATGTTGGCTTTTATGTCAAAGGATGAAGTGGAAGACATCGTCGAGAAGCACGGGCTGTTCGCCCGCACACCCAATACCATTACTGACAAAGAGGCGCTGCTGAGAGAGCTTGAGCGGGTTCAACTGCAAGGGTATGCTGTGGACAACATCGAGAACGAGGAGGGCATTCGCTGCGTGGGGGCGCCTATTTTCGATCATCAGGGCAAGCCGGTAGCCGCCCTCAGCGTGTCAGGGCCTGCTTTTCGCATGACTATGGAGCGCGTCATAGAACTTACCGGGGCTGTCACATCAACAGCCTCGATGATTTCCCGACAGTTAGGCTACTTGGGATAGGAGAACCAAAGTGATAGAATTCGCCGGTGTGAAGTTCAAGAATCCTTTTGTGGTGGCTTCCAGTCCCTTGACGGCCCGCCTCGAGGTTTTGCAGGAGGCCGATCGGGCCGGGGCCGCTGCCGCCAGCACTAAGCTGACCTTCATCAAGCAGCCCTTCTACGGCAAGCTGCGCATGTATAACGATCCACGGGTTGGCAGCATCGTCTGCCACGACCGTCGCCTCGACATGGACGAAGCGGTGAGGCTGGTTGACGAAGCAAAGAAGACGACCTCGTTGGTGCTCTTCACCAACATCACCCACGACGCGGAAGACCTGGATGGATGGGCCACGCTGGCCAGGGCCATGGAGAACGCTGGCGCTGATCTCATTGAGGCCAACCTGATCTGCCCCAACATCACCCTCACGGCCAAACAACTGGGCGAGGAGGATGATGGAGAAAAAGGTGAGCGAGGGGGCGCCATAACCGGCCAAGACCCAGATGCTGCACGGAACGTCGCCAGAGCCCTGAAGGAATCGGTGAGCATCCCCGTCATTCTCAAGCTCACCCCCAACGTGACAGACATCACGGCCATCGCCCTCGCCTGTGAGGAGGGTGGAGCCGACGGCATCTGTCTGGCAGGGGCGCAGCTTTGTCTGCCGCCGGTGGATATCTACAACCCCGACCGCGTCTATCCGTTGCTGCAGGGAGCCAGCATGGGCAGCCTGGGCGGGCCAGCCACTCGCCTCATGGGCTATGCCGCAGTAGCGCAGACGGCCAAGCGTATCAACATCCCCATCGTCGGTGGAGGAGGCTTGCAGAAATGGCAGCACGGCATCGAGTACATGATGTGGGGCGCGACCTTGGTCACTGTGTGTACCGAAATCATGTGGCGCGGCTGGGAGGTAGTGACCAAGATCGTAGGGGGCATGGAGAAGTTTCTGCTCGATCAGGGCTACGATTCCTACGATGACGTCATCGGGCGGGCTTCACCCAACCTTCGCGCCGCTGCCGACCTGAAGACATTGCCCGGCGCGCCCGTAGTTGATTTGGAACGCTGCAATGGCTGCGGCATCTGCCTGAAACCGGGGCATTGTTTCGCCATCACCCTGCATGCGCAGCTTGCCGCCGACGAGAAGGCCGTGGTGGACGCAGAGCAATGTTACGGCTGTGGCATCTGCGTGGCGGTGTGTCCCAGAAAGGCCCTCTATCTCACTTAGGAGTTTGCATCTATGAAAGCCTTGCCAGACAAGATTCGAGTTGGCCTGATCGGAGCAGGCTTTGTGGGCAACATTCATGCTCGAGCCTACCGTCGCATTACTGATCTGGATGTGGATATCGCTGCTGTGGCCGCTGTGCCGCTGGCCCAGGCTGAGGAGTTGGCCCAACGGTACGGGGTGGCCGACGCCTACGACGACTACCGCCGCATCTTGGAGCGGGATGATATAAACTTGGTTGATGTCTCAGTCCCCAACAATTTGCATGAGCGTTTCACGATTGAGGCAGCCCAGGCTGGCAAGCACATCTTGTGCGAGAAGCCCCTCACTGGCTACTTTGGCGGGCCGGGCGCAGCCGATCCCGTGGGCGCTACGCCTAAGAAACTGATGCTGAAAGAGGCTCTGCGCAGCGCGGACCGCATGATGGCCGCAGCCGAGGCCCACGGCGTGAAGTTGATGTACGCCGAAAACTGGCTGTACTGCCCCGCCGTGCAGAAGGCCTTGCGTCTGGCAGAGGCCAGCGGCGGGACTATCCTGGAGATTCGGGCCGAGGAGTCTCACAGCGGCTCCCACGCCACTTACGCCAAGACCTGGAGGCTGGCTGGCGGCGGCGCGTTGATCCGCCTGGCTCCCCATCCCATCGGCACTGCCATCTACTTCAAGAAGCAAGAAGGGTTGCGTCTTGAAGCAAATGGCGGCAAACCCATCACGGTGGCATCGGTCACAGCCGAGGCAAGCGATCTGAGCAAAATGCCTGCGCTCCAGGCGGAAACCGAGAAGTGGCTCGTCGCCGACTGGCAAGACGTGGAGAACTGGTGCACCATCATCATGACCTTCACCGATGGTTCCAGAGCGCTGATTAAGGCCTCAGACATCGTGCTGGGCGGGATGGAAGACACTTTGCAGATATTTCTATCCAATGCCCGCATTGACTGTGACATGGGCCACAGCAGCATGGTCATGGCCTATGCCCCCACCGAGCAAGTCTTCGCCGACGAATACATCATGGAGAAAGTGAGCACCAAGGCTGGGTGGAGCTACCCCAGCGTGGACGAGGAGTGGCTGTTGGGCTATCCGCAGGAGATCCGCGACTTCGTCGAGGCGGTGGCCTTCGACCGTGAACCCCTGGCCGACGCCCACCTGGGCCGCGAGGTGGTTGAAGTAATTTATGCCGCCTATCAATCGGCTGAGGAGGGGCGGCGCATAGATCTGACCAAGAACACAGATCGGGAGGCGGGCTAGCAGTGGAGAAGACGAACAAGGGACCTTGGGACCTCAACCTTGAAGTGACAGACATCCTGGGGGAACCTGGCTGCGGGTGGCACTACAGAGTAGGATTCAAGACAGTATGGGACGGGCGTCACTTCCCCAAGGGCATGTGCCCGTTCGCCTGGAATGCCTTCTCCCCCCTGATTTGGGCCATGCGGTACGCAGAGAGCAACCGATCTCTGGGACACGAGAGCAGGGACGAAATGACCCTGGTGTGTCCAGACACGCGGCACATGATCGTCTGGCGAGTCTCTCGCGTCGGAACTGAGGGGGCGAAAACTGAGACGCCGGAGTCAAAGCCAGTGTGGAAGCTGAGGATCGAGGTAGATGAGCTGCCCAAAGGTCCAGGCTGCGATCGCGGTTTTCAGGTCGGCGATTATTGGGACTATGATGGTGAGGTGCCCAAGGGCTTTTGCCCGCTGGCGTGGAGCGCATTGAGCCTCTGGGTCTGGCCGCTCAGGTATGGCGGCAGTCCCAGGCCAATGGAGTGGGAAGGTGAAACTGTCAAATACAACTGTCCGACTTTCGAAAACCCAGTGGTTTTTCACATTTATCGCCTTGAAGAGTCCAGTCAGGTGAAGTGTGGGACTTGAAGCAAGGAGACGTAATGACAGATAAGATTGCTGATCTCATCCTCTCCGGAGGCAAAGTCCATACCCTTGATGCCACTGGAACGACGGCAACAGCCATTGCTGTGCAAAAGGGGAAAATCCTCGCCGTCGGGTCAGACGATCAGATGGAAAAGCTCGCTGGGCCAGGGGCACGAAGAATCAACTT
>CAYWWC010000220.1:0-6958 GCA_964461615.1 uncultured Anaerolineae bacterium
AGGTGCTCCCGCCTTTCATTTCTTTCACCATCTACCGTTGGGACATCAACGTGCGCATGTCCACTATCATCGGCGCGGTGGGCGGCGGCGGCATCGGCTTCCTGCTTATCCAGTGGATCCGCTTGCTGGACTACCGTTCGGCGGGCATCGCTGTCTGGTTCATCGCCATCACCGTGGCGATCCTCGACTTCGTCAGTGCAGAAGTGCGGGAGAGGTTTGTGTAGCCGGCTAGCCTTGGATTGGACAAAACAGGGGGTGAATTATGGGTGTTGTAACTCTCGAAGGCATCGTAGAGCGTGGCCAAATACGAATTACGCCCGATGTGCGCTTGCCAGATAAAACAAAAGTGTACGTGGTCATCCCTGGCATTCGTAGCGAACGGGTCGCCCATATCTTCACTCCTCGTTTAGCGCACCCCGAACAAGCGGCAGATTTCGAACTGGAAATCGTTGAGGAACCTTCTCATGCCGGCTTATGATGCCACACGGTTTGAGCCACCTGCGCCACTAGCGCGAGTGATCTTCAGACAGACTTTGCAAAAACTACTTCAAGGAGAATCCTATGGCCTCTGTCCTTGAAATGCGCGACATTACCAAAGCTTTCCCCGGCGTGTTGGCCAACGATCGCATTGACCTGAACCTGGAGCGGGGGGAGATCCACGCCCTCCTGGGCGAGAACGGGGCGGGGAAGACCACCCTGGTGAACGTCTTGTACGGTCTCTACACCCCGGACGAAGGTCAGGTTTTCCTCAACGGGCAGGAAGTACGCATTGACTCCCCTAATGATGCCATTGCCCACGGCATCGGTATGGTACACCAGCACTTCATGCTCATCCCCGTGATGACTGTCGCCGAGAACATTGCTCTGGGCAACGAGACGCAGAAGCTGTTCGGCGTGAATCTGACCATCGCAGTGCGACGGTTACGCAACTTCCTGCGGACCATCAACCCCCTGCCTCACTTCCAGCGTGCAGCCCCTCAACTATATCGTACCAGTCTATCGGCGATTGGGTGGGCGCTGGTCTGTCTAGTCCTGTCTATTGTGCTGGGACTGGGGCTGACCACTGTTGGGATCGGTATTGCTGTGCTAACTTCGTTAGCCTTCATCTTCAGGCTGGTGGCCTATGTGTGTTTGATATACCTTGGCCTGTGGGTTATCCTGGGGGTGTATCTGCTTCTGCTGGAAGTGTTGGTGTGGTTTACCGAGTTGGTACCCCTCGGCCTGAAGACCGATGCCGAGCGCGTGCGCCGCATCTCCCACCAGTACGGGCTAGACGTAGACCCAACGGCCTACATAAAGGATCTGTCGGTGGGTGCCCAGCAACGGGTGGAAATCGTCAAGGCTCTCTATCGCCAAGCCGACATCCTTATCCTGGACGAGCCGACGGCCGTGCTCACCCCCCAGGAGTCCGACGAGTTGTTTGAGATCATGCACGGCCTGGTTGAGCAGGGCAAGTCCATCATTTTCATCACCCACAAGCTGAAAGAGGTCTTGGCTGTAGCTGACCGGATCGCCGTCCTGCGCGATGGCCGATTGGTGGGCGAGACCACCCCGTCCCAGACCACAGAAGCTAACCTAGCGGCCATGATGGTTGGGCGTGAGGTCATCCTGACGGTGGCAAAAGAACCGGCCCAGCCGAAGGAGACCATTCTCAAAGTTGAAGACTTACACACCGTGGACGACCGTCACGTGCCGGTGGTCAGAGGCGTCACTTTTGAAGTACGCGCTGGTGAGATTCTGGGCATCGCCGGGGTGCAGGGCAACGGTCAGACCGAGCTCGTCAAGATGTTGACCGGCCTGCGATCGGCCACGGGAGGCCATATCTGGATCACAGGCACGGAGACCACTCACGCCAGTCCGCGTCAGGTTACCGAGCTGGGCACGGCGCATATACCGGAGGATCGGCAGGGGGATGGTTTGGTTCTCACCTATCCAGTGTACGAGAATCTGGTGCTGTGCACCTATTACAAGCCTCCGTTTGCCAGAGGCATTATGATCAACGAGCGCGAGGTCTTCAAACAGGCCGATAACCTGGTTCATCTCTTTGACATTCGCACCCCGTCCATATTCCTGCCGGCGAGCAATCTGTCGGGCGGCAACCAGCAGAAGTTGATCGTGGCCCGCGAGCTATCCCGGCCCATACAGTTGCTCGTCGCCGCTCAGCCCACGCGCGGGCTGGATGTTGGCTCCATTGAGTATATCCACAAGCGACTGATCGAGAAACGCAATCAGGGAGCGGCTGTGCTGCTGGTCTCCGCTGAACTGGACGAGATCATGAGCCTTTCGGATCGCATCGCCGTGATGTATGAGGGCAAGATTGTGTACACCGTAGACGCTTCCCAGGCAACGCGCGAGCAGTTGGGTCTGTGGATGGCTGGGGCGGCGGAAAACCTCGCTTCGGAGGAGGGAAGCCATTGAGCGATAAGGATTTGAAATCATCTGTTGGACAAGAACCATCTGCCGCTACAGACGAGGCGGTCGCTCAGGTGGCACAGCCTAGCTTCCTCAAGGCTCGGCAGCGGATGTTGCTGCGGGTGTGGGGCGGATTGGTCGTTCTGATCGTTTTGGCCCTGGCAGGCATCTTCATCACCAAAAGCGGGATAAACTTCATATTGCCTCTGTTGGGCATTCTAGTGCTGATGATGTTTGCTTTAGTGACCATCAGGAATGCTTCTTTTGGCTGGCTACGAGGTACGGTGGTCCCGGTTCTGGCAGTGGTGACGGCGCTCATCATCGGCGCCTTTGTCATTGCCTCAACTGACCCCTTGGTTCTCGAATCTGCCGGTAATTTCTTTGAGGACCCGACTACCGTGCTGCGTAATGCCTGGGATGCGGCGAGCCTGGCGTACAAGGCTCTGTTCGAGGGGGCGTTGGGTAGTCCGACTAAAATCACGGCTGGGTTGGAGAGCTGGATCGTGGAGGGGGAAGCCGGGCCTCTTCGCTCCGCAGTACGCCCCATATCGGAGAGCATCACCAAGTCTATACCCTACATGCTGGCTGGTCTGGCTGTGGCTCTAGGCTTCCGGGCCGGGTTGTTCAACATTGGCGCGGAAGGGCAGTTCGTTATCGGCGGGCTGTGCTCGGTCATCGTCGGTTACGCAGTCACCGGTTTGCCAGCCTACATCCACCTGCCGCTGGCGGTGATGGCTGGAGCGTTGGCCGCTGGGATCTGGAGCGCGATTCCCGGCCTGCTCAAGGCCTGGACTGGAGCCCATGAAGTAATCAACACTATCATGATGAACTATATTGCCTTCCGCATGACGGAGTATCTGCTGAGAGAGCCGTTGGAAAAGACACAGGGTACTCACCGCACGCCGGAGATCCTGTCTACGGCGGAATTACCCCGCTTCTTCCCCCACCCGCTCCGCCTGCATGCCGGCCTGATACTGGCCCTGGCGGCGGCCGTGTTCGTCTACTGGTTTCTGTGGAAGACCACCTGGGGCTTTGAGATGCGCACGGTAGGCGCTAACCCCAGCGCGGCGCGCTACGGCGGCATCAGCATCAAGCGGAATATCGTGCTGGCAATGTTCATCAGCGGGACCTTGGCCGGTCTCTCTGGGGTCACTGAGTCGCTGGGACTCACCCACAACATGACGCTAGGATTCTCGGCAGGTTACGGTTTTGACTCCATTGCCCTGGCCCTGCTGGGTGGCAGTCACCCGCTGGGCGTGGTGCTGGCCAGCTTGTTGTTCGGGGTGTTGCGGGCCGGCGGCACACGGATGATGTCCATAGCAAGCATTCCCCTGGAAATCACCTCTATCGTGCAGTCTATGGTCATCATCTTCATCGCCGCACCGGCTATCATCCGGAGCATCTATCGGCTGCGCACTGAGAGAGCGGAACGAGGGCCGGCCATGATCACCCGTGGTTGGGGCAGCTGAAATAGGAGAGAACAAGTATGTCCGAAAAATGGCGCGAGATTCTGACCAGAGAGAAAGCCCTCGGCGTCGTGTGCATGATCATCGGCCTGATCATCATCGCTGTGGCCACCCTGTACCTGGAAAGCGGCGAGGTGGCGACTTTCTTTGACGAGAAGATTGGGACGCTATTTGCGCCACCCTCCCAGGCTACGTTGTACACCCTGGGTACCCTATGCTTTTTTGTAGGCGGCTGGCAACTTTACCGCGGGTTCCGCTCGATTGGAGTATTGCTAGGAGCGGCGGGCTTCTTGATGCTGGCTTCGTTCCTGATCACCCTCACCAGCGGCAAAGAACTCAATCTGCCGGGCTTGCTACAGACCACCCTCACGGCGGCCACTCCGCTGACTTTAGGTGCTCTGAGTGGCGTGTTCTGCGAGCGAGCTGGCGTGGTGAATATCGCCATCGAGGGCATGATGCTGTTTGGAGCCTTTGCGGCCATCGTCGCCACGTCCCTGTCCGGTAATCACTGGATCGGGATGTTAGCCGCAGTACTTACAGGTGGAATCATAGCTGTGCTGCACGCCATCTTGTCCGTGACTTACAGGGTGGACCAGATCATCAGCGGCACAGTGATCAACATCCTGGCAGCCGGAGCTACGCGCTATCTAAAGATCCGTATCTTGTCGCCGGCCGATCTAAACAGCCCCGGCCCCATTGCCAACACGCGTATCCCGGTACTGGTTGATCTACCGATAGTGGGCAAGTTCTTCGACAACACCCCGACAGTGTTCATCATGCTCATCCTGGTGGTGGTAGTCACATTTATCCTATTCTACACCCCGTGGGGGCTGAGAAGCCGGTCGGTGGGCGAGCACCCCCGCGCGGCCGATACGGTCGGTGTTGACGTGATCCGCATGCGGTACATCAATGTGATCATCGGTGGGCTCATCGCCGGCGTTGCCGGATCATACTTCTCGCTGGGCCTGGGTCAGTTCGAGGACAACATGACCCACGGCCAGGGGTTCATCGCTTTGGCAGCGATGATCTTCGGCAGATGGACACCGGTGGGCAGCTTCTTGGCCGCCCTCCTGTTCGGCTTCGCCGATGCGATACAGGGCAAGATGCAGAGCGTCCTACGGGTAGGGTTGCCCCCGGAGTTTTTGCAGATGGCGCCATACATCCTGACCATGATCGTGCTGGCCGGTGTCGTTGGTCGGGCTGTCGCGCCCGCCGCCGACGGCCAGCCGTACGAGAAGCAGTAGCATGGAACGTCTACCCACAGAGCCCGCCGAAGCGCGGGCTATTTTCGAAGATCACTATGGCCGGCCAGAAGCGGCGTCCATCACTCCGCACCAGCGAGTGGAGATGGCACTGCACCACGAGGAGCCTGATCGGGTACCCTTCGATTTCTGGGCCGTGCCTGAAGTGTGGGCATCACTGCGCCGCTATCTGGATGCGGACGACGCCGCTTCATCAACAACTGTGTACGAAGCGGCCGCTTCGCTTACAGAAGAAGCTCGCGATGCAGATGTCCTGCGTCTGTTGGGCGTGGATTGCCGCTGGGTGCGCCCCGATTACGTGGGGCCGGCGCCAATCGTCCAGGAGGACGGCAGCTATTTCGACGCTTTTGGCGCCCATCGCCGTTCGGTATCCAACGAATTCTGCACCTACGAGGAATATGCTGGCTATCCCCTGGCCGATGTCCAGACAGTAGCTGAGGTGGAGAGCTGGCCGGGCTGGCCCCCAACGGAGCATTGGGACGTCAGCACTCTGAAAGACAAGATTCAATCCCTCAACCGGGAAACGGAATACTGGCTTTGTTACGAGGTGGGAGGCATCTTCGAGTGGTCGTGGGCGCTGCGCGGCTTCGAGCAGTTCTTGATGGACCTGGTGGCCCAACCGGAGATAGCCTGCGCCATCATGGATTGCTTCACTGACCTTTACATCGCCAACGTGACCCGTGTGCTGGAGGAAGCGGATGGCGGCATTGACATGGTCTACACCTACGACGATGTGGGCACCCAACAGGGCCTGCTCATCTCAGAGGCCATGTGGCGGGAGTTTGTTCTACCCCGTCACCTGCGGCTGAACGCGGCCATCCGTCGCTTTCCGGTCAAGATCATGTACCACTCCTGCGGAGCGATCTATCCTCTCATCGGAGCCCTGGCCAATGAGTTGGGCATTGACGTGCTCAACCCCTTGCAGCCCCGGGCGGCCGGCATGGACGCAGCTCGCATCAAGAGAGAGTTCGGCGACCGGCTGTCGTTCTATGGGGCCGTTGACATCCAGCGGACTCTGCCCAGGGGCGCGCCCCAGGAAGTGCGGGCCGAGGTACAGGAACGCTGCCAGGTGCTGGGGCGGGACGGGGGCTACATCTGTGCTTCCGCCCACTACATCCAGGCTGACACACCCCTGGAGAACATCGTCGCCATGTACACCACACCACGGGAACTGTCGGCTGGTTAGTCCCTTTCGCCTGTTCAGGTTATGCCATGCATGACAAACGTAACAAATACGACAAAAAAGGTTGCCTCGAAATAGGCCAGAAAGCAGAAGGCGTTTTTGCCAGAATTGCTGCCACAAGAGGTTGGAGAGTGACGGCCGCCTCAAACTATGCCAACATCAATGACCATTGGGATCTCTTGATCGAGAAAGGGGCAGCAAAGTACAGAATTGACGTGAAGGGCATGAAGCGGGTAAGTCGCCGTGACCCTAATGTCCAGGATAAATGGATATGGATAGAGCTACATGGTGTGAGAGAGCGTGACCGTGGCTGGCTGTACGACGGCAAAGCGGAACTGATGGCTTTTGAAAAGAAGGATTCGTTTGTTATTGTAAAGCGTGATGACCTGATTGAATTGGTAGAGCACTTGGTTGACATGAACGCAACTGTGTATGCCGCAAAAGCTGCAAGATACAAGGTCTATAGCAGACCAGGACGGCCAGACAGAATAACGATGATTGAGACGAAAAAGCTAAAGCCCATTGAATGGGATGAATGGCCGAAGCCCTAGAGGTCGGGAAGACCGACGGAAATAGCCTGATGGAGTCTACAAGGACCGATAATCCCTATTTTCAGACAGATTCGGTGTTTATCT
>CAYWWC010000221.1:0-6955 GCA_964461615.1 uncultured Anaerolineae bacterium
TCTCGCTGTGGGACAGTTCTTAGATGCCCCCCAGCTTGCTGGGGGGTGGTTTACTGATTGGGTCAAGCGACTACCAGGCCCGAGCTGGCTGTTCTACCTAGTGCTGTGGCTGGCCCTCCTCCTGATGGCGAACGCCATCAAATGGCTGGACGGGTCACAGCCATTGGGCGCCATTGATCTACTCTCTACGATTGGTGCCTCAGACGGCGTCTATTTCCTGGCTCTGGTGCACTATTTGAAGGGAGCGGCGGACGCAGCGATCCACACGTTTCGGCCGGCGTTGGCCGTGAGCGAGGCAGAGTCCAACAGGCTACACTATCAGCTCACGACCCTGCCGGCGCGCCGCACTATGTGGGTCAGTGTCATCGCTGCGGCGCTGGCTGGTCTGCAGGTTCTGTTCAATCCAGACGTACCTAGCGCCGGCTACACCTCCTCGCTCTTGGCGACTGTCTTTGGCAGCAGCATTGCTGTTTTCACCTTAACGGTTATGGCAGCCCTTGTCTATCAAACCGTCCATCAACTCACGATGGTGGGCCGCATCCACGCCGCAGCCACGCGCATCAACCTGTTCCAGCCCGACCCTCTCTACGCCTTCTCGGGCCTGACAGCGCGCACTGCCATGGGCTACCTGGTGCTCGCAGATACTGCGCTTCTGGCCATGAATGAGTTCATGAGCGAAACGGATCCCCTGGCCGCTGGGATGATGGTCTTCATGATGCTTCTGGCAGCAGTGACCTTTGTCCTACCTCTGATGGGCATGCACCGGCGCATGGTCGAGGAGAAGGGGCGGCTGGAATCCGAGGCCAACCGGCGACTGGAAGCCGCCATCGCCGAACTGCACCGCCGCGTGGATGCCGGTGAATTTAGCGACATGACGGAAGTGTACAGAGCAATAGGCGGACTGGAAATCGAGCGAGATGTGTTGGCCAAAATCTCGACCTGGCCCTGGCAGTCTGGAACGTTGAGCGTCGTGATCTCGCCAGTGCTGTTGCCGGTGGCAGTGTGGATCATCCAGCGGCTACTGGAGCGCTTGGGCGGCTTTTAGAAGTTAGCTATGAGAATCATTACGATGGCCGAAGGTGATCAAGACACTGACAAAATAAAATCAGGAGGAAAAATGGCAAAAGAATTACCCGTTGATAAGCTGCGAAGGATCTGCGATCCCAAGATGCTGGGCTGTGATACGACCGAGGAGATGGAGCCCCTCGAAACCATCATCGGCCAGGAGAGGGCGGTCAGAGCTCTTGAGTTTGGGCTGGGAATCCAGGAGTTGGGGTTCAACATTTACGTGGCTGGCCCCCCGGGCACAGGGAAGACCACCGCCGTCAAGCGCTTCCTGGATGAGGTGGCCAGTGGCAAGGCTGTGTCTCCCGACTGGTGCTACGTAAATGACTTCCGTGACCCCTATCGCCCCAATGCCCTCCGCCTGCCCCAAGGCAGAGGGCGGGAATTCCAAAAAGATATGAAGAGCCTGGTGCAGGGGGTGCGGCTGTCGATCCCCAGAGTATTCGAAAGCGAAGAATACGCCGCCAAAAGGGAAGAGACCACCCAAGGCTTTCAAAGGCAGAGACAAGAGCTCCTCTCTCAAATGGGCGAGAAGGCTCAGGCGGAGGG
The DNA here is from genome assembly GCA_964461615.1 of uncultured Anaerolineae bacterium. Classification (GTDB taxonomy): domain Bacteria; phylum Chloroflexota; class Anaerolineae; order VGOG01; family VGOG01; genus CAZVCJ01. The sequence goes on from CAYWWC010000221.1 coordinate 1,615, forward strand.
ATTCCTTCTGCAAATGAGCCCTATGGGTCTGATGATCATTCCCATGATGAAGGGGAAACCCCTCAGCGAAGAGGAATTCATGGCTCTGAGCCCGGAAGTAAAAGAGAAAGTGCTGCAAAAGCGGGAGGGCCTGCAGGAGGAGCTGAAGAGGGCCATGAGGCAGGTAAGGGGATTGGACAAGCAGGCCAACGAAGCACTACAGGAACTGGATCAGGAGGTAGCGCTCTACGCAGTGGGTCCGCCGGTCAGTGAATTGACGGAGAAATACGAGGCCTTGCCGGAGGTCGTGGCCTACCTGAAAGAGGTACGGGACGACATCGTGGAGAGCCTCTCCCTGTTCAGGGGGAAAGCTGAGGCCCAGCCTACCTCTCCCATCCCCATGCCGCCATTCCCGACCATCGGGATGGCTGCAAGTGAGCTGCCTTTCAGAAAGTACGAGGTGAATGTGGTGGTGGACAATTCCGAGCTCAAGGGGGCGTCGGTGGTCACGGAGCTTAACCCCACCTACAACAACCTCTTCGGCCGCATAGAGAAGGAGGCCCAGTTCGGCGCCCTGATCACCGACTTCACTATGATCAGGGGCGGGACCCTCCACCGGGCCAACGGCGGCTACCTGGTGCTCCCCGCCGAAGAGCTGCTGCGCAACGTCTTCGCCTGGGATAGCTTGAAGCGAGCCCTCCGGAACAAAGAGATCGCCGTGGAGGAGGCGGGGGAGAGGTTAGGCTTTGTCGCTACCAAGAGCCTGCGGCCTGAGCCTATCCCCTTGGATGTCAAGATCGTTCTCATCGGGCAGCACAGGCCCTACTATTCCCTCTATACCTGGGATGAGGATTTCAGCGAGCTCTTCAAAGTCAAGGCTGATTTCGACACCCGCATGGCCCGCACGGACGAGAACATAAAGGACTACGCTGCCTTTGTCTGCACCCTCTGTTGTGAGGAGAGCTTGAAGCACCTCGATGGCTCGGCGTTGGCCAAGGTCATTGAGCACAGCTCACGGCTGGCCGAGGATAAGGAGAAGCTCACCGCCAGATTTGGCGAGATCTCAGACATCATCAGGGAGGCCAACTTCTACGCGACCCAGGAGGACGCGGCTTACGTGACCGCCGTTCACTTGCAAAAGGCCATCGAGGAGAAGTTCTATCGTTCCAATCTCTTTCAGGAGAGGGTCAACGAGAGGATCGAGCGAGGTACCGTGAAGATTGATGTGGCAGGGGAGGAGGTGGGCCAGGTGAACGGTCTCTCAGTTTCCGGCTGGGGCGACATCGCTTTCGGCCAGCCTTCTCGGATCACCGTCAGCGTCGGCCCAGGGCGGGAGGGGATCATGGACATCGAACGGGAGGCCAAGCTGGGCGGCCCCATCCACACCAAGGGGGTGATGATCCTGGGCGGCTATCTGGTTGAGAAGTATGCTCAGGATAAGCCCCTCAGCCTCGCGGCTCGCCTGGTCTTCGAGCAGAGCTACTCAGAAGTGGAGGGCGACAGTGCATCCAGCACGGAGCTTTACGCTCTCCTCTCCAAGCTCTCCGGCCTTCCCATCAAGCAGGGCATCGCTGTCACCGGCTCCATCAACCAGAAAGGGGAGGTGCAGGCAATCGGCGGGGTTAACGAGAAGATCGAGGGCTTCTTCGAGACCTGCAAAGCCAAGGGGCTGACGGGCGAGACTTCGGCGAGCGTCGCTCCGCTTACGGTCGAGACGCAGGGAGTGCTCATCCCCGAAAGCAACGTGCAGAACCTGATGCTCAAAGAAGAGGTGGTGGAGGCGGTCAGCGAGGGCAAATTCCACATCTGGGCCGTGCGGACCGTGGACGAAGGGATCGAGATCCTGACAGGAGTCAAAGCCGGGGCCAGGACGGAAGACGCCACTTCATCACATGTACGTAGTGGCTTCGAAGAGGATTCAGTGAACGATCTGGTGGACAGGCGTCTGCGGGAACTGGCGGAGGTGATCAGGGATTTCGGCAAGGCGGAGGAGAAAGGCGCAGGGGAGCACGGGAGCGCCGCTTCGCTTACAGGAGCAGGGGAACAGGAGGGAGGGGAGGAGAAGGACTGAGGCAACGAGGAATGAGGCAATGAGGAGGTGCAATCTATGATCAAATCCACTTGTGTAGCTCTTAGACAGAAGATCTGTTTTGCTGTAATGACCCTGCTGGTGCTCATCCTGGGGGTGAGCCGGATGAGCCTCTTGAGGCCATCGCCAGCACACGCGGCTGGCCCACCAGCCCTGGCCGGCCGCGTGATTGATTCGCAGGGCGAGCCGGTGCACGGCGCGGAGGTGGCCGCCTACCTGAACGATGCAGAGGAGCCGGCCGTCGTCGGCGAGAGCCAACCCGATGGCGTCTTCGTGCTCGACCTGCCAGACGGTGACATGGACTCGCTGCGGGTGGAGATTGAGCGCCCCCACTTTGAGACGACGACGTGGGACGCCGAGGCTGACGACCTGGACCACCTGCGCCAGGGCAACAGCCTGCGTCTACCCGACATAACCCTGGAGCGGCGTATCACCCTGGGCTTCTGGATAGCGACGCTGACCTTCGTGGGCATCCTGCTGCTCATCGCCCTGGAGAAGCTGCACAACGCCATGGCCGCGCTGTTGGGCGTGGCGGTGGTGCTGGGCGTCAGCTTCGTGGGCGGCGCGATCCGCCCCGACTTGTTCATCTTCGACTTTGAACGGGCCATAGAATACGTGAATTTCGACGTCATCTTCCTGGTGATGGGCATGATGATCGTCGTCGGCGTCATCGAGGAGACGGGCATCTTTCAGTGGATGGCCTACCAGGCCTATCGCCTCTCCGGTGGGCGAGCCTGGCTGCTGGTGATCATTCTGATGATCATCACTGCCGTGGCTTCCGCGCTGCTGGACAACGTGACCACCATGCTGCTCATGACGCCCATGACCATCCAGATCGCGCTGGCGGTGGGCATCAATCCTCTGTCGCTGCTGCTGCCGGAGGTGCTGGCCTCCAACGTGGGTGGCATCAGCACCCTCATCGGCACGCCCACCAACATCCTCATCGGCTCCTACGCCGACCTCGCCTTTAACGACTTTCTGGTCAACCTGACGCCCGGTGTGCTGCTGGCCCTGGCCGCTCTCATCGTCTACGTCCTCATCTACTACCGCAAGCACCTGTTGACCAAAGGCGATGGATTATCGGACGCCCTGCTGGAGCGGCTGAAGGAGAGCGGGCGCATCACCCAGCCCCAAAAACTTGCCAAGTCAGGCATAGTGTTCGTTGTGATGCTAGTGTTCTTCATCGTCGGCGAACGCATCCACCTGGTGCCGGCGGTGACGGCCATCCTGGGCGCGGTGGCCATGCTGATGTGGATCTCGCCCGATATCGAGGGGATGCTGAAAGTGGTGGACTGGACGACGTTGGTGTTCTTCATCGCTTTGTTCATGCTCGTCGGCTCCATCCAGGAGGTGGGGCTCATCAGCCTCATCGCTGACGGCATCAAAGCGGTGGTGGGAGAGAATCTGTCAGTGGCGATGCTGGTGCTGGTCTGGGCCGGGGCCATCCTGTCAGGCGTCATCGCCAACATCCCCTTCACGGCGGCCATGCTGCCGGTGGTCGGCTTCCTCACTCGCACAATGCCGGGTGCGGGGAACAAGGCGCTGTTCTACGGGCTGTCGGTGGGAGCAGCCATGGGGGGCAATAGCTCCCTCATCGGCGCTTCGGCCAACTTGGTGACGGCCGGCATCGCCGAGCGGGCGGGCTATCCCATCACTTACAAAGAGTTTATAAAGGTTGGTCTCCCGGCTATGATAGTCACCGTGATTGCCGGGACGTTGTGGCTCTTTATCCGGTTCTAGTAAGAATCTACCACAAGGACACAAAGACACAAGGGGAATATCGAAAACTTGGTGTCTTGGTGTCTTAGTGGTTATTGCTGAGGAGGTTACTTACAATGGGAAAAATACTATGTGCCACGCGTGGTGGAGAGGCCAGCTACCGCACCCAGGATGCAGCGATTGCCCTGGCCAAAGAGCGCGGCGACGAGTTGTTGTTCATCTTCGTGGTTGATACCCATTTTCTGGACAAGGCAAGGCGCGCCGTCCGCCCCGACGTGGTGGCCGAGGAGATGGGCCGCATGGGCGAGTTCCTGCTGGCCATGGCCCAGGAGCGAGCCCAAAAGCAGGGGGTAGCCGCTGATTACTTGCTCCGTCGCGGGGAATTTCGGGACGAGTTGAAGGCGGCCGCTCGCGAAGAGGGCGTTGACCTGGTGGTGTTGGGCCAGCCAGAGCGTACGGGAGCCGCCTTTGTGCCGGCCGCGCTGGAGGCCTTCGCCGCCGAAATCGAAGCCGAGACGGGCGTGGAAACCGTCATCGTGTGATGATCTGTGGTAGCCGTTCGGGTGGGGATGGATTCTGCGACACAAGTGTCGGTTCAACAAAAGGCTCACCCTCCCCTAGCCCCTCCCTCTGAGGGAGGGGGATTATGCTACTCGCTCCATTAGTCTGAGTCGCTGGATCTGGCGGGAGCAGAAAAGGAGGTGCAGGATATGGAAGGCCACTTTTGGAATGTGGCCCTCTACGGTGGCTTGGCGGGATTGGCCACCCTGGCCGGGGTATACATAGTGTTGAGGAGAGAGGCATGGGCTCGCCAAAGCTCCATCTACTTCATCAGCTTTGCCTCTGGTGCATTGCTGGCGGCTTCTCTGCTGGACATACTCCCCGAATCCCTGGAGCTGAATGAGAACGCCGCCGTCTACGCCTTGCTGAGCTTCCTGGCCTTCTACATCCTGGAGCAGAACGTGGTGGTGCACGCCGGCCACGAGGACCCGGACTGCTCCGAGGAGAGCGAGATGCACCGGCGGCACACCTTGGGAGTGGTGTCTTTCGTGGGCATTGGCTTTCACTCCCTGCTTGATGGGGTGATCATTGGCGCTGGTTTCGCGGGTAGCGCCGCCACCGGCGTCATCGCCACCATCGGCGTGATCATGCACGAGTTTCCGGAGGGCCTCTCCATGATGGCCATTCTCCTCCACGCCGGCCTGACCAGAACCAGAGCGCTGACCTATTCCGTCGTCGTGGCCCTGGCCACGCCGGTAGGGGCTCTTGTTTCCTACGTGGCATTGCAGGGGATCAGGGCGGACGTACTGGGGGGGCTGCTGGGCATAGCGGCAGGCTCTTTTCTGTACATCGCCGCTTCGGACCTCATCCCAGAAACCCGGCGCCAGTCCAACCGCTACAATGTCCCCCTGGTCATGGCTGGGATGGCGATTTTGTTTGTGTTGAAGCTGGTGTTATAATCCTGGATTGGTGAACACACTAGTAAATAAGCTTGAAGGAGTATATCATGCTAAAGACATTCAGATACGTCGCACTGGGAATAGTCGTCATCAT